>NZ_SOGX01000019.1:0-248391 GCF_004403125.1 Cryobacterium sp. TMS1-13-1 | reverse complement strand
ATCCTGACCATTCCCGCGACGGCATGGATCAACAAACCGGCCGACGAACTCACCGAGAACGACGGGCTCGAACTAGCCGCCTAAACTCCCACTGGCCTCATTCACCTTGACAAATTCCGGTGGGCGAATGGTTCCGAGGGCCCGTGCTGACTGTGCACGCAATGTGGTGAAGCCGGTGCTGTGCAGGCGGATTGTCATCAGGGCTGAGAGGAGGGCATGGCTTCGCCGTTCAGCAAGTTTCAGCGGTGGAACGTGTTGACCGGTGTCGGCAGCTCACACCACCAATCCTCGTCGTCACTGTTTCTCAGTGCGGCGGGGATTTTTTGTGTCCGTTTCTGGGTTTTCGGCCGCCCGATCGCGTCGGGTTTGCGTTCGGGACAGGTGTTTGAGAAGGTGGCACCGGTTTGCTCACGTGCCAACTTCTCTAACACGTGCCGCGAGCGACTGAGCCTCACCGGCCAGCTCTGGCGGGGCTTACTGAATAACGAGCTGCGGGGCCCTTTGATGTGAAATGTGGAGCGCCAGACCAATGTCCCGAACAATGATCCCCTGGCCTTCAGGCTGAGGTCGGATCGACGCACCTCGTTAGACTGTGGCCAAGAGTCCGGGTTCGTGCAGGAGTCCGGCCGCACCGTCGCGGAAAGGTCAGGTTTGTCCCACACCGAGTTATCCAGAGCTGAGTTCGGCTCCCTGTCAAATACAGAGCGAAGCACCGAGTCCAGCGCGGAGGTGCTGCTGCAGCGCGACGGACCGCTGGCCCGCATCATCCTGAACCGGCCCAAGGCGCTCAACGCGCTGACCCACGGCATGATCCGGTCGATCACCGCGGCACTCACCGACTGGGCAGACGATGACACCGTGCAGACTGTGCTGCTCACCGGCAGCGGCGACCGCGCCCTGTGCGCCGGCGGCGACATCGTCTCGATCTACCGTGACGCACGCACCGACCCCGACGAGAACGCGTACTTCTGGGCCGACGAGTACACTCTCAACGCGCAGATCAAGCGGTACCCTAAACCCTTCGTCGCCCTGATGGACCGCATCGTGCTCGGCGGGGGAGTCGGCCTCTCCGGCCACGCCTCACACCGCGTCGTGACCGAACGCACCCGGCTCGGCATGCCCGAAACCACCATCGGTTTCGTGCCCGACGTCGGCGGCACCTACCTCTACTCGCGCACCCCCGGCGAGCTCGGCACCCATCTCGCCCTCACCGCCGCGACCATGACCGGTTCCGATGCGATCGCCCTCGACCTCGCCGACAGCTTCGTCGACTCGGCACGGCTCGACTCCCTGGTCGATGCCCTCAAACGGATGCCCGTTGCCGCGGCCATCGCCGAGTACGCCGAGTCGACGGTGCCCGCGGCCCCGCTGCTGGCCGAGCGCACCTGGATCGATGAGTGCTACGCCGGCAACAGCCTGCCCGGGATCATCGATCGGCTGCAGAACTCTCCCGTTGCTGCGGCCCGCGACGCCGCCACGGCCATTCTGGCCAAGTCGCCCACTGCGCTCACGGTCACCCTCGAATCCCTCCGCCGCGCCCGTGACCTGGCCGACCTCGAAGACGTACTCGAGCAGGAGTACCGGGTGTCACTGCGCATGGTGGCCGGCCACGATGTGGTCGAGGGCATTCGCGCCCAGGTCATCGACAAGGACCGCAACCCTAACTGGCAGCCGAGCAGCCTGGACGCCGTGTCCGGCACCGATGTGCAGGCGCACTTCGCGCCGTTGGGGGAGCGCGAGCTGCGCCTGCCACGCGTGCACGTTCCCGCCGAGCCCGAAACGAGCGTGCAGCCAGGCACGAGCGTCGAGCCCGGCATGACCGGCGAAATTCACACGACCGGCGAACTCCGCCAGAACACCGAAAGAAAGGCCACCGCATGAGCGACACAACCCAGACCGAAACTCCGACCGACGCCGACACCTACGAGAACATCCTGCTCGAGCGCCACGGCCGGGTCGGCGTGATCACGCTCAACCGCCCGAAGGCGCTGAACGCCCTCAACTTCGCCACCATGCAGGACGTCGTCGGTGCCGCCACCCGGCTCGACACCGACCCCGAAATCGGTGCGATCATCATCACCGGTTCGGAGCGGGCCTTCGCGGCCGGGGCCGACATTAAGGAGATGGCGTCGATGAGCTACATGGATATGTACCTCCAGGACTGGTTCGCCGGCTGGGACAAGCTCGCCGCCGTGCGCACCCCGGTCATCGCCGCTGTTTCCGGCCACGCCCTCGGCGGCGGCTGCGAACTCGCGCTGATCTGCGATTTCATTATCGCCTCCGACACCGCGACGTTCGGCCAGCCTGAGATCAAGCTCGGCGTCATACCCGGCATGGGCGGATCCCAGCGCCTGACCCGCGCCGTCGGCAAGGCCAAGGCGATGGAGATGATCCTCACCGGCCGTACCATCGACGCCGTCGAAGCTGAGCGGGCCGGTCTCGTCGCCCGCATCGTGCCCGCCGCCGACCTGCTGGCCGATGCCCTCGCGAGCGCCACGGAGATCGCGGCCAAATCGGCACCGATCGCGATGCTCGCCAAGGAGGTCGTCAACGCGGCTTACGAATCGATGCTGAGCGGCGGCATCCACTTGGAACGTCGCCTGTTCCATTCGGTGTTCGCCACCGATGATCAGAGCGAGGGCATGGCCGCCTTCATCGAAAAGCGGTCACCGAATTTCACGAACCGCTAACGACCGCGCTTCCAGCTGTACTCATTCTCGGGCCGCCCGGGCGTGCCGTAGCGCGGTGCGCGCAGCACGAGGCCGGTGTTGGCGAGATATTCCAGGTAGCGGCGCGCGGTTACCCGGGAGAGCCCCAGTGGCTCCATCAGCTCACTCGCCGAGACCGGCGCGGTCCGGGCCTGCAGATAGGTGACCAGCGGATTCAGCGTCGAATCGGCCAGGCCCTTCGGCAGCGGAATATCGGTCGGCGCGCGCAGGCTCGCGAACGCGTGATCAACCGCCGACTGCGTCACAACGGATGCCTGCGCGTTCAGTTCCGCACGAAAGTCCCGGTAACTGGACAATTTCGCAGCGAAGGTCGAGTAGGTGAACGGCTTGATCAGGTACTGCACAACGCCGGCCGCGATCGCCCCGCGTACATTGTCGAGGTCGCGCACCGCGGTGATGGCGATGATATCCGTGGCCAGACCGGCTGAACGGATGCGCCGGCTCACGTCGAGCCCGTGGCTGTCCGGCAGGTTCATGTCCATCAGCACGAGGTCGATCGGGGTGCCGGCCGAGGCGGCGGCCGCTACCCGGCGAAAGGCCTCCTGCCCGGTGCCGACCGTGGCGACGAGCTCGAACCCGGCCAGGCGACCGATGTAGACGGCGTGCGCCTCGGCGGCGAGTGCTTCGTCCTCGACGACGAGCACGCGAATCGGTGCAGAGTCAGTCATGATCGACCGCCGCGGCCAGCGTTTCGGGCGGTGTCGGTGCGGCCGTGGTGTCTGCTGCTGCGGGCAGAGGCGCTGCGGGCAGAGCAATCGCCGGAATCGTCACCGTGAACACTGCACCCTCGCGACGCCCGATGGTGAGTGTGCCACCGAGGCGCAGGACCGCCTGGCGCACCAAAGCCAAACCGAGGCCGCGGCCGCGGCCGCCGACCGTGCCGGTGCCCTTGGTGCTGAATCCCAGCCGCAGCACCTCATCGATGACATCGAGCGCCACACCGGCACCGCTGTCGGCCACCTCGATCACGACGGCCTGCTCGGTCGACGACACCGTGACCGATACGCGGCGTGGGTCCTCGCCGCCCGCCGCCGCATCGAGCGCGTTGTCGACCAGATTGCCGAGCACCGTCACGAGGTCCTGGATCGACAGCCCGGACTGCGCGAGCGTGCCGGACGCCGTGACGGTCAGGGTGATACCCAGTTCGTTGGCCTGCGCCGATTTGCCCATGATCAGGGCGCTGATCACCGGTTCGTCGACCGAGCCGACCATCTCGTCGGCGAGTCGCTGGCTCAATTCGAGGTCTTTTGTGGCGAATTCGAGCGCCTGCTCGGTGCGGCCGAGTTCCATCAGGGACACGATCGTGTGCAGCCGGTTGGAATGCTCGTGGGTCTGCGCTCGCAGTGCATCGGACAGGGTCCGCATTGACTGCAGCTCACTGCCCAGGTTCTGCAGATCGGTGTGGTCGCGAATCGTCGCCACGAACCCCATCGGTTCCGCCCGGGCACCCGCGTTCCCCGAGGCGGTCGCCGGCTCCTGGTTCACTACGAGTACTCGCGTGCCGGTCACATGAATTTCGTCGTGCGCGTTGCGGCCGCTCCGCAGCAGGTCTCCGAGACTCGGCGGCAGGCTCAGGGCGGTCAAAGCCTGCGGTCGCTCGAAACTTCCCGCAGCCGGGCGCGGCGGAATCCCCAGCAGGGTGGCCGCTTGATCGTTGTAGAGCACGAGGTCACCGTGCAGATCGACCAGCACCAGACCCTCCCGCACGGAGTGCAGCACCGAGTCGTAGTAGACGAACAGTTGCGCCAGGTGCTCCGGTCCCCAGCCCAGGGTCACCCGGCGTAAGTAGCGCCCCAGCAGCCAGGTCACCACTGACCCCGACGTGAGGAGCCCGAGAGCCAGACCGAGCACCGAGGGTAACCGGGCGTTCAGGGCGATCGTGATGTTGCTCGTCGTGGTGCCCACCGCGACGAGCGCGCGCACGGTGCCGTCGGCATCCGTTACCGGCACCACGGCACGAACGGATGGCCCGAGGGTTCCGGTGCTGATTTCGGTGAAGGCGGTTCCGGAGAGTGCCGGAGCGATGGCGCCGATGTAGTCCCTGCCGATCTCGGTGTCTGTTGGGTGGGTCCACCGGGTACGGTCCGGGGCCATGATCGTGATGAAATCGAGCCCCGCATCGGCGCTCAACTCGAGCGCGTAAGGCTGCAGCGACGCGCTCGGGTCGGCCGACTCACTCGCCGCGAGCACGAGCGGACTGTCGGCGATGGCGGTGGCGACCGCGAGCATCCGGTTGCCGGTCTCGACGTAGCCGCGATCGCGCGCGTCGACGAAGAAGGCCGTTCCGACGAAGAGCGTGAGCATGACGATGAACAATGCGTGCGCGAAAAAGAGACGCCGAGAGATGCTCCATTCCTTACGCACTACCTGCCTCTTTCGTGAGCTCGTGAACAATATGACCGCAACCGTGCGCGAGCGGGGTGCGTCTACCAATGTGGAACGAATTGCACCGACCGGAGCCCCTGGTGGACCCGGTTAAGCCTAGACATAGGAGTCTGACATGGCATCGACGCCATCAACCCGTACCAAACTCAACAAATCCGGCAAGCCCAAGAAGAGAATCGACTCGTCGCACTACCTCTACATGGCCGTCATCGTCGCGGTCGTGCTCGGCATCGTCGTCGGCTTGGTTTGGGGCGGACCCGAGGGTTTCGCGGTCTCGCTCAAGCCGCTCGGTGACCTGTTCATCGCCCTGATCAAGATGATGATCGCGCCGATCATCTTCTGCACCATCATTCTCGGCATCGGCTCGATCGCCAAGGCCGCCACCGTCGGCAAGATCGGCGGCCTGGCTCTCGGCTACTTCCTGATCATGTCGACCTTCGCGCTCGGCATCGGCCTGGTCGTGGGCAACATGATTCACCCGGGCGAGGGCATCAACTTGTCGGATGCCACCTTCGCGGCCACGGAATCGGCCGACACCAAATCGTTCCTGCTCGGGATCGTTCCCACCACCCTGTTCTCGTCGCTGACCAGCGGGAACATTCTGCAGACGCTGCTCGTGGCTCTCATCGCCGGCTTCGCGCTGCAGCGCATGGGCCCGGCCGGCAAGCCGATTCTCGATGGGCTAGCCCACGTGCAGGCCCTGGTCTTTCGCATTCTGATCATGGTCATGTGGCTCGCCCCGATCGGTGCATTCGGTGCGATCGCGGCGGTCGTCGGTGCCACCGGCATCCAGGCCGTAATCAGTTTGTTCACGCTCATGGCCGCCTTCTACATCACCTGCATCCTCTTCATCGTGGTCATCCTTGGCGGCCTCCTCAAGCTGGTCACCGGCGTGAACATTTTCAAGCTCATGCGCTACCTCGGCCGGGAATACCTGCTCATCGTCTCAACTTCGTCGTCGGAAGCAGCCCTGCCGCGCCTGATCGCCAAGATGGAACACCTCGGCGTCTCCAAGCCCGTTGTCGGCGTCACCGTGCCCACCGGCTACTCGTTCAACCTCGACGGCACCGCCATCTACCTCACCATGGCGTCGCTGTTCATCGCCAATGCGCTCGGCCAGCCGCTCGCCCTCGGCGAGCAAATCGGCCTGCTCGTGTTCATGATCATCGCGAGCAAGGGAGCCGCCGGAGTATCCGGCGCTGGCCTGGCCACCCTGGCCGCCGGACTGCAGGCGCACGCCCCGCAACTGGTCGGCGGCGTTGGCTTTATCGTCGGCATCGACCGCTTCATGTCCGAGGCCCGCGCGCTGACCAACTTCACCGGCAACGCGGTCGCGACCGTCATGATTGGTTCCTGGACCAAAGAAATGGACCGGGTGCAGGTCGATCGCGTGCTCGACAAGCTTGAACCGTTTGACGAACGTACCATGCTCACCCACGGTCACGTCAGCGTCGCCGACACTCAGCGTACCGAAGAGAAGGCCGCACAATCCCGGGTATTGGAAGGCGTTTGAGTCGAAAAACTGAGTATTAGACTCGCGCTCAGGGTGTCGTCCGGAGGAATCCTCCCGGGCGGCACCCCTTTTTTGCCTGCCCTTTCGGTCGACCGAAATCGGGGTGTGTTAGGATTGTCGACGGTCTTACAACCCTTCACCAGGACGCGCAGACGTAGCCACCATTTGAGATGGAACGGCCGCCTTCGTATGGTGTGGCACTGAAGGATGCGATCCCATGATTGCTCCAGCCCGCGCGGATTGATTTCACATTGATTATCGTGTTCGGGCCGCTTGGCGCCAACCCGTCCGACAAGAGAGTACGCCCCAGTGTCAGCCGTGAAATCGGCTACGTTCGGCGTGCACCGGAGAACGCGTGACCGAGAGTTCAGAAACCATAGCCGTCAAGGCAGATCACCTCTACAAAGCATTCGGACGTCGTCCGCATGAAATCGTCAAGAAGCTCAAGGCCGGCAAGAGCCGCGCAGAAATCTCCTCCCTCGGAGTGGCCGCCGTCATCGACGCTTCTTTCGAGGTCAAGAGGGGCGAGATCTTCGTCGTCATGGGCCTGTCCGGCTCGGGCAAGTCGACTCTCATTCGCATGCTCAACGGCCTGTGGGAGACCACCTCCGGCACCGTCACCGTTGGCGGCACCGACATCACCGACGTGTCGGCCAAGGAATTGCGCGACGTGCGCCGCAAGAGCATTTCCATGGTCTTCCAGCACTTCGCCCTGCTGCCACACCGCACCGTGATCGACAACGTGGCCTACGGCCTGGAGATTCAGGGCATGGGGCGAGCGGAGCGCCTCGCCAAGGCCCAGACGATCATCGACCTGGTCGGTCTCGCTGGCTGGGCCGACAACTTGCCGTCCGAGTTGTCGGGCGGAATGCAGCAGCGAGTGGGCCTCGGCCGAGCCCTCGCCGCCGACACCGACGTGCTGCTCATGGACGAAGCCTTCTCGGCCCTCGACCCGCTCATTCGCCGTGAGATGCAGGAGCAGCTCATCGAGCTGCAGGCCGCGCTCGGCAAGACCATCATCTTCATCACCCACGACCTCAACGAGGCCATGTTCCTGGGCGACCGCATCGCCGTCATGCGTGACGGCCGCATCGTGCAGATCGGCACCCCGGAAGAGATCCTGACCGACCCGGCCAACGACTACGTCGCCCAGTTCGTGCAGGACGTCGACCGGGCGCGCGTGCTGACCGCGACTACCGTTATGGAACCGGTTCGGGCTGTCGTCACCAAAACGGCTGGCCCGCGAGCCGCGCTCCGCACGATGCGAGACCTCCAGACATCCGTTGTTTTCGTGCTCAACCGCGACCGCAGTTTCGCCGGAATCGTGCGCGACCGCGACGTGCTCAAAATGGTCAAGGCCGGGGACGCCGACCTCCGAACAATCATTCGAGACGATGCCACCACAGTTGCGCCCGATACTGCCCTTGTCGATCTCGTCGAGCCTTCCGTCGGCAGCGACCTGCCCATCGCAGTCGTCGACTCGAAGAATCGCTTGCTCGGAGTCATTCCGCGTGTCACCCTGCTTGCTGCAATTGGCAACGTCACCACGAGCACTGGTGAACTGCCGGTGATCCACCCGCCGGCGACCATTCCGGTCAACGTTATTACCGATATTTTGCGCGACACCGCGCTGGACGGAGCCGAAGCGTGAACGACTTCCGTATTCCCCTCGGCACCTTGATCGAATCCTTTATCGAATGGATCACGGTTACCTTCGGGTTTGTTTTTGCTTTCATTCGCCTGATTGTTGACGGTGCCTTCGGAGGCATAGCCTTCGTGCTCGTCGCGCCGCCGTTTTACGTCATCATCGCGATCGCGGCGGCCATCGGCTTCGCCGTCCGCGGCTGGAAGTTCGCCGTGGGAACCGTGATCGGCCTCGGCCTCATTCTCGGCGTCAATCAGTGGGAAAACGCGATGTTGACCCTCGCCCTCGTTCTCGTGGCGAGCATCATCGCCATCGGGCTGAGTGTTCCGCTCGGTATTCTCGCGGCCAAATCTTCGGTCGCCTCGAGTGCCATCCGGCCGATGCTGGACTTTCTGCAGACTATGCCGGCCTTCGTCTACCTGGTTCCGGCCCTCATTCTGTTTCGGGTCGGCGAGGTTCCCGGTATCGTGGCAACCATCATCTTTGCCATGGCACCCGGTGTGCGGCTCACCGAACTCGGCATCCGCGGGGTCGACAAGGAGGTCGTCGAGGCCGGCCAGGCCTTCGGCGCGAGCCCGTGGCGTATCCTCAGGCAGATTCAGCTGCCGCTGGCAACGCCGACGATCATGGCCGGCATCAACCAGGTCATCATGCTGTCGCTCTCGATGGTCGTCATCGCCGGCATGGTCGGCGCCGGTGCTCTCGGCGGTGAGATTGTGGCGGCGCTGTCGCGTCTTGACGTCGCCCTCGGTTTCGAGGCCGGTCTCGCCGTGGTCATCTTGGCGATCTTCCTCGACCGTGTCACCGCCGCGCTCGGCAATGGAAGCACTCCGCTCGGACGTATTCTCGCTGCCCGTAAGGCCAGTCGCGTGGCTGCGAACTCTGCAGCACAGCCGGCAAACGTGCCAGCATCGGCTCTCGTCTGACCTGGTCATTCCGAGTCCCTCCTCCCAACGGATGCCCCGCATCCGTTCCATGTGCGCAGGCTCCACGGGAGCTGGCGCACGCACCACGAGTCAATCCCCAGTCGCCCGCAGCGGGTGGCACGAAAGGAAGACGCATGAAAATTCGTTCAACACCCCTTATCGCCCTTGGAGCGGTTTCGCTCCTCGCCCTAGCGGGCTGTGCCGCCGAAACCGAGGTCGACACGGTCGGAAACGGCAACGACGACCAGAAGAACGTCACCCTCGCCGTGTTCAACGGCTGGGATGAAGGCGTTGCGGTCTCCGAGCTGTGGAAAGCCATTCTCGACGAGAAGGGTTACAACGTCGAACTCGAGTACGCCGACGTCGCCCCCGTCTACGAGGGCCTCTCCACTGGCGACTACGACCTCACCATGGACATCTGGCTGCCCGACACCCACGGCGAGTACCTCGAGACCTACGGCGACGAGATCACCGACCTGGGCGCCTGGAACAACGAGTCCAAGCTCACCATCGCGGTGAACGCGGACGCCCCGATCGACTCGCTCGCCGAACTGGCGGAGAACGCTGACCTGTTCGGCAATCAGATTGTGGGCATCGAAGCCGGCGCCGGCCTGACCGCTGCGACCGAAGACCGCGTCATTCCGTCTTACGGCCTCGAGGGCATGGAATTCACCACGTCGTCGACGGCGGCCATGCTGACCGAACTCAAGGCAGCCACGGATGCCGGCGAGAACGTCGTCGTGACCCTCTGGGAGCCGCACTGGGCTTACGGTTCGTTCCCGATCAAGAACCTCGAAGACCCCGAGGGTACCCTCAAGTCCGTCGAGAGCCTGCACGCCTTCGGCAGCGCCGACTTCTCGGAGAAGTTCCCCAAAGCCAGCGGCTGGATTGAAGGCTTCGAGATGGACCTCGAGACTCTGTACACCCTCGAAGAGGCCATGTTCGTCGACTACGACGGCTCGGACTACGCTCCGATCGTCGCCCAGTGGATCGAAGACAACCAGGAGTACGTGGACGGCCTCACCAGCTAGTCACGGATTCTGCACGAAGAACGGCCCGCGTCCTCGGACGTGGGCCGTTCTGTTTATTGTCGCGGAGTAGAACTTGTCGATAGATACATGATTTTGATATAACGTCGCCGTGGCCAGCCATCAGGTGTTCATGGAGTTACCGGCGCGAATCTAGGTACAGCGGAGGTGGTGTAAGCCACGCCGGGTGTGGAATCCCCAACGTTTGTCGCTTAAGCGGAGTCGCGCCAGACGATAGGTGTCTGAAGAAGGATGCCGTCGGCGGGTTGCTCCTCGCCGCGCAGCTGGCCGAGCACGCACTCTGCTGCTCGCTCGCCCAGACCGAAGGCCGGCTGGTGCACGGTCGACAGGTGTGGCTGGGTGCGCAGCGCCCAGGAACTGTCGTCAAATCCGACGATGCCGACGTCACCGGGCACGCTGCGCCCGGCATGGCGGAGCGCTTCGATGGCTCCCGCTGCTACGGCGTCAGAAGCCGCGAACACGCCGTCAATCAGCGGGTCGCGTTCAAGCAGCGTGCACATGCCTTCAATCCCGTCGGTGAAGGTGTAGAGCGGTACTCGGGCGACGAGAGCAGGGTCGAAGCGGTCGCCCAGGGCATCCGTGAAGCCGGCGAGTCGGTCGGCGCCGGAATCGCGATCGAGTGCGGCGGCAACCATGCCGATGCGCTTGCGTCCGGTCTGCATGAGGCGTTCGGTGATCGCGCGCGCTGATGCCCGGTTGTCGATTCCTACGAATGGCAGCGGGCTCTGCTCTGGCGGATGTCCAACGAAAGCCGCCGGAAGACGCAGCTTCTCGATGACTCGGGTGATTGGGTCTTCGCGGCGGGCGGAGACGATGATTACCCCGTCGACGAAACCGCCGCTGAGGTAGCGGGCGACGCGGTCGGTGTCGCGCTGGGAGTCGATGACAAGACTGACCATCTGGTAGTCCGAATGGGAAAGCACGGTGTTGGCCCCGAGCAGGATGCCGCCGATGTTCGGGTCATCCAGAAATAGCGAGTGTGGCTCGTGCACAATGAAGCCGACCGCTTCTGAGCGCTGCATGACCAGGCTGCGCGCTGCGTTGTTCGGTACATAACCGACCTTCTCGATGGCGGCTTCGATGGCGATGCGGGCTGACGCCGAGACGTAGGGTTCGTCGTTCACGACCCGACTGACCGTGCCGCGGGACACGCCAGCCTCCACAGCGACGTCGTGAATCGTCGCGCGTTTGCGTCGAGACGGAATTATCACCATTTGATAACTGTAACGCTCACGAACAACCGCCGCGCTTGACAGGACCGCCGGCAGATACTTAGTCTGTGTACGTTCACAGAAAACCCAATGGGGAGTTTTTTTTCTTCATTCTGTGTACGTTCACAGAGCCGTCAACAGTGTGTCGCCAATACGGCTTGCACGCCACAGTCAGGGAGCGCATGAACTCGCGAGCAGCCACTAAGAACGAGACGGCCACGGCCACTCCGTTCGTGCACGAGGGCATCGCCTACGGCTGTGACTACAATCCCGAGCAGTGGGGGCCCGAGACGTGGACCGACGACGTGCGCCTGATGCGCGAGGCCGGCGTTGACCTCGTCGCCATCAATATCTTTGGCTGGTCCCACCTCGAACCGAGGGCGGGCGAATACGACTTTGCCACCCTCGACACGATTATCGAGCTCTTGCACGCCAATGGCATCCGGGTCAACCTCGGCACCGGCACCTCGTCGCCGCCGCCGTGGCTGACCACGCTCCACCCCGAGATGCTCCCGGTCACCGCCGAAGGCACCACCCGCTTCCCGGGCGGCCGCCAGGCCTGGTGTCCGAGTTCGGCCGTGTTCCGTGAGCACGCGCTCGCCCTGGTGGAGAAGGTCGCCGAGCGGTACGGCCACCACCCGGCCGTCGCCCTCTGGCACGTGTCCAATGAACTGGGCTGCCACAACGCGCTTTGCTACTGCGATGACACCGCGGCTGCGTTTCGCCTCTGGCTGCAGGCGCGCTACGGCACGATTGACGCTCTCAACGCCGCCTGGGGTACTTCGTTCTGGAGCCAGCGCTATGGCCAGTGGGCCGAGATCCTTACCCCGCGGCTCACGCTGTCCAGCCGGAACCCCGGCCAGGTGCTCGACTTCCACCGATTCAGCTCGGCCGAACTGCTCGACTACTACCGCCTTGAGGCCGCGGTGCTGCGCCGCCACTCGAACGTGGCCGTGACCACCAATTTCATGGTCACCGCGCACATCCGTAACCTCGACTACTGGTCTTGGGCCGGCGATATGGACATCATCGCCAACGACCACTACCTCGACCATCGCCTCGCCGACCCAGCCATCGAACTCGCTTTCGCCGCTGACCTCACTCGTGGGCTCGCCCAGGGGGAGCCCTGGCTGCTCATGGAACAGGCCACCGGCGCCGTCAACTGGCAGCCGCACAACCTGGCCAAGGTGCCCGGCGAGATGACTCGCAATTCCCTCGCCCACGTCGCCCGCGGTGCCGATGGCATCTGCTTCTTCCAGTGGCGCGCCTCCCTACAAGGGTCAGAGAAGTTCCACTCCGCCCTGGTACCCCACGCTGGCACCGACACCGTGCTCTGGCGCGAGGTCGTGGCCCTGGGCGCGACCCTTGAACGCCTCGTCGAGGTCGCCGGCAGCCGGGTCGTCGCGGATGCCGCGATCATCTTCAGTTGGGAGGCCTGGTGGGCCGGCGACGGAGAATCTCGCCCCTCCCATGCGGTGCGCTATCTCGACCAGGTGCACGCCGCCTACACGGCTCTGCACCAGCTCGGCGTCACGGTCGACATCGTCTCGCCCGACGCTGATTTCTCGGCCTACCGCCTCGTTGTCGCCCCGTGCCTCTACCTGATCTCTGACGAGCAGGCCCGGAACCTGGGTTCCTATGTTGCGGCCGGCGGCCACGCCCTGATCACTTTTTTCAGCGGCATCGTCGACGAAGACGACCGGGTGCGCTCCGGTGGCTACCCTGGTGCGTTCCGCGAGCTCCTCGGAATCACTGTGGAAGAATTCTCCCCGCTGCTGCCCGGACACGTTCTCACCCTCGACTCTGGCGCCGCCGCGAGCCTGTGGAGCGAACGCCTGCGGGTGGACACCGCCGAGGTGGTGGCGAACTACCTTGACGGGCCACTACCCGGAATCCCCGCCATCACTCGCAACGGTCACGGAAGAGGGACCGCCTGGTACGTCGCGACCGCGCTGGAACCCGGAGCGTTGAGGAACCTCATGCGCACGATTGCTGAGGAAGCACGCGTTACCGCGGTTGGCCCGGAGAGCGCGGGAACCATCGAGGTCGTTCGCCGAGTGAACTCCACCGGCAGCTACCTGTTCATCATCAACCACGGTCACGACGACGTTGAGCTTCCGGCCTCCGGCCATGAACTTGTCGTCGGAGAGCCCATCGGTCGAACCGTGCGCGTGCCGGCCGGCGCCGTCCGCGTGATTAGAGAGGACCCCGCATCATGAGCGCACCTGCCGTTCCTATAACGGATGCCCCGGGCGCCGCCGCCCGGAAGGGGCCCCGCGCCGCCAAGCCGCCAGGAGCAAAGCCCCGCGTGCAGCACAAGGGAGCGATCCTCGCGTTCGTGATCCCGTTCGGTGCACTGTTCGCCCTGTTCTACCTCCTGCCGATCGGCTATGCGACCTACCAATCGCTGCTCGTGATCGAGCGCGAGGGCACTTTCGGTCGAGCGACTCAGGTCTTCGGCGGACTCACCCAGTACATCCTGGTCTTCCAGAACGGGCCCTTCTGGGAGTCGATCGGCCGGGTGCTCGCCTTCGGCGCCGTGCAGGTGCCGATCATGCTCGGCCTCGCACTGCTATTCGCCCTGCTGCTGGACTCGCCGCTCGTGCGCGGAAAGAAGTTCTTTCGGCTGGCGTTCTTTGTTCCCTACGCGGTGCCCGGCGTCATCGCCGCGATCATGTGGGGCTACCTCTACTCGCCCAACCTGTCACCGTTCAATGCCGTCACCGAGAACATCAATTTCCTCTCGGCGGACCTCGTTCTCTGGGCCATCGCCAACGTCGTCACCTGGGTCTTCGTGGGATACAACATGCTCATTATCTACTCGGCGCTACTGGCGATCCCGGCCGAGCTCTACGAGGCCGCCCGCCTCGACGGGGCCGGGCAGCTGCGCATCGCCTGGTCGGTCAAGATCCCGCTGATCATGCCAGCGATCGTCCTGACCGCGATCTTCTCGATCATCGGCACCCTGCAGCTGCTCGCCGAACCGCAGGTGTTCCGCAGCTTCAGCTCGGCTGTGACCAGCACGTTCACTCCGAACCTGACGGTGTACTCCACCTCATCGATCCCGAACTTCAACCTGGCCGCCGCGTTCTCCGTGGTGCTGGCCCTGGCCACGTTCATCCTCTCCTTCACGTTCCTGAAGTTCACGCAGCGGAAGGAAAGAAAATGAGCACCCTGACCCCTACCAAGCCGGCACGCGGAATTCGTTCCTTCGAGGGCAAGACGCCGCGCGCGCAGCGAGAGAGCCCGTTCGCCCGGGTCAGCGCAATGATCGTCATGGGCGTCTTCACGCTCTATTTCCTGGTGCCGATCTGGTGGCTGCTTGTCGCGGCCTCGAAGAACCGCTCCGAGTTCAACAGCACGAACCCGCTCTGGTTCGCTGACTTCTCCCTGTTCGAGAACATGGCAAACCTGGTGGCCTACCGCGACGGCGTCTACCTCAAGTGGATGCTCAACAGCGCGCTGTACGCCGGTGGCGGCGCCCTCGTGGGCACGCTCATCGCCGGAATGTGCGGGTACGCACTGGCCAAGTACAACTTCCCGGGACGCGAACTGATCTTCAACGTCGTGCTCGGCGGGGTGCTCGTGCCCGCCACGGCGCTGGCGCTGCCGCTGTTCCTGATCTTCAGCCAGATCAGCCTGACCAACACGTTCTGGTCGGTGTTCCTGCCCAGCCTGGTCAGCCCGTTCGGAGTCTACCTCTCCCGCATCTACGCGTCGGCCAGCGTTCCCGACGAACTGATCGAGGCCGCCCGCCTCGACGGCGCCGGCGAACTGCGCACCTTCTTCACGGTCTCGGTGCGGATGATGGTGCCGGCCCTGGTCACCGTCTTCCTCTTCCAGTTCGTCGCCATCTGGAACAATTTCTTCCTGCCGCTGATCATGCTGCGCGACGAGACCCTGTTCCCGGTCACGCTCGGCCTCTACGCCTGGAACTCGCAGGTCAACCAGATCCCCGTGCTGCGCGATTACGTTCTGATCGGCGCTCTGCTGTCGATCATCCCGCTGATCATCATCTTCCTGCTGCTCCAGCGCTTCTGGCGAAACGGCCTCAGCGCCGGTTCGGTGAAGTAGCCAGCTTCCCCCCCCTAGCTGCACCACCCCAACCCCCAAGAGAAAAGAAGAATAATGCAGATCAAGAAGAGAGCAGCCACCGTCGCTTTGCTCACCGCCGCCACGGTCGTGCTGGCCGGCTGCGCGTCCGGCTCGACCGCGCAGGACGGCGGCGACGCCGCAGCCTGCGCACCCTCGGACGGCAAGGTTGATCTGACCTTTACGACCTGGATCCCTGGGATCGAGGATGTCGTCAAGATCTGGAACGAGGACAACCCCGACGTTCAGGTGAAGGTGCAGACCGGCCCGAACGGCAACGGCGGCACGTACCAGAACTTCTTTAACCAGCTCAAGGCCGGCAACGCGCCCGACCTCGGCCAGATCGAATACGATGCCCTCCCCAACTTTCGCGTGCAGGACGGACTGACCAACCTCGCTTCCTGCGAGGGTGTGCTCGATGCTCAGGACAACTTCGTGGATTGGACCTGGGGTCAGGTCAACTTCGGTGAAGCAGACGCCGTTTACGCGGTGCCGCAGGACGCCGGGCCCATGGCCATGTTCTACCGCGCAGATCTCTTCGCGGCCAACAACATTGCGATCCCCACCACCTGGGAAGAGTTCGCCGTTGCCGCAGAGGCCGTGCGCGCCACCGGCGGATACATCACCAACTTCTCGCAGAGCGACATCAACCAGTTCGCCGGATTCGTCTGGCAGGCCGGCGGAAGCTGGTTCGAGAACGATGGTGATAACTGGACCATCGACCTGACCAGCCCGGAGTCCGTCAAGGTTGCCGACTACTGGCAGGACCTGATCGACCGCGACCTCGTTTCGACCAACCCGCCGTGGACCGACGAGTGGAACAACGCCTACAACACCGGCTCCAACTGGACCTGGAACTCCGCAGCCTGGGGTGCGAACTCCATTGCCAGCGGCGCTCCGGACACCGCCGGCAACTGGTCCGTCGCCCTCTCCCCGCAGTGGGCTTCCGGCGACAACGCCGCCGGAAACTGGGGTGGCTCGTCGACCGCGGTCTTCAAGGGCTCGAAGCACCCGTACGAGGCCGCCCAGTTCGCGCTGTGGCTGAACACCTCTGACGAGGCGCTCACGATGTTGAACGAGTCGGCCAACCTGTACCCGGCCGCCAAGAGCGGCCTGGAGCTGCCGGCCCTCAAGGAAGGCGTTGAGTTCTACGGTGGCCAGCCCATCTATGACGTGTTCGCCGAGGCTTCAGCTCAGGTATCGCCCGACTTCGTCTGGGGCCCAACCATGACGCAGGTGTACAACGACACCTCGGACGGCTTCAAGGGCGCTGTCACGGGCAATGGCACCCTGACGGAGGCTCTCACGAGCGCTCAGCAGAGCACAATCAACGCTCTTGAGGCTCAGTCGATTCCGGTCAACAAGTAGCATCAGTTCTACTGTGCCTATTTACTACCTCCGTGCTGCGGGCACCAGCCTGGTGCTGGACGCCCGCGGCACGGGAGTGCCCGTCATCGTGCACTGGGGTGCCGACCTGGGCGATTTGAGCGCCGCCATGCTGACGACGTTGGCCGACGCATCCGTGCCGGCGATCGCGCCAAGCTCGATCGACGTGCCTCTGCGGCTCACCCTGCTGCCCACCCTCGCGCAGGGGTGGAGCGGACGCCCGGGAATCAGCGGTTTCCGGCCGGGCCTGGGCAGCCCGGCCATCGACCTTAGCCTGGTCGGCGTTCGGGCCGGTGAGCGCCCCGCGGGGCGCGCCGCATTGCCCGGTACCCAGACCCTGACACTCTTGCTGGCCGATGCCGCCGCCCAGATATCCGTGTGTACCGACATCGAACTGTCGGTTCAGGGGGTGCTTCGGCTACGCCACACCGTGACTAATACGAGTACCGCCGCCGGCGACGCAGCATTCGAACTCGGTTCGCTCGACGTCATCCTGCCAGTTCCCGGTCGGGCAGGCGAACTGCTTGACTTCACCGGGCTGTGGACTCACGAGCGCCGGCCGCAACGCAGCATCATCGGCCACGGCGTGTGGAGCCGGGAGTCCCGACACGGCCGCCCCGGGCATGACGACTCCTTTCTCATGGTGGCCGGAACACCCGGATTCGGTTTTCGTTCCGGTGAAGTGTGGTGCACTCACCTCGCCTGGAGCGGTGACAAGCGCGCCTGGGCTGAGAACAGCCCCTTGGGCTTTTCGGTGCTCGGAAGCGGTGAACTGCTGGCTCCCGGCGAGCTGGGTGTGGCCGCCGGTGAGAGTTACAGCACCCCATGGACCGTTGCCGCATACTCGGAGGCTGGGCTCGACGGGCTGTCGGCGCGGCTGCATCCGTGGATCCGATCGTGGTCAACTATTAGGACGCCGCGCCCGCTCGTGCTGAACACGTGGGAGGCCGTCTACTTCAAGCACGACCTGCCTACTCTGGCTCGACTTGCGGATGCCGGGGCGCAGGCCGGCGTGGAACGATTCGTCCTCGACGACGGCTGGTTCACCAATCGTCGGGATGATCGCCGTGCCCTCGGCGACTGGTTCGTCGACCCCGTGACCTGGCCCCATGGCCTGCATCCTCTGATCGAACATGTGCACGCGGCCGGCCTGGATTTTGGCCTCTGGGTCGAACCGGAGATGGTGAGTCTCGATTCGGAGGTGGCCCGTGCGCACCCGGAGTGGGTGCTCGGCGGTGTCTCGGAACCCGCCGCCGGTGAAACACCGGCGCTGACCTGGCGATTCCAGCGCGTGCTCGACCTCGGCCATCCGGATGCCTTTTCGTGGGCCTTTGCACGGCTCACCGCCCTGCTCACGGAGTACCCGATCGCCTACCTGAAGTGGGACCACAACCGCGATCTGCTGGCCGGTTCCGCGCACCGGCAGACGGCGGCGCTGTACCGGCTCATCGATGCGGTACGCGCGGCGCACCCGGGCGTCGAGATCGAGTCCTGTGCGTCAGGGGGAGCCCGGATCGACCTGGGCATCCTCGAGCGCGTCGACCGGGTCTGGACCAGCGATACCAACGACCCGCTCGAGCGACAGCAGATCCAGCGCTACACGGGCGTGCTCGTGCCGCCGGAATACCTCGGCGGGCATCTCGGTGCGGCCACGGCGCACACCACTGGACGCACCTCCGAGCTCAGCTTCCGACTGGCGACTGCCCTGTTCGGCAGCGCCGGCATCGAATGGGACCTCACCAGCGCCAGCGCCGAGGAGCTCGGGCAGATCGCCGAGTGGATCACGCACTATAAGCGCCTGCGCCTCCTACTGCACTCCGGCGTCGTTGTGCGGGCCGACCCCAGCGACCCAGCCCTCGAATTGCACGGCGTCGTCTCGCCCGACCAGAACACGGCCCTCTTCGCCCAGGTGGCCCTCACCGCCCCGCGTTCGGCGCTGCCCGAACGGATGCGGTTTCCCGGGCTCGCGCCTGCGCGGCGCTACCGAGTTTCGCCTCTGCTGCTCGGAGGCGCCCCGCGCGCAATTCAGGATGCACCGCCGGCATGGAATGCCGCGAGTGGAGGCTCAAGCGACGCTTCACCGACCGTCGACGAAGCTGCCAGTGGCAGTGTCGTAGGTACGGTGACGCTGACCGGAGCGGTGCTCGCCCTCGTCGGGCTGACCGCGCCGCTGCTTGCCCCGGAGCAGGCCGCACTTTTCGCGGTCGACGCGGTCGACTGAGCGATTCTGCCTGTGCCTGGTGCTACGCGGCTTCGAGCTCGCGCACCTGCTGCAGCCAGACGTCGAACAGGTCGCTGTCGAAGTCGTCAACACTCTTCAGCTTGTACTCGCTCATTTCGGCCGACCCGCTCGCATTGAGCTTGCCCGAGTCATCGGTGATGGCCTGTCCGCGCCAGAACAACACGGTGACGAAGGTGGGGTACGCCTTGAATCCGGCGACCGGTAGATCATCGTCGAGCCAGACCGGATGTCCGTGCCACAGTTCCGTCGAGGTCTCCGGCAGGGCCAGGTCGAACTTGTCCCGGAGCAGGCCGACGACGGTCGCGAGCGGCTCGGCCGGCACGGCCACGTACTCGGCGATGGTCGTCGGCTTGGCAGCGGCAGCGGCTGCGACAGTGGCGATAGCCGGGGCATCGACGTGGAATTCGGTGGGGGCGGAAGTGAGCGTGGATGTCAGGTGAATAGCCTCTTTCGATGCTGGAGTTCAGGCCCGGCGAGGTGCCGGACAGGTTCGTTACTGCTTCCACACTCTCACGGAATTCGCGTTCGAGGCTGGGCAGACACTCAGGAACAGCGCTTCCAGGCACAGGAAAAAAGCGCCGCCCGCCGACCGGGTGGTCAACGGGCGGCGCCCGATAAAAACGTGCGGTTTTAGGCCGCCGGACCACCGGCAACGGCGAGGATGTCAATGACGAACACCAGGGTGTCGGTACCGGAGATGCCCTGGGTACCCTCCTCGCCGTAGCCGAATTCCGGCGGAATCACGGCCAGGACCTGGGAACCGACGGTCTGACCGACCAGAGCTTCGGTGAAGCCGGCGATCACGCCGTTGGTCGGGAACAGGCTGTAGTCGGCCCGGCCCCAGGAGGAATCGAAGGTTTCTCCGGTGGCCCAGAGGGCACCGGTGTAGGCGACGGCCACGCTCGCGCCATCGGTCACGACTTCTCCGTCACCGGTCTTCAGGTTCGTGATCTTCAGGTCGGTGGGAGCGTCGGTGGCGGGGATGGTGATGGTCGGTGCGCCGTCATCGGCGAGGGCCACGGTGGGGAAGCCGTCTTCGACGGGCTGGTCCTCGCCGGAGGCCTGGGTCGGGACATCCTCAATCACGCTGATGACGTCCATCACGAAGATGACCGGCTCGCCGGCGGCGACGCCGGTCGTGCCCTGGTCGGCGAAGGCATCCGCTGCCGGGCTCACGGTGACAATGCGTTCACCCTCGACAGCGCAATTGGCCGAACGCACCAGGCCCGGCAGAAAGCTCGTGTCATTGATCGGAATCACGAGGCTGGCACCGTCGGTGTTGTAGGTCGTCGGCTGAATGACCTCTTCGGTCTTGGCGTTGTACAGGGTGATCGCCACCTCGACGATCGAGTCCGTCTTGGCGGTGTCGGTTCCGGTGCCCTTGATGGCGACCGTGCGCTGCGAAGCCGTCGGCTCCAGTGGTGCATCGATCGAGATGTCGAGCGGAGCGCCGAAGTCACCGGTGACCTTCACGCTATCGGAGAGCTTGCCCGACTCGGTGCAGTCAGCCGAGGGGGAGCTAGCGGCAGCGGCATCCGTTGCTTTGGTCGTGTCGCTGCTGCCGCAGGCGGTGAGCGCGAGCGTCAGGCCCACAATGGTGAGCAGGGCGGGGATTTTCGACACGGGGCCTCTTTCGAGAACGTAGCAAGTTGGCAGGCAATTGTTCGGTTGGCGCGAACGGCCAAGTGCCTACTCTGCCACGCCTCGCCTATGAGCGGGCTGAATGGCGCGCGGTGGCGCGATTCAGTCGTCGAGACCGCGAGCGATCAGCGCCTCGCCGAGGGCATCCGCTGCATAAAGTGAGCGCACCACCACCGGCACAGCGATCGACATGAGCGACCACTGCGTACCGCGCGCGGTGCGCGCCTCGAGTACCTCCCGCACGATGTCACTGACCAGCGGAATACAGCGAATGGTGAGGGCCACGAGCAGTCCTACCCTGTCGGGGTCGACGAACCGTCGAAAAGGGCGCAGCAGCGTTTGGAACGCTTCGAGCACCGCCGTGACCGTTGTGGTCATGGTGAACAGGGCGGCGAGGGCGACGGCAACGAGCAACCGGCCAGCCATGAGGGCAGCCACTAGCCAGCCGGAGAGCAAGCCCTGAATGGGCACGGCGATCAGCAGAATAAACAGAATCGGAATGATCTGACCCACGGCGGCTCGCACCGGAACGCGGGCGATGACAAACAGCAGTATGACCCCGGCCGCGGCGCCGCCGACAATGCGGAGGTCGGGCGAGGTTCCGATCACGACGACACAGAGCGAGAGCAGAAATAGCTTGAGCAGCGTCGGCGCGCGGTGAATGAACGAGCTGCCGGGGCTGTACAGCCCGATCATGCGAGCAGGGCGCGATAGGCCGCGAGCGAGCGTTCCGGCGTGCCGTCGGCCACGACTTCGCCCTCCTCGATCACGATGACCCGGTCGAAATCTTCGACCAGGTGCAGGTGATGGGTGACCACGATGACCTGCTGGGCGAGCGTCTGCAACAGTTCGCTGATGCGCCGCACATTGCGGGCGTCGAGCAGAGTGGTCGGTTCATCGGCGACAATCGTCGCCGGCTCGGCGACCAGCACGGCGGCGAGAGCCAGCAGCTGTTTCTGCCCGCCGGACAGGCGATGCGCCGGATGATCGGCGTGCTCGCTCAGCCCGAACTGAGCGAGCGCGGCCGTCGTGCGCTCGTCGATCTGCCCCTTATCGAGGCCGCGGCGCCGCAGCGTGAAGGCGACGTCTTCCCGCACCGTGGGCATCACGATCTGGTTGTCGGGGTTGGTGAAGATGAACCCGATCTTGCGCCGCACGTCGCGGGCGTGCCGGCCCACAGACTGCCCGTCGACTGTCACGGTGCCGCTCTGCGGGGTGACGAGCCCGTTGATCAGGCGCACCAGGGTGGACTTGCCCGAGCCGTTCGCGCCGACGATACCGATGCGCTGCTCGGTCAGGTGCAGGTTCACATCACGCAGCACCGAGCGGGCGCCGAACGCATGCGAAACCTGCTCGAAGCGGATGCTGCTCACGCGCGGCCCTGGCGCCCCTTCGGCAGCGCGATCAGGCCGGGGTAGGCCTTGTGTACCTGGCGGGCGACCAACACGGTCACGATGACCTTGATCAGGTCGCCGGGCAGGAAGGCGACGTTCAGGCCGATCGCAGTCCAGAGCGGCAGCCCGAGATTGATGGCCATGACCGGAATGCCCAGGAGATAGACGGCGACGATGCCGCCAAGAATGGTAGCACCGAGGGCCGGCCAGAACGGGTACTTCGGCAGCAGCCGGGCGGTGAGGTAGCCGGTGACGAAAGCACCGAGCAGCCAGCCGTACAGGTAGCCGGCAGCCGGGCTGACGGTGAAGACGCCGATTCCACCGCGGGCGCCGGCGAGCAGGGGCAGCCCGACCGCGGTCAGCACGAGGAACAACAGCACGGCGAGGGTTCCCTTGCGCGGGCCGAGAATGGCGCCGGCGAGCATCACGCCGAGGGTCTGCATCGTGATCGGCACCGGGCCGATATTGAGCGGTCCTGGCAGGCCGAGCGCGGCGATGAGGGCAGCGAAAATAGCGATCTGGGCAAGATCACGGGCGGGCAGAATGCGGCGAGCCGGAGCGCTCGAGCGGATGGTGTCGGTCATGTTTTCAATTTAGATTTCGGCAGGTACCCGGCGCTGAAAAATACCTACAATAAAAAGCGCCGAACTGTAGAGGTTGTGATTTTTAGCCCGCCAGCACTCGGGTGGGGGAGGCCAGGCCCGCGACGATGGCATCCGCTGCCCGCACCAGCGCCAGGTGGGAGAGCGCCTGCGGGGTGTTGCCGGCCTGGTGCCCGCCCGCAACGTCGTACTCCTCGGAGAGCAGGCCGACATCGTTGACGAAGCCGAGCAGGCGGTTCATCAGTGTGTTGGCGTCCTCGATGCGACCGGAGGTGGCGTACTGCTCGACCAGCCAGAACGAGCAGGCCAGAAACGGATGCTCACCCGGCGGCAATCCGTCCACCCCGGCAGCCGTGCGGTAGCGCAGGAGCAGGCCATCGCGGCAGAGGTCCGCCTCGATCGCGGCCACGGTGCCGAGCATGCGGGGATCGGTCGGTGCGCAGAAGCCGACCTGTGGGAGGACGAGGAGGGAGGCATCCACTTCGGTACTGCCGTAGTACTGCACGTAGCTGCCGAGGTTCTCGTTGAAACCGCGGGTTTCGATGTCGGCGCGTACCTCGTCGCGCAGCGTCTTCCAGCGTTCGAGCGGACCGTCGAGGCCGCACTCCTGGATGCCGCGCACGGCACGATCGAAGGCGGCCCAGACCATGACGCGGGAGTGCGTGAATTCGCGGGCCTGCCCGCGCACCTCCCAGATGCCCTGGTCGGCCCGGCGCCAGTTCTTCTCGAGAAAGCTCATGAGTGCGCGCTGCAGCGGCCAGGAGAACTCGGTTTCGCGCACCCCGGCAGCGCGTGCGGCGTGCAGGGCCACCATGACCTCGCCGATGACGTCGGACTGGAACTGGTTGACCGCGTCGTTGCCAACCCTCACGGGGGAGGAGCCGTTGTAGCCGGGCAGGCTGCCCAGCTCGCGTTCGGGGAGGTAGCGCTCGCCGGAGAGCCCATACATGATCTGCACGTCGCTCGGATCCCCGGCAATGGCGCGCAGCAGCCAGGCCCGCCAGTCGCCGGCTTCCACCTCGTAGCCGTGGCTAAGCAGCACCTCGAGCGTGAGCGAGGCGTCCCGCAGCCAGACGTAGCGGTAATCCCAGTTGCGGGTGCCTCCGGTCTGCTCGGGGAGTGACGTGGTCGCTGCGGCTACGATGCCGCCGGTTCGTTCGTGCGTCAGGGCGCGCAGCACCAGCAGCGAACGCACCACCTGGGCGCGCAGGGGTCCGTCGTGGCTGCAACGGGATGCCCAGCTCTGCCACCAGGCGCGGGTCGAGCGGTAGGCCGCATCGATGTCGATGGCCGGTGGAATCTCCCGGTGCGAGCGATACCAGGTCATTTGGGCATCGACGGTTTCGCCGGCGATGACATCGAAGTGCGATTCGTGCCGGTGGTCTGACGCGCGGAGCGCAGGGCCGCGCACGACGATGGCGTCGGGTCCGGCGATCGCGACCAGGCCGCGCACCGACTCGCCCTTCAGCTGGCGCACCCACGGAATCGTCGTCGCATAGCCAAAGCGGATGCGCAGATCCTGCGTCATCGCCATCGTGCCGGTGATGCCGCGCACCCGGCGCACCAGGTCGGCCCGGCCATCACCGTGCGGCATGAAGTCGAGCACCTCGACCTGCCCGGTGCTGGTGGTCCACAGTGTCGATAGTACGAAGGTGTCGCCGTCGTATCGGCGGGTGGCGATGGCGTTTGGGTCGGCCGGCGCGAGCAGCCAGCGGCCATGGTTTTCATCGCCGAGCAGCGCGCCGAACATTGAGGCGGAGTCGTAGCGGGGCAGACAGAGCCAGTCGATGCTGCCATTGAGGCCGACGAGTGCCGCGGAGTGACAGTCGCTGATCAGTGCGTAGTCCTCGATGGGGAGTGCCATCAGGCCATCCTGTCAGCAGGAGGGTGAGAGTGCGCTGACGATCTGCTTAGGCTACGAGGCGAGCGGAGGCGAGGGTGGCCGATGCCTTGTCGATCCAGGCAGCGGATGCCGCGGCGAGGTCGTCGTCCGCGCTGGCCACGGTTGCAATAGGGGCCGTGTTGATCAGCTGGGTGTGGATCGGGGCGGCATCGATTGGCTGCGCGGTGATCGGGACGGGTTCGTTCCAGGTGACAATCGGGGCCGGGGTCCAGGACAACGCCGTCGGTTCGCCGCTGCTTTCGCCGCGCAGCGTCGCCTGCTCAATGAGGATGGTCTCGGTCAGTTCAACCGCGATCTCCCGGGCCTTGAGCCCGTGAAATATGACGTCGGTATCGCCGGGGGTCCGGGGCGAGAGCGTCCAGTCGCCGTTTTCGCCGATGAGTTCGCCGAGTTTGTCGTGCAGCAGCTCAAAAATCTGTTCGTCGCGCAGGACCGGGGCTGCGGCCACGCTCATCGCCGCGCTCGCGGCCAAACGTCGGCGTCGACGACCAAACATGACGAGCCCCTTTCAGATGCAGCCGACAATCAGCTGCTGCCTCCAGTTTCGGTCACCAAACCGCGACTCGCCGGACGGCGCGCCGACCAGCAGCCGAACTCAGCTGTCGATTTCGCGTTTATTGGCGTCTTCGATGACCGTGCCGATGGCCACAGCGGCGCTCAGCGCCCACCCCAGCCACAACATCACCAGACGCCAGTCGCGCGGTCCGTGCCTGGTGGCCTGCACGGTGTTCCATCCGCCGGCGATGACGCCGATCATGGCACTGCTGAATATGAACTTTCGCATGTGGACCTCCGGCCTAAGGTTACCCGGAGCCTCCCCGGTCGGGGCAAACCCGAAGAGGCTGAGAAAAACCCCTGAACTGACCGATCGGACAGGATCTGACCGATCGGTCAACTAGCCTGTGGTCGTGCCCATTCTTCCTGCGACATCCGCTGCACCGCCGGCCGGCGGCATCCGCTCACAAACCGGTGCCGACCTGCGCCAGGTCGCGCTGACCCAGTTCGCGTCGGTGGGATTCGCGGCAACCTCGCTGCAGAATATTGCCGACATCGCGGGCTTCTCCAAATCCAGCGTGCTCTACCACTTCGCCTCCAAGGAGGTGCTGCTCGAACAGGTGCTCACGCCGGCCATCGACCAGCTCGAGGTCGTTCTCGACCGCTTCGTGACCGCGCCCGAGACCATTGCCACCCGTGAGCGGTTCGTCGACGACTTCATCGACTTTCTGCTCGAGTTTCGGCTGGAACTGCACACCTTCATCAACCAGGCCCAGTCGCTGCGCGGCATCGCCATCATCGACCGGGCCGGACTGCTCATCGTTCGACTCGCCGCGAGTATCTGCCACGACGACGCGAGCAATGAAGACCGCCTGCGGTTCGGCTTCGCCCTCGGCGGTGCCGCCTACTCGCTCGTGGCCGGCATGACCTTTCTGGGCGAGGCCACCCTGCCCGACGACGACCTGCGCCCGGCGCTGCGCACCGTGATGACCGAACTGCTCGCCCCCGTCTCCGTACACCCGCGCCCCGCTCACTCCTGAATTTCTGCGCCGTCCGAAAGTAGTTTTCATGGCAACCGTTCTGTATCGTCTCGGCCACTTCGCCTACCGGCGGGCCTGGCTCGTCATCGGCATCTGGGTGCTGCTGCTCGCCGGCATCTTCGGCGGCGGCGTGGCCCTCAACGGCCAGACGCAGGAGTCCTACGCGATCCCCGGCACCGAGTCGCAGGATGCCATCGACTCGCTCGCCGCGGTGTTCCCTTCGGCGGCCGGCGCGCAGGTGCAGGTCGTCTATCACGTGCCGAGCGGGGCATCCATTGATGATGCGCCGTACCGGGCCGCCATCGAAAGCATGGCCACAGAAATCGGCGCCATCGACGGCGTCGACACCGTGATCACCCCGTTCAGCGACTACGCAGCGGATGCCGTCTCGAGCGACTCCGAGACCGCCTTCAGCCAGGTGGCGCTCACTGGGCAATCCACCGACGTGTCCACGGACACCCTCGACGCCCTCGTGGCCACTCGGTCGATCGGGGAGGACGCCGGCTTGCAGGTCGCGTTCGGCGGCCAGGTCTTTCAGGACAACACCTTCGGTATCACCGTCACCGAGGTGCTCGGCGTGCTCTTCGCCGGCGTCGTGCTGCTCATCACCTTCGGTTCCCTGCTCGCCGCCGGCATGCCGCTGCTCATGGCCATGATCGGCGTCGGCGTCGCGATCGGCGGCATCACCGCGGTGAGCGCCTTCGTCTCGGTCTCGAGCACCGCCCCCATGCTCGCGCTCATGCTCGGGCTCGCGGTCGGCATCGACTACTCGCTGTTCATTTTGTCGCGGCATCGATCGCAGCTGGCTACCGGCATGAAACCGCTTGAATCGGCCGCGACGGCCGTCGCCACCGCCGGTGGCGCCGTGGTCTTTGCCGGCATCACCGTGATTATCGCCCTGCTCGGACTACTCGTGGTCGGCATCCCGTTCTTGAGCGTGATGGGACTCGGCGCTGCATTCGCCGTGCTGGTCTCGATCGGCGTGGCCGTGACCCTGCTGCCCGCCGTGCTCGGCGTGGTCAAGGGCAAACTCATCCCCAAGGTCGGCGGACGGGCCCACCGCCGGGCGACCACCCCCGACGATGGAAGACCGACCCTGGGCCGGCGCTGGGTCGGACTGGTACTCAAAGCCCCGATCGTCGCCGTCATCGTGGTGGTCGGCGTGCTGGGAACCCTCGCCATTCCCGCACTCAGCCTCGACCTCAACCTGCCGGACGGCGGCTCCGAACCGGCCGGCTCCACCCAGCGGGAGGCCTACCAGCTCATCAACGACGGCTTCGGCCCCGGCTACAACGGCCCGCTCATCGTCGTCGTCGACATCACCCAGACCACCGACATCTTCGGCGACCTCGACACCATCGGCGCCCAGATTCGCGACCTGCCGGGCGTCGCCTACGTGGGCACGGGTACCCCAAACCCCACCGTCGACACGGCCATCATTCAGGTGATGCCCGACAGCGCACCGGATGCCGCGGCCACGAAAGACCTCGTGCAAATGATTCGAGACCTCGGCCCGGGCATCACCGCGAGCCTCGGCACCCCGATCGCCGTCACCGGCGCGACCGCCGTCGGCATAGACATCTCCAACCGGCTGACCGACGCGCTCATTCCCTTCGCGCTCATCGTGGTTGGGCTCTCGATCATTCTGCTCATGATGGTGTTTCGCTCCGTCTTCGTGCCGATCAAGGCCGCGCTCGGCTTTTTACTGTCGGTGTTCGCCGCCATCGGCGCCACCGTGGCGATCTTTCAGTGGGGCTGGTTTCCCGACCTGTTCGGCGTAGACAACCCCGGCCCCATCCTCAGCTTTCTGCCAATTCTGCTCATGGCGGTCTTGTTCGGCCTCGCGATGGACTACGAGGTGTTCCTCGTCTCGGGAATGCGCGAGGAATTCGTGCGCACCGGCAACGCCCGGCAATCGATCATCCACGGCTTCGCCCATGCCGGCCGGGTTGTCACCGCCGCGGCCCTGATCATGTTCTTCGTCTTCTTCGCGTTCGTCCCCGACGGCACCGGCGCCATCAAAGGCATCGCCTTCGCCCTGGCTATCGGTGTCCTGCTCGACGCCTTCCTGGTGCGCATGACGCTCGTCCCGGCCGCGATGGCACTCGCCGGAAACGCCGCCTGGTGGCTGCCACGCTGGCTCGGGCGGCTGCTGCCGAACGTCGACATCGAGGGGGAGGGACTGCGCCAGCACCTGCACGACAGCGCGTGGGCGGCGGAGCAGACCGATGCGATCACGGCCGATGAAGTCGTCTTCGGCCTCGAGACCGCGCCGATCGGTCCGCTCAGCCTGAGTATTCCGGCTGGTTCGCTCGTGCGGCTTACCGGCACGGCCGGCCACCGCCGGGTCGTCGCGGCCACCCTCGCCGGACGACTCGATCCGGTCAGCGGACGACTGCAGGTGCTCGGCTACCCGCTGCCATCCGACCGGCAGCAGGCCCTGCGCCGGGTTGCCCTCGCCGATATCGGTGAGCATCGGGACACCGAGATCACCGTCGGAGAACTGCTCGCCGAACGGCTGCGGCTCACCCTGCCCTGGTACCGGACTGCCTCGGTCGCCAGCCGTCGCGCCGACTGGATCAGCAGTATTAACCGGGCCCTGGGTGCCGGTCAGCCGGTGACGGCCGCCACGACGATTTCGGCGCTACCGGCCCACGGTCGGGCGACCGTGCTGGTCGCGGCGGCGCTCACCGAACGCCCCGGTGTGGTCTTCGTCGACCTCGGCGAGGGCCTCCCCGAGCCATTCCTGGGCCGGGACCTGGCGACGGTACTGGCCATGCTGGCACCCCCGACAACCACACTGGTGCTCGGCGCTGCACGCTTCGACATCGATGGCCCGGAATCGGCGCACGATCGACCGTGGCAGCAGATCGATCTCGACGCGCCAGTTGACGACGACCTGATGATGGATTCCCTCGATCGAAAGGCTCTGCAGCGATGAGCACCGCACTCGACAAACTGTTCAGCCGTACCGCGCGGCAGCGGCGGCTGACCGTCGCCGCTCTCGTGGCCGTCGTGGTCGCCGTGCCGCTTGCCGTGGCCGGACTGTTCACGGTGGCTCTCGTCTCGGCCGATGACCGGGTCGACACCATTCCCGCGATCGTCGTGAACAACGACGAATTCGTCACGACCACCCTGCCGGACGGCACCGAACAACAGGCTTTAGCCGGTCGATTGCTCGTGACCGAACTGACCGCGCCCAGCGCCAGCGATGCCAGCACGGCCGGATTCGACTGGACCATCTCCAACACGGCCGACGCGCAAGCGGCGCTCGCCGCCGGAGACGCCTACGCGATTCTGACCATCCCCAGCGATTTCTCCGCCTCGATCACCTCGCTCTCGGGCAGCACCCCGGTGCAGGCCGACCTCGATATTCGCACCGATGACGCCCATTCCTACCTCGCCGGCTCGCTGGCCCAATCGGTCGGCTCCGCCTTGACGGGCGCCTTCGGCCAGGCGATCACCGCGCAGTATCTCGAAGGCCTGTACACGAATCTCGCCCTGCTTGGTTCGTCCCTCACGGATGCCGCCGACGGCGCGGCCGCGCTCTCCACCGGGGTGAGCGGGCTCAAGGCCGGCCTCGATTCCCTTGCGGCCGGCACGGCGACCGCCGTTACCGGGGCGGCATCCGCTGCGAGCGGAGCGACGAGTTATGCCTCCGGCGTGGCCTCCTATACCGACGGCGTCACCGGGCTGAGCGCGGGGCTGACCGAGCTGAAGTCCGGCGCCGGCGCGCTGGCTCCGCTCGAAACCGGGCTCCCGGCCTACGCCTGGGGAGTGCAGGGAACGGCGGCAGCGTTCACCGCCCTCAACGCGCAGATGCAGGCCGACCCGAACGTCGCCGCCTACGCCGGCGCGCTCGCGCAAATTCAGGGCGGCCTCACCGCACTCGGCGCCCAGAGCCCGGGCATCGGGGCAGCCGGCACCGGAATTGGGTCGGTGCTGGACGGCATCTCGTCGAGTGCGAACGGTGCGCGCACGCTCGCGGCCGGCGGCCCAGCCCTGTCGAGCGGCGCAAGCGATCTCGCGACCGGTGTGCAGGGAATTTCCGCCGGGCTCGGTACCCTCGCTTCCGGCACCCAGTCGGCCCAGGCCGGGACGCACGCACTGGAAGCCGGGGCCGCCGAGCTCGCGACCGGGCTGGCGGACGGCGCGGCGGGGGCATCCGTTTTCACCGATACCGATGCCGCGACCACCGCCGCGGTCGTCTCCGAGCCGGTCAGTGTCACGACCGAGCGCGACCACGCGATCGACTCGGCCGGCCCGATCATCGGCATGATTTTCGTGCCGGTCGGCCTGTGGATCGGCGCCCTCGTCGTCTTTCTGCTGTTCAAACCGCTCACAGCAGCCGCCCTGGCTTCGACGACGAGCACCGGCCGGTTGCTGCGTCGCAGCCTCGGCCGGGCCTTCGCCATCGTTGCCGGCCAGGCCGTTCTGGTCACCGTGCTGCTGCATACCGCCCTCGATGTGGCGTGGACGCTGCTGCCGGCCACCCTCGGCTTCGCCGTGCTGTTGGCCTTCGTGTTCGTGGCCGTGCAGCACTGGCTGAGCGTCGCGTTCGGTCGGGTCGGCATCGTCATCTCGCTCGTGCTGCTCGCCCTGCAACTCGCCGCGGCGAGTGGGTTGTACCCGATCGAACTCGTCGCCGCCCCATTCCAGGCGTTGAGCCCCTTTCTGCCGTTGACCTGGGCCGTGAACGGCCTGCAGGCGATTGTCAGTGAAAGCGGGGGAGCGGATGTTGCCGCCGCCGCCGCAATACTGCTCCTGTTCGCGATCGGTAGCGTGCTGCTCTCGTTCTGGAGTGTGGCCCGAGCGCGCGGAGCCCGCTCGTTCGGGCTGGGGCTGGCCAGGGCGTAGGGCGCGGTGCCCCCCATGAGACTGGGGGCGACTGGTATCCTTGGGAGGGCAACACAGGCGTGCACCGCGGGTGTGCCCGGAACGGATGATCCATTACTTATTCAGCCGACTCCACGCGGTTCGACCGCGACCAGACCGCACTCGACGATTCAGGGGCTGACGCTGCGCCCGATGACACCGCAACCGGTGCGTACACGCTCGTCGTCGTCTCCAACCGGCTGCCGGTCGACTTCGAGGAAAGCGACGACGGTGCCGCCACCTGGCGCACTTCACCCGGCGGGCTGGTCACCGCACTCGAACCGCTCATGCGTGCGTCAAACGGCGCCTGGGTCGGCTGGCCCGGCGTCGCTGATCGCTCCTTTGCGCCGTTCGATAATGACGGCATTTCGCTCGTGCCCGTGCGGCTCAACGAAGAAGACATTGAGGACTACTACGAGGGCTTCTCCAACGACACCCTCTGGCCGCTCTACCACGACGTTATTGCGCCGCCGAGCTATCACCGCGAAACCTGGGACGCCTACGTCAGGGTGAACCGTCGATTCGCTGCAGCCGCCGCAGCGGTCGCCGCCCCCGGAGCCACGGTCTGGGTGCACGACTACCAACTGCAGCTCGTTCCGCGCCTGCTGCGGGAGGCCCGCCCCGACCTCGTCATCGGCTTCTTCAATCACATTCCATTTCCGCCATATGGCATTTATGCGCAGCTGCCCTGGCGTAAACAGATTCTGCACGGCCTGCTCGGCGCCGACGTTATCGGCTTTCAACGGGTAGCGGATGCCGGCAATTTCTCCCAAGCGGTGCGTCGCCTCTATGGCTATGCCACCCGCGGCGTCGTTATCGACGTGCCCACCGGTGACAACGGCCAGAGCGGCCAGACCGGGGAGACTCGTCGTGTCATCGCCAAGCACTTTCCCATCTCGATCGACGCGGCCGCCTACGAAGAACTGGCCAGACGCCCCGAGATCCAGGCCCGCGCACGTCAGATTCGGGAGGACCTCGGCAACCCGAAAACGCTCATGCTGGGCGTCGACCGGCTCGACTACACCAAGGGCATCGGCCACCGCATCAAGGCCTTCGGGGAGCTGCTCGCCGACGGACGCCTGAGTGTCGAAGACGTCACCCTGGTGCAGATCGCGAGCCCGTCCCGCGAACGGGTCAGCACCTATATGGCCCTGCGCGACGAGATTGAACTCGCCGTCGGTCGACTCAACGGCGACTTCTCCACGATCAGCCACACCGCCATCAGCTATCACCACCACAGCTACCCGCGTGAAGAAATGGTCGCGATGTATCTCGCCGCTGACGTCATGCTCGTCACCGCGCTGCGTGACGGCATGAACCTCGTCGCCAAGGAATACGTCGCCGTGCGCTTCGATGCCGACGGGGTGCTCGTGCTGAGCGAGTTCGCCGGCGCCGCCGATGAACTCAAACAGGCGATCCTAATCAATCCGCACGACATCGACGGCACCAAGGACGCCATTGTGCGCGCGGTCGAGATGCCCCGGCGGGAACGCGCCAGACGTATGCGTTCGCTGCGCCGCAAGGTCGCGGAGAACGATGTTGCCGCCTGGTCGGCCTCGTTTCTGCGGGCCCTCACCGGCGGCGCTGCCGTGGCGGCCGGAATCCCCGACGATCTCGACCTGGCCTTGCAGAATCTTGCCGGTGCCGAGAACGTGCTCATCGCCCTCGACTTCGACGGAACCCTGGCCCCGCACGTTGACCACCCCGAAGACGCCCGTGCAATCACCGGCACCCGGGAAGCCGTTCAAGCCCTGCTCGACCTGCCCGGGGTGCGCGTAGCCTTGGTCTCTGGGCGCGCCCTGGTAAGTCTGCAGCACGTTGCCCAGCCGCAGAGTTCGGTGTTGCTCACCGGCTCGCACGGCATCGAGGTTCAGCTGGACACCCCCGAGATTGAACTCAACCTGGTCTCCTCTGAGCTCGAACAGCTCGACACCCTTGCCCGGGTGCTCACCAGCATCTCCGGATCGCTTGCCGGGACCACCATCGAGCGCAAGCCCGCCGGTCTGGCCCTGCACACCCGGCTCGCGACCAAGAAAGACGGCCAAACGGCCCAGCGCGAGGCAAGGGAACAGCTCACCGATCAGCTGCCCGGACTTACCGTTCGCGAAGGTAAGAACGTGCTGGAATTCTCGGTACGCTCCAGCACCAAGGGTGATGCCCTCGAGAAGCTGCGCGAGTACACCGGGGCCGACCGGGTGTTCTACGCCGGCGACGATGTGACCGATGAAGACGCCTTCGCGGCATTGCGTGACGACGACCTCGGCCTCAAGATCGGTCAGGGCGCGACCCTTGCCGGCTACCGGGTGCGCAGCCCCAAGGAAGTCACTCAGGTCCTCGTGCGCATCGCCGCACTCCGTGCTGGCCTTGCACTCTGAGGCCCCATTGAAAATAGAGGGCGCCCTGAGGTTCTAGACTCGGGGCATGTCTGAGATCGATGTGAAACCCCGTAGCCGCGCCGTCACCGATGGAATCGAGGCCACCACATCGCGTGGAATGCTTCGCGCCGTCGGCATGGGCGACGCTGACTGGGACAAGCCCCAGATCGGCATTGCGAGTTCGTGGAACGAGATCACGCCGTGCAACCTGTCGCTCGACCGCCTGGCGCAGGCGGCCAAGGAAGGTGTGCACTCCGGTGGCGGCTACCCGCTGCAGTTCGGCACCATCTCGGTCAGCGACGGCATTTCGATGGGCCACGAGGGCATGCATTTCTCCCTCGTTTCGCGTGAGGTCATCGCTGACTCGGTCGAGGTCGTCATGCAGGCCGAACGTCTCGACGGCAGCGTGCTGCTGGCCGGTTGCGACAAATCCCTGCCCGGCATGCTCATGGCCGCCGCCCGCCTCGACCTCGCGAGCGTGTTCCTCTACGCCGGATCGATCGCCCCGGGCTGGGTCAAACTCAGCGACGGCACCGAAAAAGACATCACCATTATCGACGCGTTCGAGGCCGTCGGCGCGGTCAAGGCCGGCCGCATGAGTGAAGCGGATGCGAAGCGCATCGAGTGCGCGTTCGCTCCGGGCGAGGGCGCCTGCGGCGGTATGTACACCGCAAACACCATGGCCAGTGTCGCGGAAGCACTCGGAATGAGTCTGCCCGGCTCGGCGAGCCCGGCATCCGCTGACCGTCGCCGTGACTATTTCGCCCACCGCTCCGGCGAGGCCGTGGTCAACATGCTGCGCCTCGGTATCACCGCCCGCGACATCCTCACCCGCAAGGCATTCGAGAACGCCATCGCCGTGGCCATGGCCTTCGGCGGCTCCACCAACGTCGTGCTGCACCTGCTCGCCATCGCCCGCGAGGCCGAGGTCGAGCTGACCCTCGACGACTTCAACCGTATCGGCGACAAGGTTCCGCACATCGGCGACCTCAAGCCGTTCGGCAAGTACGTCATGAACGACGTGGACCGCCAGGGCGGCGTGCCCGTCGTCATGCGTGCGCTGCTCGAGGCCGGACTCATCCACGGCGACGCGCTCACCGTGACCGGCAAGACGGTGGCCGAGAACCTCGCCGAGATCGACCCGCCCGACCTCGACGGTGAGGTGCTGCGCACCCTCGACAACCCGATCCACAAGAGCGGCGGCATCACCATTCTCAAAGGCAGCTTCGCGCCCGAAGGCGCTGTGGTGAAGACCGCCGGCTTCGACGCCGCCGTCTTCGAAGGCCCGGCCCGGGTGTTCGAGCGGGAACGCGCCGCGATGGACGCCCTGACCGAAGGCAAAATCTACAAGGGTGACGTCGTCATCATCCGCTACGAAGGACCCAAGGGCGGACCGGGCATGCGCGAGATGCTCTCGATCACCGCCGCCATCAAGGGCGCTGGGCTCGGCTCCGATGTACTACTATTAACGGACGGTCGATTCTCAGGCGGCACAACCGGACTGTGCATCGGCCATATAGCACCCGAAGCGGTGGACGCAGGTCCAATCGCCTTCGTGCGCGATGGGGATCCGATACGGGTCGATATCGCAGCTCGCTCGCTTGACCTACTGGTCGCGCCTGCAGAGCTGGCCGCCCGCCGAGATGGCTGGGCGCCCCTTCCCCCTCGCTACACCCGTGGCGTACTCGCGAAGTACTCGAAGCTCGTGCATTCCGCCGCTGAAGGCGCCATCACGGGCTAACCCGTGTGCCCCCGTGGCACGCGAAGATCATCGAAACGACCGATTTCGAAGTAGGGATTCATTGACCATGACCACGGAACCCACTCCCGTGCCCTCGGCTCCCGCCTCGGCGGAGCCGGAGATGCTCACCGGCTCGGGGGCGATCATTCGCACCCTCGAACTGCTCGGCGTCACCGACGTCTTCGGCATCCCGGGCGGCGCCGTCATTCCGCTCTACGACGAGCTCATGACGCAAGACAAGATCCGCCACATCCTGGTGCGCCACGAACAGGGTGCCGGCCACGCGGCGGAGGGCTACGCCTCGGCCACCGGCCGGGTCGGCGTCGCGATCGCCACGAGCGGTCCGGGCGCGACCAACCTCGTCACCGCCATAGCGGATGCCTACATGGACTCGGTTCCGCTGCTCGCGATCACCGGCCAGGTGTTCTCCACCTCGATGGGAACGGACGCCTTCCAGGAGGCCGACATCATCGGCATCACCATGCCGATCACCAAGCATTCCTTTCTCGCTCGCCGCGCCGAAGAGATTCCGGCCGCGATCGCCTCCGCCTATCACATCGCCTCCACCGGCCGCCCCGGACCGGTGCTCGTGGACATCACCAAGGACGCGCAGCAGAACCTCGCGCCGTTCATCTGGCCGCCCAAGCTCGACCTGCCCGGCTACCGACCGATCGTCAAGGCTCACGGCAAGCAGGTGCAGGCCGCAGCCCAGCTGTTGCTGGCCGCGAAGAAGCCCGTGCTCTACGTCGGGGGTGGTGTCATTCGCGCCCACGCTTCGCCCGAACTGCTCGTCCTCGCCGAGGCAACCGGCGCTCCGGTCGTCACGACCCTGATGGCCCGCGGCGCTTTTCCCGACTCGCACCCGCAGCACCTCGGCATGCCCGGCATGCACGGCACCGTTCCGGCCGTGCTCGCGCTGCAGGAGGCAGACCTCATCATTTCGCTCGGAGCCCGCTTCGACGACCGGGTGACCGGAAAGATCAGCGAATTCGCACCCAACGCGAAGATCGTGCACGTCGACGTCGACCCGGCCGAGATCTCCAAGATCCGCCTGGCCGATGTACCCATCGTTGGTGATGCCAAGGACGTCATCGCCGACTTGACCATTGCGTGGACCGAGGTTACCCAGGGCGGCGCACCAGACACCGCCGAATGGTGGACCTACCTGCACGGACTGAAGGCGGAGTTCCCGCTCGGCTTCACCGAGCCGACCGACGGCCTGCTGGCCCCGCAATACGTGATCCAGCGCATCGGCGAGCTCACCGGCCCCGAGGCCGTGTACGCGGCCGGGGTCGGCCAGCATCAGATGTGGGCGGCGCAGTACATCAAGTACGAACGCCCCAACTCCTGGCTCAACTCCGGCGGTGCCGGCACCATGGGCTACTCCGTGCCGGCCGCGATGGGTGCCAAGGTCGCTGAACCCGACCGGGTGGTCTGGTCGATCGACGGTGACGGCTGCTTCCAGATGACTAACCAGGAACTGGCCACCTGCACGATCAACAAGATCCCGATCAAGGTTGCGATCATCAACAACTCCTCGCTCGGCATGGTGCGTCAGTGGCAGTCGCTGTTCTATGACGGACGGCACTCCTTCACCGACCTCAATACCGGTCACGGCACCGCGATGGTGCCCGACTTTGTCAAGATGGCGGATGCCTATGGCGCGCTCGGAATCCGGGTCACCAGCAAGGACCAGGTGGATGACGCCATCAAACTGGCGCTCGCCACCAACGACCGCCCGGTCGTGATCGACTTCATCGTGAGCCCCGGCGCCATGGTCTGGCCGATGGTTCCGCAGGGCGTAAGTAATAGCTTCGTTCAGTACGCCAAAGATCACGCACCGACCTGGGGAGAAGAGTAACCGTGACGAGCCACGTACTGAGTCTGCTCGTCGAGGACAAGCCCGGCCTGCTCACGCGCGTCGCCGGCCTGTTCGCGCGTCGCGGTTTCAACATTGAAAGCCTGGCCGTCGGCCACAGCGAGATCCCTGGTCTGTCCCGCATCACGATTCTGGTCGATGTCGAAGACATACCGCTCGAGCAGGTCACCAAACAGCTGAACAAGCTGATCAACGTCATCAAGATCGTCGAGCTCGACCCGGTCCAGTCCGTGCAGCGCGAACATCTGCTGATCAAGGTCAAGGTCGACAACACGAGCCGGTCGCAGGTGCTCGAGGCGGTCAACCTGTTCCGCGCCCGCGTCGTCGACGTGGCCACGGATGCCGTCGTGATCGAGGTCACCGGCGACAGCGGAAAGACCCAGGCACTTCTGCGGGTACTCGAGCCGTTCGGCATTCGGGAACTCGCCCAGTCCGGCCTGCTCGCCATCGGCCGCGGTTCCAAATCCATCACCGAACGAGTTTTCAAAAACTAACCAGCACGTCATTAATAAGGAGAGAAACACATTGTCTGAGATTTTCTACGACAAAGACGCCGACCTGTCGATCATTCAGGGCAAGAAGGTGGCCGTCATCGGCTACGGCTCGCAGGGTCACGCCCACGCGCAGAACCTGCGCGACTCCGGCGTCGAGGTCAAGATCGGCCTGAAGGACGGCTCCAAGAGCAAGGCCAAGGCCGAAGAAGCCGGCTTCACCGTGCTGTCCACAGCGGATGCCGCGGCCTGGGCCGACGTCATCGTCATCCTCGCGCCCGACCAGGTGCAGCGTCACCTGTACAAGGACGACGTGCTGCCGAACCTGGCTACCGGTAAGGCCCTCGTCTTCGGACACGGATTCAACATCCGCTTCGGGTACATCACTGCGCCCGACGGCGTTGACGTCGTCATGGTCGCCCCGAAGGGTCCGGGCCACACCGTGCGCCGCGAGTTCGAAGCCGGTCGCGGCGTTCCCGTGATCGTCGCCGTCGAGAAGGACGCCTCGGGCCAAGCCTGGCCGCTCACCCTCAGCTACGCCAAGGCGATCGGTGGCCTGCGCGCCGCCGGCATCAAGACCACCTTCACCGAAGAAACCGAAACCGACCTATTCGGCGAGCAGGCAGTGCTCTGCGGCGGCACCTCACAGCTGATCCAGTACGGCTTCGAGGTTCTCACCGAGGCTGGCTACCAGCCGCAGGTTGCCTACTTTGAGGTGCTGCACGAGCTCAAGCTCATCGTCGACCTCATGTGGGAGGGTGGCATCGCCAAGCAGCGCTGGAGTGTCTCCGACACCGCCGAGTACGGCGACTACGTCTCCGGCCCGCGCGTCATTGACCCGAGTGTCAAGGAGAACATGAAGGCCGTTCTCGCCGACATCCAGAGCGGCGCGTTCGCCGAGCGCTTCATCGCCGATCAGGACAACGGCGGAGTCGAGTTCCTCGCCCTGCGCAAGAAGGGCGAAAAGCACCCGATCGAGGCCACCGGCCGCAGCCTGCGCAAGCTCTTCGCATGGAACGCATCGAACGACGACGACTACACCGACGGTTCGGTTTCGCGTTAACCGGCGCCTCCGGTAGCCATACCGAGCGTGTCAGCAACAGGGTCAGCCGTTCTCGGCTGGCCCTGTTGCTGCGTTCACCGACGGAATGGACGGGCAACGAACCCCTGAAGAACATCGGGTGAACATACCTCGAAAGCGCTGGGGCCTCCGAACGGGGTCCCCAGCCTGGAGGGCATGAGTCTCTTAAATCGACGTGATCTGCTGCGCACCGCCGGCGTACTCGCATTCGCCGGAGCCGCCACCACGAACGTGTCCAGCCAGGCAGCCCAGTCCGCCGCACCGGCCGCAGGGGCGGCGGTGGATCGACTGCGCCTGGGTGTGGTGTCGTGCAGCAACTGGCAGGCCGGGTATTTCTCGGCGTACCGCTATCTTGCAGACCGCGGCGATCTAGACATCGTTCTGCATCTCGGCGACTACCTGTACGAGTACGGCCCCGGCGAGTATCAGGCCAGGGACATCGTCGTGCGACCGCACGATCCTGCGGTCGAGATGACCTGAGACGATCATGAATTCGCCAACGACGCATGGTCGGATGGGGCGGAGAATCACACGGAAGGCCCTGAAGGTGTCTGGACGGACCGCAAGGCCGTGTCCATGCAGGCGTATGCGGAATGGATGCCGGTGCGGTTCGAACTAGGTGGGCATATCTATCGTCGCTTCGAGTACGGGTCTCTCGCGAGTATTTCTATGCTGGACCTGCGCACCTCCGGCAGCCAGCAGGCGTCGAACATCGTCGATCCAGCGATCAGCAGTCCGGCGCGCACCCTGACCGGAGACGCCCAGATGGCCTGGCTGCTCGACGGCTTCTCCTCGCAGCAGACCCAGTGGAAACTGATCGGCAACCCGGTCATGATCACCCCCGTGCGATTCCCTTCCACGCTCAGCGCGCAGGAAATCAGCGCCGTGGGGCAGTTGCTCGGATCGACCACGATCGACGGCGTTCCCTACAACGTCGACCAGTAGAACGGCTACACGGCCGACCGGAGCCGAGTGATCAGTCACCTGCGAGACAACGCGATCACGGACGTGGTCTTCCTCACGGGGGATATCCACTTGGCGTGGGCGTGCCACGTTCCGGCTGACCCGCTGATCTACCCGTTTAACGGAGCCTCCGTGGCCGCTGAGCTGGTCTGCACCTCTGTCACCAGCGATAATCTCGACGACATCCGGGGGACGCCCCCACATACGGCGTCGGTTGCCGTCGAGCAAGCGTTCCAGGGCTCGAACCCGCACATGAAGTATCTGGATTTCGACTCGCACGGATTTGCGGTTCTCCAAGTCACACCGGGCGCCCTGCGAATGGACTGGTATGTGCTCTCTGAACGCACCAGCCAGGCAGCGTCCAGCACGCTGTCCACGTCGTGGAAGGTTGCCGCGGGAACCCAATCCGTGAGCCGTGTGCTGTGAGCGCCGAATTCCCGGTCTTTGACCGCCGCGGGTGTCTGACCCTGGTCGCGGCCGGCGGTACCTCCGTTATGCTCTCTGTCGCGCTCAAGGACACCGACAACCAGATCGGGCGATTCGTGGACCATCTGGTCGCTGCTGGAACGTGGGAGAGCAGCGTGCTCATCGTCCTCGCCGATCATTCGATGGACTGGTCCATCCCCTCGAACGTCATCTCCGTGGATCAGATCCTCTCGTCACGTGCAGACCTACGCGCGCAGATCGCCATCCCCCAGAACGGCGGGGCAGACCTGCTCTGCTGGACCGGGCCGTCCGCGGCCCGTGACGCCGGCTTGGCTGAGGTACTCGCTCTCGTTGCGGCGCATCCGGGAGTCTTGTCGATCGCGAACCCCGCCGACCTCAGGCTGGGCGTCGAAGCGGGTGATCTGGTGGCGTACTGCCGGGCGGGCTGGCATTTTTCAGATCCGTCGGTCGCCTCCAACCCCATCCCGGGCAATCACGGCCACCCGGCGACAGAACCCATCCCCTTCTTCGTGTCCGGCGGTAGTCCACGGGTGGTCGCGGGGGTCTCCTCTCAGCCCGCCCGCACGCTCGATGTCGCGCCCACGGTGGGAGCGTTAGTCGGGCTCACCGCTCCCGCTGGCGGCTACGACGGTACGGCGCGCACCGTCGCCTTCTCCGACTGAAACGCTCGCCCGTAGTTCTTGACATCAGAGCGTGACAGAGTGGGACCGGTCGAACTTGACCGGTCCCACCTTGTACTACGAGACACAGGAGCGGCATGACGGTCACACAGGCGTCCCTGCCCCGCACGACCGCCCCGCGCTGCGCCCGTTCTTCGGGTCGAACAGCGGCGCAGGTCGCCATGGTCGGTGTCGTCGTTTATGTGCTCGTGGACATCGTGCTGCAGTTTCTTCCGCCGCACTACAGTGCGATCAGCGAGGCGGAGAGTAACCTTGCCGTTGGCCCCTTCGGCTGGATCATGAACCTGAATTTCGTCGGTCGCATGATCACCTGCATCGCTGCCGTTGTTGCCCTATCGACTCTCGGGAGTGCCGGAGTTCTGCAGCGGATCGGTCTGTGGCTGTTTTTTATCGGAGGACTCAGCTCCGGGGTGCTTGCCTTCTTCCCCACCGATATTCTCGTGGCGGGCGAAAGGGGCCTGACGGCGGAATCCGTTGCCGGTACGATTCACCTCACCGTGGCCACGATCGGGTTTCTGGCCGCACTCGCCGGCATCTGCGTGCTCACCGCCTGGTTGTCGAGAAGTCGGGTGTTGCCGCGGTCGCGCGCCGTGGCATCCGTTTTCTCGGTTCTTGGCGTGGCCGGAATTCTCTTTCTCGGCCTGAGCAGCACTGTGTTTCCCGGGCTTCTGGGGCTCGCCGAGCGGGTGTGCCTGCTCGGCATTCTCGGTTGGGTGTTCGGCGTCTGTCGCACGGTCGCCGGTCTGGTCGACGACCGGGACGTGGGCAAGACCAGCTGATACGCCCCGACCGCGAAAGCAGCATGTCATTTCGCTCATCGGCAATCTGACCGGGCAGGCTGCTTTTTCATAGCTTGTCTGCGGCCCGTCGAACCATAAATGACCGGTCTACCCCCAGTTGGTGTGTCCGCAACAGCGCCCCCAGTTGTGGGGCTCGTGAGCAATATTGAGACGCCGATAGTTTGTGATCACTCGCTTGGTTACCCGAACCGGCCAGTGACAGATTGGAAGAATCGTGAAGACCTCGACCCGAATCCAGGCTTTCATCAACAGCGTGCGCACCGACGAAGAGGTGCCACTGCGGTGAAGACCGGTCTCATGGTTCCTCTGATCACGGTTGTCGTCATCGGCACCGTCAGAACAATCGGTATCGCCCTGAACCCCAAGTTTGGTTTGGTTCAGACCGCAATCACGCCGTAGCTCGCCTTCGAGACGTCTGGTCCGTCGACCACGTCTTCGCTGTTCAAGGTGTTTCTTTCGAATCTCACCGCCTCTTCGCGCTCGCCTGAACGCAACCAAGCGTTGAGATCAACGCGGAAACTCCGAACGCCCCACAGTCGCCACCCAGACTCGTCACGCTCGCCCTGGGATGGTTTATCGCTCTCGCGGGCATCAGCATCACCCACGTGCACGGTCAACACAGGCCGGCCTCAGATAGAACGGAAAATCCGAAATGAAGTTCTACACACAGATCCAGGCTCTCATCAACAGCATGCGCACCGACGAGGAGGGCGCCACCGCGGTGGAATACGGCCTCATGGTCTCGCTCATTGCTGTCGTTGTCATCGCTACGGTCACCGCAATCGGTATCGCACTCAACACCAAGTTCGGTCTGGTCAAGACCGCTCTCCTCTAGTCCTACCAGCCACCACTCACACCAGCCGACCATCTGGCCGGCTGCACGCGTGCAGCGGCGGCTTTCGTCTCGAAAGCCGCCGCGAACACCGAAGGGCAAGCAGATGACCCGATTCCGCCGCATAGCGGGTGAACGCGGCGCGGTGGCTGTTGAGTTCGCGCTCCTCCTCCCCGTCCTCGTTCTACTCGTATTCGGAATCTTTGAGTTTGGGCGGGTCTACAACGCACAGATCTCCATCACCAATGCGGCTCGTGAAGGTGCGCGGTACATGGCCATTCACAATAATGCCCCCCCGGCGAAAACGGTCGCCGTCAACGCGGCTCCCTCGCTCAGCCCGGCACTGGTCGCCGCAAACGTCACAGTCAGTCCCCTCGAGTGTGTGGCCGGGTCGAGCGTCACGGTAACCGTAAATTACAGTTTCGATTTTCTCACTGGGTATTTCGGCTCCACTATTCCTCTAACCGGCAAGGGAGTCATGCAATGCGGTGGCTAAGGCGCAAACTACAGTCGGAACGCGGCGCAACCTCTATTCTCGTCGCCGTCCTCATGGTGCCGCTCATTGGAGCCGTCGCCTTCGCCGTTGATGTCGGTGCGCTGTACGCCGAACGTGGACAACTGCAGAATGGGGCGGATGCTGCGGCAATCGCGATCGCCCAGGATTGTGCAGACGGAGTCTGCACCAACCCCACCGCTCTCGCAGCGAAGTACACCAACGAGAACGCCAACGACGGCGCCGCAAACGTGCTGACTCCCGATTTCTCGATCAGCAACCAAGTCACCGTGAGGGCAAGTACTCGTGTTGCAGGAACTAACGCCCCCGCCATGAGCCACCCGTTCGCAGCCGTTCTCGGAATCACGTCATCGACGGTCAAGGCTGCGGCGACGGCCGAATGGGGTGGCCCCGGATCGGGGCCGGTTCTGGCCCTCGCTCTCTCGTGGTGCGAGTTTCAGCAGTCTTTGGTCGGGCCGGGCCAGCACATGACCATCCGCACGGACACCAACAAGACCTGCAAACGTTATCCGTCGACCGAGGTCATCGCTGGTGGGTTCGGTTGGCTCGACAACACCACGTCTCCCTGCATTGCCACGATTAACCTCAGCTTGAACCTCAATTCGCTCGGTGAGTTGTGGGTGGGAAGCGACCCGGGCGCGTCCGTGCCGGCGGTCTGTAAGCCCAAGCTGGAGAGTGTCAAGGACAAGCCGATTCTCGTTCCCATCTACGATCTCGTGCGGGGTAGCGGCAATACTGCCGAGTATCGCATCTATGCCTTCGCCGCTTTCACCGTCACGGGGTGGAAGTTCCCGTCCAACAGCGTTATTGACCCCTTGGCCCCGCTGTGCCCGCCGAGTCCCTCCAGCTGTCCCAACGGAAATTGGAGGGGTATCCAAGGCGTCTTCACCGAACTCGTCACGATAGACAGTGCCTTCGAGCTCGGCGGCCCCACCCTCAATGGCCCCATCGTCAGATTGATCAAGTAGGAGATGAAATGAAAACTCGACTCATCGGCGCGATCGTTGCGATCATCCTCGCCCTGGTCGGCACAGTCGTTCTCACCGGCTACGTCAGCGGCGCCGATGCCCGCGCCGCGAACGGCGCCGAGATCATTTCTGTCTACGTGGTCTCGCAAGCGGTACCGCAGGGAACTCCGGCGGAGGATATCCGTTCGTTCATCGAAGAGAAACGGATTCCGGCGATCGCGGCTGTTCCTGGCCGGGTCACGAAGCTCAGCACGCTGACGGGAATGGTTACGAGCGCGGCGCTGGAACCCGGTGAGCAAATCATCACCGCGCGTTTCATCGGCGCCGACGAGCTGGCCGCACGCGGCGAGGTCGCTCTCCCGGCCGGCATGCAGGCCATCACTATTGCTCTCCCGGTTGAACAGGTCGTCGGAGGCGCTATCAAGGCCGGCGATACCGTGGGCGTGGTGATCGCCTCGACGATTAAACCAGCCGGCAGCGCCGACGACGTGTCGATCGCCAAGCAGGTCTTTCACAAGGTACTCGTCACGGGGGTGCAGCAAGGCTCAACGACCACGGTCGAAAATAGTGATGCCGCGGCCGCACCGGTCAGCGTGGTCATGGTCACCCTTGCTCGCACAACGCCTGACGTCGCGAAACTTGTGTGGGGCCAGAAGTTTGGCACGGTGTGGCTCACCATTGAGCCGTCCACTGCCAGCGAGGACGGCTCGGGCATGGTCGATGCCGCCCAGGTGTTTCAATGAACCGAATCCTGCTCCTCGGTCACAGCCACAATTTTGAGACGAGGCTGCACGGGTTGCTCGGATCAGCAATCCACATTGTGCAGCGGCAACCTCCAACATTTGGCTCCGCGGCCGTTCTCGGCACTCTCTTGGCCGCGGATCGACCGGACATAGCCCTCCTGGGCGCGTTCCTCCCTCGAGCGAGGGCCGACGAGATCTCGGCCGGGCTCGCGCGGTTGTACCCGGGAATCGGAATCGTGAACTCAGCGGAGAGCCGATCCGTGACCAGTGGATGGGACACCGGCATGACAGCTCACAGCGTGCTCAGCCCGAGAAACGAGGTGGTCGGCACCGTGTCCAGCGGGATCGCGTCTGAGAGGGGGAGTGCTGTCGCGACCCACCGGGATCTAGAGCGGGATCTCGAGCGGGAAGTCGAGGTACTGGCGACGAACCTCACCCCCTCAATCGAACCGTTTCCTCCCGTCGTTGAGGTAATTCGACGCAGAGTCATCGCGGTTGTGGCGCCCAAGGGCGGCCTCGGAAAGACCACGGTTGCCACGAACTTGGCCGTCGGCCTGGCCCGGCAGGCCCCGATGTCGGTCGTGCTTGTCGACGCGGATGTGCAATTCGGGGATGTCGCGTCGGCGCTCTCGCTCGACCCGGCGTACACGCTTCCCGATGTGGTCAGGGCACTGGACCAGAAGGACACGGTGGCGCTCAAGACCCTACTCGTGCTGCACCACAGCGGGTTCTTCACCGTGTGCGGTGCCGCCGAACCCGATAATGGAGACCGGGTGACCGGCGAGCAACTGTCCCGCTTGATCCGGCAGCTCTCGGAGCTGTTCCGGTATGTCGTCATCGACACGGCCCCCGGTCTGGGCGACCACGCGCTGTCGGCGATCGAGCTCGCTACGGATGCGGTGTTCCTATGTGACATGTCTGTGCCGAGTGCCAGGGGGTTGCGAAAGGAGATTGCCGTTCTGAACCGAATCGGCCTAATGCCGCAGTTTCGTCACGTGGTGCTGAACCTCGCCGATCGAAAAAGTGGTCTCAGCGTGCGCGACATTGAGTCGATTACCGGCGTGCCGGTTGACGTTGCGGTTCCGCGCTCCAATCTTGTGGCCCTCTCGACCAATCGTGGTATCCCCTTGCTTGAGGACGGCGGTAGAAATCCCGGCTCCGTTGCCCTGTCCAAGCTCGTCGCGCGATTTGAACCCAATGCCCCGGTGAAACGCGGTCATCTACATAGAAGGGTGGTTATCTCATGAACCTGAATGAACGAGTAGACGCCGCGCGAAATGCGAGCAGGCAGCACCGCTTCGCCACGAAGGACACCGATCCCGGCCCGATGGCGCCTGCCACGGTCGGCACTGCGGCACCAGACCAGCCCGCGGTTGAGCCCCAGACAACGTTTGTTCCGGAGCCGGCATCGTCGGCCAGGGTCGATCCACTGGCCGAACTCAAGGAGCGGGCGGCTCAGGAGCTTTTTGGACGCATCGGGTCACGCCTGAATGATTCGAGTCTGAGCGAAGAACAACTCCACGCCTATGCCCGGGCTGAGCTGAGCAGCATTGTCGCAGCCGAGCAGGTCCCGTTGAGCCCGCAAGAGCGCGTGAGCTTGATTGCGGAGATCGGAGCCGATGTTCTCGGTTACGGACCGCTCGAAGTGCTGCTGGCCGACCAGAGCGTGACCGAAATCATGGTCAATGGCCACGAGCAGATCTTCGTCGAACGCAACGGTCAACTCGCCCTCAGCGAGTCAAGCTTCACGAGCGAGGCCCAACTGCGTCGGGTGATCGAGCGGATCGTCGCGAAGGTGGGCCGTCGCATCGACGAGTCCTCCCCGCTGGTGGACGCTCGCCTCGCCGACGGATCACGCGTCAATGCCATCATCCCGCCGCTGGCCGTGGATGGTTCCTCCCTCACGATTCGCAAGTTCGCACGCGAACCCTTCACCGTTGCCGACCTCCTCAAATTTGGCACGCTGAGTGTCGACATGGCAGAGGTGCTTGAGGCGTGTGTAATGGCCCGGCTCAATATTATTGTTTCCGGCGGCACCGGAACCGGAAAAACGACGCTGCTCAATGTGCTCTCCGGCTTCATTCCCTCGAACGAACGCATCGTCACCATCGAGGATGCCGTTGAGCTCCAGTTGCAGCAGAACCACGTCATCCGTCTCGAATCGAGACCGGCCAACATTGAGGGCAAGGGCGAGATCACCATCAGGGATCTCGTGCGGAACTCTCTGCGAATGCGACCGGATCGAATCGTGATCGGCGAGTGCCGTGGCGGTGAGAGCCTCGACATGCTTCAGGCCATGAACACCGGTCATGAGGGGTCCATCTCAACGGTGCACTCGAACTCCCCACGAGACGCGATCGCCCGACTGGAAACGCTGGTTCTCATGGCGGGGATGGACCTGCCGCTGCGCGCCATCCGGGAGCAGATCTCGTCAGCCATCGATGTGATTGTGCAGATCAGTCGGCTCAAGGATGGGACCAGACGGATTACCCACGTCACCGAGGTGCAGGGTATGGAGGGCGATATCGTCACGCTCCAGGACGCCTTCGTCTTCGATTTCAGTGCCGGTGTTGACGAGGACGGTCACCTGCTCGGCCACGCCGTTGCGACCGGGGTACGGCCGCGATTCGCGGACAAGTTCCGCGAAATGGGAATTCCGCTCTCGCCGACTGTGTTTCAGGCCGATTTGATGACGCGGAGTAGGCGATGAACCCCATCATCGGTTACGTCGGCATCGCCGCCGGACTGACCGCCCTCCTGGTGCTGCTATTCCTAGTCATTGCCCCGTCAGGGCCGAGCGTTTCACTGGAGCGTCGCCGGGCACCAGGGACCGCCCAGACCTCGATGCTCACCAAAATGACCGACCATACGGTTGGAGCCATCGATGCAGTGATCCGACGGCGCGGAAAGTTACCGTTCAGCGCTGCGGATCTGGAGTTGGCCGGTATCCGCATGCAGCCATCGGGGTTCGTGCTCATGGTCATCACGGCCGCTATCGTGCTCGCGCTCGTTGGCCTTCTGCTGGGTTCCGGCACCGCCTGGACGCTGCCCATCATGCTCATCTGCATGGCGTTCGCTCCGCTCGGTGCAGGGGTCCTGCTGAACGCGCGCACCAGCCGCCGCAGAGCCAAGTTCGCCGACCAGCTTGACGAGTCATTGGGCCTGCTCGCCGGCGGTCTCCGTGCCGGCCACAGCCTGCTGCGCACGGTGGATGCCGTGTCGCACGAAACGGAGTCGCCGACGACCGAAGAATTCGCCCGCGTCGTCAATGAGAACCGGATCGGTCGCGACCTCGGTGACGCCCTGCGCAACACCGCCGCGCGCATGCGCAGCGACGATTTCGAATGGGTCGCGCAGGCGATCGCCATCAACCAGGAGACCGGTGGCAACCTGTCTCAGGTGCTCGACCAGGTTGGACACACCATTCGCGAGCGAAACCAGATCCGCCGGCAGGTGAAAGCATTGGCTGCCGAAGGAAAGATGTCAGCGTACGTGCTCATCCTCCTGCCGATCGGCGTCTTCATGTTCCTACTGTTGACCCAGCCGACTTACTTCGCCGGCTTCCTGGGGACCATCTGGGGAATTCTTGCCCTCATCGTCGCCGGCATCCTGCTCATCGTCGGCAGCATCTGGATGATGGCCGTCGTCAAGGTGAAATTTTAGGAGGATCCCATGCCATCAGTCATCGCTATTCTTGCCGCCGTGGCCATCGCTGGTGGGTTCGGAACACTCATCGGCATTCTGGTGAGCGGGCGCAGGCAGCGCGTCGTCACCGAAACGGTCGGCGTTCTGACGCCGTACGAGGCCGCTGCTGGCGGGTCGGTTGTCGCTCGAGGTCGCGACCTGATTCCCCGGGGGTATCTCGGCTGGCTTGAGCGTCGCCGGGTCCTGGCCGGCCACCCGACCGGTTGGGAGATTGACCGCATACTGATCGCCAAACCCCTGATCGGGGCTGCCGGGGGATTGTTGGCCGGGTTATGGATCAGCGTGGATCCGGTACCGCTGCGCTTTGCGCTCAGTTTTCTTCTGGTCATTGTGTGTTTTTTCACGCCCGACCTGCTCCTGCTGAGCCGTGGGCAGGAACGGCAGGAACTGATCCAGAACGCGCTCGCCGACACGCTGGATCAGATGACCATCGCGGTGGAGGCCGGCCTGGGTTTTGAGGCCGCCATGGCCAAGGCTGCGACGAACGGAAAAGGTCCGTTGGCGGAGGAGTTCATTCGCACCCTGCAGGATATGAGCATCGGTCGCTCACGCAAAGACGCGTACCAGTTGCTCGCTGACCGCACGTCATCGGCGGATCTGCGGCGGTTTACCCGATCGGTCATTCAGGCTGATACTTATGGCATTGCGATCGCCAACGTGCTGAACGTTCAGGCCGGCGAGATGCGGCTGCGGCGGCGCCAGCGGGCCGAGGAACAAGCCATGAAGGTACCGGTCAAGGTCATTTTTCCCTTGGTGTTCTGTATCTTGCCGGTCTTGTTCATTGTGTTGCTCACTCCGGCCGTCATCAGCATCGCCAAGGCGTTCTCCTGAATTCTGGCGTGCGTAAAGTGTTGGCTGAGCGAATGGTGCCACCTGTGGGCTGCGAGAACTCCCGTAGAGTCGAGGAGACCGCTGCACGAATCCGCGGATAGCCAATACACAAAGACGCGTAAGGCCGGCACTGCTCATGACCTCAGGCAAGAACACTGACGACAACAAGCTGGTCGCGCCGGCACTCCTCGACGGCACCCTGCCCAAGTGGAAGATCGTTGGCCCCGGACTGGTCGTGGCCGCGACCGGCGTCGGAGCGGCCGATATGGTCGCTACCCTGGTGGCCGGATCGCGCTACGGCTACGCCCTGCTCTGGGCGGTCATTCTCGGTGTGATCCTCAAGATCGTGCTGGTCGAGGGCGCCGGCCGGTACACCCTCGCGACCGGCAAGACGATCTTCGAGGGCTGGCGATCCCTCGGCAACTGGACCACCTGGTATTTCGGCCCGTACATCATGCTCTGGGGATTCGTCTACGGCGCCACGGCCATGTCCTCGGCTGCCCTGCCCCTCGCCGCACTGTTCCCGGTCTTTCCGCTGCCGGTCTGGGCCGTTCTCATGGGTCTCGCCGGTCTCACCATGGTCTGGTTCGGCCGCTACGCCTTCTTCGAGAAGGTCACCGCCGTGCTCGTCGGCATTATGTTCATCACCGTCGTCGGCCTCGCTGTCATCGCCGTGCCCGACTTTCCGGCCATGCTCGCCGGCCTCGTGCCGATCATTCCTGAGGGGGGAGTGCTCTACACGCTCGCTTTGGCCGGCGGCGTCGGCGGCACCATCACCCTCGCCGCTTACGGCTACTGGCTGCGCGAAAAGGGCTGGTCCACCCCGCGCTGGATGAAAGTCATGCGCATCGACAACCGCATGGCCTACGTCATGACCGGCATCTTCGTCGTCGCCATGCTCATCGTCGGCGCCGAGGTGGTCGCCGCTGCCGGCATCACCCTGAGCGCGGGGGACAAGGGATTGCTCGACCTCTCCACGGTGCTCAACGAGAAGTACGGCGTCGTCGTCGGTACCGGATTTCTGGTGGGCTTCTGGGCGGCATCGTTCTCATCGATCATCGGTGTGTGGAACGGCGTGAGCCTCATGTTCGCCGACTTCTGGGGCAATATGCGCGGTAAGAAGTCCGGCCACCCCGACACCCTCGTCGGTGGCAAATACTTCAAGTTCTACCTGTTATGGCTCACCTTTCCGCCCATGATCCTGTTTTTGCTCGGCTCACCGATCGGCCTCATTCTGGCCTACGGCGTACTCGGCTCACTGTTCATGCCGTTTCTCGCCATCACCCTACTGGGACTGTTGAACGGCAAGCGCATCCCGCGGGAATGGCGCAATAAGTGGTTCACCAACGGTGCGCTGGGCATCTGCGCGCTGCTCTTCATCGTGTTGGGCGTGCAACAACTGGTCACCGCTCTGAAGCCGCTGTTCGGGTAGCTTCGGCGGCAACCGGATACTCTGGAAAAATGAATGCCACACGCGACGACGATGCGCTGAACTGGGCCGGTGACGACGACCCGACGCTGGCTCCCGGGGGAACCGGTCGGGCCGCGCCCGAGACGACCAGCCTGCCGGAGGGGTGGACCACTCCCAAAACGGATGCTGCCCCCACCGACACCGCAGCGGATGCCGAGAAGACCGAATCGGATGGCGCGACCGCGAGCTCGGCCGCGCTGGTGGGCATGGGCGTCCTCGCCGGAATGTACCTGCTCTACTCGATCGGCTGGTTCATTGGCGTGTCCCGCCTCGCGCGTTCGACGGTTCTCACTTCGGGCGATCCCGTCGCCGATTTTATGACCTCCCTCGGCGGTTGGCTGGCCGTGGCGGCACCCGTGATCTGGTTTGGGGCGACCTTCTGGCTCACCCTGAGCCGGCCGCGCGCACGCTGGGTCTGGTTGCTGATCGGCGCGGTCGTTTTGATTCCCATGCCCTTCCTGCTCGGATCGGGGCTCCCCGTATGAGCGGCCTCGAGCCCACCGGCACCGTTGGTACGAATACCGTGCACCGTCGCCGCCCGCCGCGCTGGATCCTGCTGACCATCGCACTGTTCATCGGGCTGTTCTACGCCTACGACGTCTGGGAAGCCATCGGCAACCTGGTCGGTCTGAACCTGCAGGCGCAGTCCCTCGACACCCAGCTGAGCGGCTTCGGCTGGGCCGTGCTGATCTTTGCGGTACTCCTGCCGGTTCTGGTCTACGCCCTGGCCTTCTGGCTCGGCCGCAACCGGGCCTTCGGAGTGCAGGCGCTGACCCTGCTGGTCGGACTCTGTGCGGTTGCCGCCCTGTCGCTCGACATCGCCACGGTGTTCGGCCTCGGTCGGCTGATCGCCTGACTAGATCACGGCGACCACGATCAGAGCCATCAGCACCAGTTGGGCGATGAGTCGGGGAACGAACGGAATCGCGATCCGCCCGAATCGTTTCTTGTGCCGGGCGGCATAGGCGTTAGCCGGAAACACCGCCGCCAGAAACAGCACGAGAGCCCCAGCGGCTAGCAGCATAGTCGGGGGATACAGCAACCCGAAGCCGCCGGCCAGCTCGCACACCCCGGTGAACAGTACGAGGTTGGTCGGGTTGGCCCAGCCCGCTGTGCGCAGTCGCTGCGGAATCATCGCTGCCATGGTGCGCTGCACCGAGGGCAGAAAATGGGTGATCCCGGCGCCGATGAAGACCACCGCGAGAATCACCCGCAGGGCCAGTTGGAGTCCGTCTATTACGTCGCTGCTCATGGCTCTATTGTGCAGCCGGTAGGGTGGAAAAAGAGTGGCGCCCATTGCCCTGCCACCAACACCCGCAATCTAAGGATCCGATTTTATTGTCGAAGCCCGTCGTCCTGATCGCCGAAGAACTTTCCCCCGCCACCGTCGATGCTCTCGGGCCCGACTTTGACATTCACCAGGTAGACGGCACGGATCGCTCCGCGCTGTTCGCCGAGCTCGCCACCGCGCAGGCCGTTCTGGTGCGCTCCGCCACCAAAATGGATGCCGAAGCGATTCAGGCCGCTCCGTTCCTGAAGGTCATCGCTCGTGCGGGCGTCGGCCTGGACAACGTCGACATCAAGGCGGCCACCGCGGCCGGCGTCATGGTCGTCAACGCTCCCACCTCCAACATCATCTCGGCCGCTGAGCTGACCGTCGGGCACATCCTGAGCCTGGCCCGTCACATCCCCGCTGCCTCCGGCGCTCTCGCCGACGGTCAGTGGAAGCGCTCCAAGTACACCGGCACCGAGCTGTACGAAAAGACCATCGGCATCATCGGTCTTGGCCGCATCGGCGCCCTGATCACCGCGCGCATGCAGGCCTTCGGCACCAACGTCATCGCCTACGACCCCTACATCACCTCGGCGCGCGCCCAGCAGCTCGGCGTGACCCCGGTCACCCTCGAGGAACTGCTCGCGCAGTCCGACTTCGTCACGATCCATATGCCGAAGACGCCGGAGACCACCGGAATGATCGGTGCAGCCCAGCTCAAGCTCATGAAGCCGACCGCGTTCGTCGTGAACGTCGCCCGCGGCGGCCTCATCGACGAAGACGCCCTGCACGAAGCCCTCGTCGCCGGCACCATCGCCGGCGCTGGCCTCGACGTGTTCGTCAGTGAACCGCCGACCGGCTCGCCGCTGCTCGGCCTCGACAACATCATCACCACGCCGCACCTCGGTGCCTCGACCGACGAGGCGCAAGAGAAGGCCGGCGTCTCCGTCGCCAAGTCAGTGCGCCTCGCACTGTCGGGCGAGCTCGTGCCCGACGCGGTCAACGTGGCCGGTGGCGTCATCGATCCCTATGTGCGTCCCGGCATCCCGCTGGTCGAGAAGCTCGGCCAGGTCTTCTCCGGCCTCGCCGCCCACAGCCCGCTCACGAGCGTCGACATCGAGGTGCGCGGCGAACTCGTCGAGTACGACGTCAGCGTGCTCAAGCTCGCCGCCCTCAAGGGCATCTTCACCAACGTGGTCAGCGAAACCGTCTCCTACGTCAACGCGCCGCTGTTGGCCGAGCAGCGCGGCGTCACCGTGCGCATGCTCACCGACGCCGAATCGCCCGAGTACCGCAACGTGATCACGCTGCGCGGAGCCCTCGCCGATGGTTCGCAGGTCTCCGTCTCGGGTACCCTCACCGGCACCAAGCAGATCGAGAAGATCGTCGAGATCAACGGTTACGACGTCGAGGTTCCGTTCGCCAAGAACCTTATCGTCATGCTTTACACCGACCGCCCCGGAATCGTCGCCGTGTATGGCCGCGAATTCGGTAACGCCAACATTAACATCGCCGGCATGCAGATCGCCCGCCACGTGGCCGGCGGCAAGGCTCTCAGCGTTCTGACCGTCGACTCCGAGGTTCCGGCCGGTCTGCTGGCCTCTGTTCGCGCGGCCATCGAAGCCGAGATCATGGTGGAGATCGTCCTCACCGACTAGCTCTCTTCAAAACGGATGCGAGTGGGCACAGGCCAGGCCGGCGCCCACTCGCATCCGCTGTTAAACGACTCCGACGCGCGAAGTGAGTCCGAAGGGTCGCAAATCGTACTGCCGGGGTTGGTTTTAGGACGATTTGCGGCCCCGCGCGGCGTGGGCAGCGGGATATCCGGTTCAGGTCTGCGGCAGGAGCCGGCCGATCAGGGTGATCAGCCGGGTCATGGATTCGGCGGTGTGCTCCTGCGGCGCCAGTTCGTGTTCGGCCAGCGAACTGTTGACGTAGAGTCCGTCGCTAATGAGCATGATCGCCTCGGCGGTATCCGGGTCGTGGACAGCGTCTTCGATGACCGAGAGCCAGCGGCGCCGAATGTCGCCGAGCACCTGCACGGCCCGTGGATCGCGACCCTGGGCGAGGCGGGAGCCAGCGATGTAGGCGCGGTCGAGCGGACTGCCGGTGTGCACCGAGGTTCGAATGAGGTAGTCGACCGGGCCGGCCGGGGCCGTGCGGATGTTCTCGGCATCCTCGTTCGCGAGCGCATCGAGACGGGCCAGCATGCCCTCGATCAGGGCGCCTTTCGAGCTGAAGTGATAGAGCAGTCCGCCCTTGGAGACCGCAGCGGCCGCCGCGACGGCATCCAGCGTTGCCGAGCGCTCTCCGCCCTCGACCAGCAGCTCCTCGAAGGCATCGAGCAGACGATTCCGGGTAGGAACGGATGATGCTGGCACATTTTTCGACATTGGCCCATGGTACCGAAATGGGCGGGCTTCACGCTGGACAACTATACCGTCCAGCCGGTACAGTAAACCTTGTGCCACTGAAAGAGTGGTCGCAAAAACTACCCAGAGAGTGTTGAGATCGTGTCTGCCCCTGTTGTTCCCACCAAGCCCCTTGACCTGACCAGCACCGCCCTGAGCAGCGCGACCCCGCAGGCGCACGGCGCGGTGTCCGCTCTGACAGTCGTGCACGATCGCCGACGATGGTGGGCGCTCGCGGTGCTGATGCTTCCGGTGCTGCTGGTGTCGATCGACAACACCGTGCTCAACTTTGCGCTGCCCGCCATCTCGGAGGCGACCCGGCCGACCGGGGTGCAGCTGCTCTGGATGGTCGACATCTACCCGCTGGTGCTCGCCGGCCTGCTCGTGGCCATGGGCAGCCTCGGCGACCGCATCGGGCGTCGTCGCTTGTTGCTCATCGGTTCGACCGGTTTCGGCGTGGTGTCGGTATTCGCGGCGTTCTCCCCGAGCATTGAGGGGCTCATTTTCGCCCGGGCAGCACTCGGATTCTTCGGCGCGATGCTCATGCCCTCGACCCTGTCGCTGCTGCGCTCCACCTTTGTGGACCGTGACCAGCGTCGCCTCGCCATCGCGATCTGGGCCACCGGGTTCGCGGCCGGCAGCGCGCTCGGCCCGGTCGTCGGCGGCATTCTGCTTGAGCATTTCGCCTGGGGTTCGGTGTTCTTGCTCGCCGTGCCCGTTCTGCTGCCGCTGCTGGTGCTGGCACCGATTATCGTCACTGAGTCGCGCGATCCGCACCCCGGGCGCATCGACATCGTGAGCATTGCCCTGTCGCTCGGGACCATGCTGCCCATCGTCTACGGCATTAAGAGCGTCGCCGAGCACGGTGTGACCTGGCTCACCCTCGCCCCGATCGTCGTCGGTCTGGGTCTGGGCCTGTGGTTCGTGCGCCGACAGCTGCGCCTGCCGACCCCCATGCTCGACATGGGCCTGTTTCGGCGGGGCGCGTTCAGCGGGGCCGTCGGCGTCAACCTGCTCAGCGTGACGGCGCTCGTTGGCTGCCTGTTCTTTATTTCACAGCACCTGCAGCTCGTGCTCGAACTCTCACCTCTGAACGCCGGGCTCGTACTCGTGCCCGGCCTGGCTGCGATGATCGTGGCGGGGCTCGTCATCGTGCCGATCGCTCGCCGGGTGCGCCCGTCCCGGGTGATTCCAGTGGCGCTTTTGGTGTCGGTCACCGGATTCGCGTCGATCGCCCTGCGCGGCGGGGAGATTGATGCGTTCTGGATCGGCGTCGCGTTCGTGCTGCTCGGAATCGGGATCGGGGCGGCGGAGACCGTTTCGAACGAGTTGATCGTGGCGACCGCTCCGGCCGATAAGGCGGGGGCGGCATCCGCTGTCTCAGAAACCGCCTACGAGCTGGGAGCGGTGCTCGGAACGGCGGTACTCGGCACCATTCTCACGGTGTCCTATCGCGCCGCCGTGCTTCTGCCCGACGGGCTGTCGGCGGCCGAGCGGCTCGCGGCGGGGGAGACCCTCGGCGGAGCTGTCGCGGTCGCCCGGCAGCTGCCGACTGACGCTTCAGCGCAACTGCTCGACTCAGCCCGGCACGCCTTCGACAGCGGTGTGGGCCTGACCGCTTGGATCGGCGTCGCGCTCGTGCTCGCAGCGGCCGTCGTGGCGCTGGTGGCGCTGCGCCGGGCCCTCTAAGGACTCCGGGAGACTTCCGCGAAAGCGGGTGAAGTGTTGCTTCGGCACCCGCGGAGCAACACTGCACCCGCTTTCGCGTGCTGAGGCCGAGCTACAGGTCGTCGATCGAGTTCTCGCGACGGGTGACCTGCTCGCCGTTCGCCGGGTCGGCGATTGTGCGGGTGGTGCTCACGCTGTTGCGGCGGCGGGTCATCAACACGATGCCGAGGATTGTCACGAGCGCTCCGGCCGCGAGCAGAATGTAGCCGACGAGCGTCAGATCGACGCCGGTGACGGTCACGTCGAGGGCCCATACTAAAATGGCGCCGACGACGAGCAGAAAGATTCCTAGTCCGATACTCATGATTTCCTGCTCTCCATTGGTGGTGCCCTGGGGACAAGCCTAGGCACTTCGGCGACAAAGGTAAGGTTTGACTATACGCAATTTAGGTGTTCGTTGACTGTTCGGAGCCGCATGTCTCGTACTATCAAACTCGCTGTCATTCCCGGAGACGGGATTGGACCGGAAGTTGTCGCTGAGGCCGTGAAGGTGCTCGGCGCTGTCACCGCGGGTGATGACGTCACGATCGAGACGAGCACGTTTCAGCTCGGCGCCGCGCGTTTTCTTGAAACCGGGGACGTGCTCACCGACGCTGACCTCGCGTCGATTCAGCAGCACGATGCCATTCTGCTCGGCGCCGTCGGCGGCGTTCCCGGCGACCCCCGGCTGAAAGACGCCAACATTGAGCGGGGCCTGCTGCTCGGCCTGCGCTTCGCCCTCGATCACTACGTGAACCTGCGGCCCTGCACGATCTACCCCGGTGTGACGAGCCCGCTCGCCGCCCCCGGCGTGGTCGACTTCGTTGTCGTCCGTGAGGGCACCGAAGGCCCCTACGTCGGCAACGGCGGCGCCATCCGCCGTGGCACCCCGCAGGAGGTCGCCAACGAGGTCTCGGTCAACACCGCCTACGGCGTCGAACGCGTCGTGCGCTACGCCTTCGAGGTCGCTCAGGGGCGTGAGCGCAAGCGCCTCACCCTGGTGCACAAGACCAACGTGCTGGTCTTCGCCGGCAGTCTGTGGCAGCGCATCGTGAACGAGGTGGCGCTGGAGTACCCCCAGGTCGCGGTTGATTACCTGCACGTCGACGCGGCGACCATTTTCTTTGTCACGAATCCGGGTAGATTCGATGTACTCGTCACGGACAACCTCTTTGGCGATATTCTCACCGACCTGGCAGCGGCAATCAGCGGCGGCATCGGCCTGGCAGCCTCCGGCAATATCAACCCGACGGGCCGCTTTCCCAGCATGTTCGAACCGGTGCACGGCTCGGCCCCCGATATCGCCGGCCAGCAACTCGCCGACCCGACCGCGGCCATCCTCTCGGTGGCGCTGCTGCTCGATCATCTCGGGCTGACGGATGCCGCGGCTCGCGTCAACGACGCGGTCGCCGACGACCTGGCGCGCCGCTCCGCTTCGGTGCGACGCAGCACGGCTGAGGTGGGAGACGCCATCGTGACGCTTTTGACAGACAAGGTACTCAAATGAGCAAGACCACAACGTTTCCCCTGAACTTCGCCGTCACCCCGTCGACCGAGGCCCGCGCCGAGGCCGAACGCGCCGAAATTCTCGCCGACCCGGGCTTTGGCAAGCACTTCACCGACCACATGGTCACCATTGACTGGTCGGTCGATGCCGGCTGGCACGACGCCCGCGTCACACCCTACGGTCCGTTGCTGCTCGACCCCGCCTCGTCGGTGCTGCACTACGGCCAGGAGATCTTCGAGGGCCTCAAAGCCTACCGGCACGCCGACAATTCGATCTGGACCTTCCGGCCCGAGAAGAACGCCCAGCGCCTGCAGCGCTCCGCGCACCGCCTGGCTTTGCCGGAGCTGTCCGTCGACGACTTCATCGAGTCGATCAGGCAGATGATCGCGATCGACGGCGACTGGGTGCCGTCCGCTCCGGAGACCAGCCTGTACCTGCGTCCGTTCATGATCGCCAACGAGAGCTTTCTCGGAGTGCGCGCCGCCCACCAGGTGAGCTTCTACGTCATCGCCAGCCCGGCCGGCGCCTACTTCGCCGACGGCGTCGCCCCGGTGAAGATCTGGCTGTCGACCGAGTACTCCCGCGCGGGCCGCGGCGGCACCGGCGCCGCCAAGTGCGGCGGCAACTACGCCGCGTCGCTGCTGCCCCAGATGGAAGCCTACGAAAACGGCTGTGCCCAGGTGCTCTTCCTCGACGGCGAGACCGGCAGCCACATCGACGAGCTCGGCGGTATGAACGTGTTCTTCGTGCACGGCATCGACACGCTCGTCACGCCGCGCCTGACCGGATCCATCCTGGAGGGCGTCACCCGCGATAGCATCATGCAGCTCGCCCGCGACCGCGGTATGACGGTGGAGGAGCGCGAGGTGACGCTGGGGGAGTGGCGTGAGGGTGTCGCATCCGGTGCCATCACCGAGGTCTTTGCCTGCGGAACCGCCGCCGTCGTCACCCCGATCGGCCAGCTCAAGGCGCGCGACTTCACGATCGGCGACGCGGATGCCCCCGCCGGCGAGATCACCCTGTCGCTGCGCCAGGAACTCACCGACATTCAGTATGGGCGCCTGCCCGACCGTCACGGCTGGCTCACCCGGCTAAGCTGAACCTTTTGGCCTTTGCGGGCGGGAATGAGACACGTGAAGATCGCACGCTACAGCTACCAGGGCGCCATCGCGTTCGGCATCGTTGACGACGACGAACTGGTCGTGCTCACCAGCGACCCGATGTTCGCCGGTTTCGACACGACCGGCGACCGGGTTGCCCTGGCCGACGTGAAGCTGCTTGCGCCGGTGATTCCGCGGTCGAAGATCGTCGCTATGGTCTCGGCCGAGACGTTCGTGCTGCGGCCGAACACCGCCGTCGTCGGCCCCGGCGACGCCATCGTGCTGCCGGCCGCGTCGGAGCAGGTCGAGGTCGACGGCCAGCTCGCCATCATCATCGGCAAGATCGCCAAGAACGTTTCGCCAGCGGATGCTTTGAGCCGCGTCTTCGGCTACACCGTCGCGACGGTCGTCACCGCGGCCAACCTCGCTTCGGGTGTAGCGGGCGCCTTCGACACGTTTTTACCGCTCGGTCCGATCATCGAGACTGAATTCGATGAGGCGTCATCGGCGCTGCGCGGGCTTATTAATGACGAGGAATTTCAGGCGGTCGCGCTCGACGATGACGACCGCATGACCGAGGACACGGTTTCTGCCCTGGTCGCGTTCGCCTCGAGCGTGTTCACGCTGTTGCCCGGTGATGTGATCCTGCCCGGACGCCTGGACACGCCCGCGGCCGTCGTCGATGGCGACACGATCACGATGGCGATCGCGGGCATCGGTTCGCTCGTGAACCCGGTGGTGCGCCCGGCCTGACCCGCGAGCGGGCACCAAGATCCAGGCAAAGGCCCGGGCCCGGATCCGGGCGCCGGACTCAGTCGGTCTCGTCGGGGAACCAAATCCTGACCTGGTTCGACGCCGTGTTCAGCAGGGCGATCGCCTCATCCCGGTTCACCCGGGCGACGAGCATTGCGCTCAGGGACAGGGAGGCCAGGGTGCGCACGCGCTCGTCGACGGATTCCGCCGCTGACGCTGACGGTGCCGCGGCCGATTCGAGTGCGTGCCTGAGCGCATCGGTCAACTCGATGCGGTATCCCTCCACCACGGCGCGAGTCGGCTCGTCGTGGGCTGCGAGGCCAGCGGCGCAGTTGACCAGGAGGCACCCGGTCTGGGCCGAGTAGGGCGCCTGCCTGGCCGTCGCACGGGTGAGGCCGTCGAAGTAGTCGAGCAGCGCTGAGGCATCCGTCGCGCCCGCACGCAGCCCGGCCAGCCGCGGCCGGATAACGGTCTCCAAATAGTCGGTGACCGCGGCGTCGAAGAGCCCGCGTTTACTGCCGAACGCGTGGTACAGGCTGGACCGCCCCACGCCGGTAGCCGCTTCCAGATCGGCCAGGGATGCGCCGTCGAAGCCCTTGTCCCAGAACAAGTTTCGTGCAGCCTGCACGACCACGCCGCTGTCAAAGGTCTGCAGCCGCCCCATGTACGCTCCTTGAATCCTGTTTGACGATCGGAGAATTTTGTGGACCGATAAGTCCACTATATAGTGAAACGATCGGTCTAGAACTAGCAGAGGAGCCCACTATGGCCTCATCCACCGTCAGTACCCAGATCCAGCTCGTGAACCGTCCCGTCGGCTGGCCGACACATGCGGACTTCCGCACCGTGACCGTCGACCTGCCGGAGCTTGCGGCCGGCCAGGTTCGTGTCGCGAATGAATTCATATCCGTCGACCCGTACATGCGTGGCCGGATGAACGACGTAAAGAGCTACGTGCCGCCGTTCGCCCTCGGTGAGACCATGACCGGGGCGGCCGTCGGCCGGGTGGTCGCCTCCGCGAACGAGGCTTTCGCCGTCGGCGACGTGGTCACCCACGCCTACGGCTGGCGTGACCTGGTGCAGGAGGACGCCGCCGGATTCCGCGTCGTTGCCGAGCTTCCGGATGTCGCGCTCTCCGCCTATCTCGGGGTGCTCGGCATGACCGCCCTGACCGCCTACGTCGGCCTGCTCGAAATCGCGGGGCTCAAGGAAGGCGACACCGTGTTCGTCTCCGGCGCAGCGGGCGCCGTCGGCAGCATGGTCGGCCAGATCGCCCGACTCAAGGGCGCCAAGCGCGTCATCGGCTCCGCCGGATCACCCGAGAAGGTCGCGCTGCTCACCAGCAAGTACGGCTTCGACACCGCGTTCAACTACAAGGACGGCTCGATCACGGACCAGCTCGTCGCTGCAGCACCCGACGGCATCGACGTGTACTTCGACAATGTCGGCGGTGAGCACCTCGAGGCCGCCCTGGCCTCCTTCAACGACGGCGGCCGCGCGGCTCTGTGCGGCGCTATCTCCCTGTACAACAGCACGGATGCCCCGGCCGGTCCGAACAACCTATCCAACATTGTCACCCGCGGCCTGACCCTGAGGGGATTCACCATCGGCAACTACTGGGCCCACCTCCCGGCATTCTCCGCCGAGATGACCGCCTGGCTGGACTCCGGCGAGATCGTCTTTGACGAGACCGTCGTCGACGGCGTCGAGAACAGTGTCGACGCGTTCCTCGGCCTCATGCGCGGCGAGAACACCGGCAAAATGGTCGTTCGCACGGGCGGGCTCATCTCGACCCTATGATTCGAATTACCCAGCACAATTCCGCGAACGACTTCACTGAAAACGGAGACACTATGACCCACGTACTTTTCGTCGTCAGCGCCGCTGACCACTGGACCCTCAACGACGGCAGCCTGCACCCCACCGGTTATTGGGCTGAGGAGCTCGCCGAGCCGCACCGTCTGTTCGCCGCCGCCGGCTGGCAGATCAGCATCGCCACACCGGGCGGTGTGGCCCCGACCATCGACCCGGTCAGCCTCCGTGCCGATGCGGCCGGAGGAGAGGACCGTGCAGCACGAATCATCGACTACATCGGAACCATCTCCAGCCAGCTCGATGAACCGCTCAGCCTCGACGACATCACCGTGGCCGACTACGACGTGGTGTTCTACCCGGGCGGTCACGGCCCGATGGAAGACCTCGCTGTGGACGCCGACTCTGGGCGCATCCTCACCGAATCTCTCGACACCGGCCGCATCCTCGGCGTGCTCTGCCACGCCCCGGCCGCCCTGCTCGCTGCTCAGCGTGCCGACGACAGCTGGCCGTTCACCGGCTACCGGATGACCGGCTTCACCGACGCCGAAGAGGTTCTCGGCGGACTGGCTCCGAAGGCTCCGTGGCTGGTGCAGAGCCGCCTGGTCGAACTGGGCGCCGACTTCATCGCCGGCGAATCATTCGCTCCGCACATGGAGATCGACCGCAACCTCTACACCGGTCAGAACCCGGCCTCATCGGGCGCCCTCGCCGAGGCGATCATTGCGGCCGTCGCCGACAAAGCATAACGGCGGGCGACGTCGGGCCCAGGGGCTCGACGTCGCCGACAGCGAACGTACGCCCAGCGTTGCCTGGCTGTACCTAGCCGCGGCGCAGCGCGTCCGGCACGGCGTCCCGATCGTTCCAGAGATGGAACGCCACGCGGGCCCGACCGGCGCGGCCTGAGGCGGTGGTTCCGGCGGCCTGAGGCGGGCGAGGTCGCGGCCACCGGCATCCGGCCGGCTGACGATGGCCTGATCAAGCCGAGGCAAGCCGAGACCGTCACACAGGGCGTCACCGAGCTCCACAGTGTGGGCGCGCACTTCTGTCATATCCAGACGGCGGAACAGGTCGATGGTCGGTTCGGCACCGACCCAGGCCGGCCATGACTGAGGTCTGCGAGCCGATCGCCACGCTTTGGGGTGTGACGTCCACCAGATCGGCGTAACCGACGCGTACGCGCTCGACGACCTCACCGTACCGGGAGGCGCAGGCCTGGCCGCCGGCCCAGGCCGCGGTATCGGCGCGGCACGCCGTGACCGTGGCCACAGCGCTCGATGCAGCCGCGGGGGAGATTGCCGAGCTGCAGGGGCTGTGGGTGGCGACCCTGCGGCGAGACGAGATAATGCTGGTGCTGCTGGCCGGGCATCCGCTGGCCGGTATTGCCGCACCGATCGACCTCGGCGACCTCGCCGACCTCGCCGACGAGAACTGGGTGGCCGGGTGCCCGCGCTGCCGCGGCCACCTGCTCGACCTGTGCGATCGCCGCGGATTCGCCCCGCGCATCACCTACGAAACCGAGAATGTCGCAGCCGTGTTCGGCCTAGTCGAGGCGGGCATCGGGGTCGCGCTGCTTTCTGCCCTCGCAATCTCCTCGGTCGTCTAGGCCGCGTGCGTCGGGCCCATCTTACGAAAGCGGGCCCATGCTCGATCATGGGCCCGCTGTCCGGGCCCGGACAGAAGTAGGTCCGGGCTTGCCCAACTAGAATCATGAGTAATGTCTGATACCACTGCACACCCGTTTTCTACCGCCACCGGAACCGACGTTCGCGTGCGGTTCTGCCCCTCGCCGACTGGAACGCCGCACGTCGGCCTCGTCCGCACCGCCATGTTCAACTGGGCCTACGCCCGACACACCGGCGGCAAGATGATCTTCCGCATCGAGGACACCGACGCGGCCCGCGACAGCGAAGAGAGCTTTCTGCAGCTCGTCGACGCCATGCGCTGGCTCAAGCTGGACTGGGACGAAGGCGTCGACGTCGGCGGCCCCCAGGCGCCGTACCGCCAGTCCGAGCGCTACGACATCTACCGCGGAGTCATCGAGCAGCTCAAGGCGAGCGGCCATATCTACGAGAGTTTCGTCACCGGCGAAGAGATCGAGAAGCGTAACCGCGACCTCGGCCGTGACCCAAAAATGGGCTACGACAACTTCGAGCGCGACTTAACCTCGGAGCAGAAGGCCGCCTACCGGGCCGAGGGCCGCTCCCCGGCACTCCGCCTGCGGGTGCCGGACACCGAGCTCTCCTTCGATGACCTCGTGCGTGGCGCGATCACCTTCCCGGCCGGCTCGTTTAGCGACTTCGTGGTCGTGCGGCCGAACGGGCATCCGCTGTACCCCTTCGTCAACCCGGTCGACGACGCGCTCATGGGCGTCACGCACGTGCTGCGCGGCGAGGACCTGCTCTCGAGCACCCCGCGCCAGATCGCGCTCTACCACGCGCTCATCGACATTGGCGTGACCACCTTCGTGCCCCGCTTCGGCCACTTGCCCTACGTCATGGGCGAGAAGAACAAGAAGCTCAGCAAGCGCGACGCCGAAGCGAACCTGTTTCTGCACCGCGACCGTGGATTCATTCCCGAGGGCCTGCTCAACTACCTCGCGCTGCTCGGTTGGTCGCTCTCGCACGACCGCGACGTGTTCACGATCGACGAGTTCACGGCCGCGTTCGACGTCGTCAACGTCAACCCGAACCCGGCCCGGTTCGACCTCAAGAAGGCCGAATCCATCAACGGCGACCAAATTCGCCAGCTCGAGGCGGATGACTTCGCCGCCCGACTGGTTCCCTATCTGGTGACCGCCGGCGTGCTCGGCGAGACCCCGAGCGCCGCCGACCTGGCCCTGCTCGCCCAGGGCGCACCGCTAATCCAGGAACGCATCGCCCTGCTCGGCGAAGCGCCTGCCATGCTCGGTTTTCTCTTCGTAAGCAGCGCCGACCTCATTCTCGAAGCGGATGCCCTCGCCTCCCTCCCGCAGAACGCCGCCGACATCCTCGGTGCAAGTCGTACCGCCCTGGAAGGTATTCCGGCAGCGGAATGGACCACCGACCGGGTGCACACGCTGCTGGCCGAGACCCTCATCGAGGGCCTGGGACTCAAGCCGCGTGTTGCTTTCGGACCGCTGCGCGTCGCACTGTCGGGCCGCAAGATCTCCCCGCCGCTGTTCGAGTCGATGGAAATTCTCGGGCAGGCTGAAACTCTGGATCGCCTCGATCGGGCGCTGGCGGTAGTGACGGCCGCCTGACCGCGGGGCCGGAGGGGCTTCGACTCGCCGGGAGGCACCTCGGTTTGGCCTCTCCAGCCCAAGTGGGCTAGGCTACTACTCGGCCCGATCTTCGGATTAGGCATTGGGGTATGGTGTAATTGGCAACACGGATGATTCTGGTTCATTTGTTCTTGGTTCGAGTCCAGGTACCCCAGCACTAGAAGGCGCAGGATTCCGCGGCGAAAGCGACTATCGCCCACCCTGTGTGACAGGCCTGAAACAGGCTCTGTGACCAGAAACAGACCAATAACCCCCTTCAGTAGTGGGTTATGCGCTCTGTTGCCCGGGCAAATACGGCCTCGTCGCGGCATAGGCGGGGTGCTCACGGCATTCGCCGTGCACCTGTTGGGCATGGACGCTACAACGCAAACCACTCCTTCGTTTCTCACGCAGCGCGAGCTTTCCGAGCTGCTGCGAATGCCCGAGCGCACGCTCGAAGACTGGCGCCTTATGCAGACCGGGCCGCCCTACATCAAGCTCGGCCGACTCGTGCGGTACGACGTGCAGGACGTGCTCACCTGGGTGCGTGAGCACCGACATGGTTAGACCGCAGATCCTTGCCGGCGAGCTGGGCAGCATCGTCATCGACGTGCTGCCGAGCGGGCGATACCGAGCACGCGCATCCACTCGTGACGACAGTGGTCGCCTTCACCGCATCGGGGTCACCGCCAGAACCGAAGACGAGGCACGGGCCGAAGTATACCGACAGGCCAGGGCTATGGCGACGGGCGGTGCCGGAGCGCTCTCGCCGTCGAGCACGATCGCCGACGCGATAGAACTTTGGCTGTCGCAAGTACTCACCCGAGCCAAGGCTGGCAGCCTGTCGTACTCGACCTACGAATCGTATGAGACGACAGCTCGTGTGATCATCGTGCCGCGGTGCGGGGGAGTGCGGCTCGAGCACCTCACCGTCGGTCGCTGCGATCGCATCCTCCAGCGAATCCTGGAGGAAGAAACGATCTCGAAAGCCCGTCGAGCGCGTGCAGTGCTTAGTCTCGTGTGTGGATATGCCGTGCGCGACGATGCTCTGGTGCAGAACCCCGTACGCGACGTACAACGCCTACCGATGTCACCGCGCAAGGAATCCGCTCTCACGCCGGCGCAGATTACGGCCATTCGGGGGCGCATGCAGGTGTGGCGGGCCACCCGCGACGACGGCCCGCGGCCGAACTACCGTGCACTTATCGACGGCATGGACATAATGATCGGTACCTCGCTTCGCGTCGGCGAGTGCATCGGCTTGCGCCGCTGTGACGTCGACATGACGACGCTGCCGCCCACCCTCATCGTGAGCGGCACAATTGTGAGCACCAAGGCGCAGGGGACGCACCGAAAGAATTCGCCCAAACGGTCTCGACAGCGGCGGAGCATCGCCCTGCCGTCGATGGCGGCGGCGGCCGTGCGTCGCCGACTGGCGCTTGCCGAGGCGGATCCGGAGGCATTCCTGTTCCCTACCAAGACCGGTCGCTCGTTGAGCGTGAGCAACTACGAGCGACTGCTGCGCGCATTCGTCGAGGACGAGCGCACTGAGCTGGTGAAGTTGGACATCGACGTCGACGAGTACACGACGCACATCTATCGGCGAACGGCCGCCACGCTGATCGAGCGGGCGGCCGGAATCACGCTCGCATCTCGACTCCTCGGCCACGCCAACGAGCAGACCACGCGAAACAGCTACGTGGTCACGGCCGATATGGTCGACCCGGTGACGGCCGAGATCCTCGACGAGGTGCTTGGTGAGTGATGGCATGTCCAGGAGACCCATGTCATCAATCGACTGCCATTGACGCAATCCGGAAAAGGAATGCTGGACGTGGGATATTCTCTCCCGCAGATGAGGCGTCAGGCGCAAGTTGGTGGGTGCCCACGGCATCTGGAAGCCCCTGTGCCGTAGGTTTCTTGTATGGAACAAAGCAAAGTAGCGCGCGAGCAACAAATTGCAGTATTCGGTGAGAGCGGCAGCGGTAAAACGGTACTACTTTCCTCCTTCTATGGAGGGGCTCAGGAGCCAGAATTCCAGAAAACGAGCCTGTTTGACGTGGTCGCCGACGACACGAGCGACGGCAATCGACTTCATCAGAACTACCTTGGGATGAAGAAGACGGCTTCCTTGCCGATGTCGAACCAGTTGAAATCAACCTCTTATTCATTCTCGATAAAGCGACGAAAAGTGCCCGGCGCTAGAACGAAAAAGGCCAAGCAGGTGGAGGACTTGCGCCTGATTTGGCATGACTATCCAGGGCAGTGGTTCGAGCAAGATCCGAATGGACCAGTAGAAGCTGCACGCCGAGTCGAGACTTTTAGGTCGCTGTTAACTTCAGATGTTGCTTTCTTGCTGGTAGATGCACAGCGCTTGCTGGATAATTCTGGCGAGGAGGAGCGATACCTGAAAGCGTTGTTCACCAACTTCAAGAACGGACTTCTGAAACTACAGAACGAGCTATTGGCAGGCGGAAAACCTCTTGTCACATTTCCCCGTGTCTGGGTCGTGGCGCTATCAAAATCTGATCTGTTGCCGGACTTCGACGTTGCCGGGTTCAGGGACCTCATCGTGGAGAAGGCCGCTGGCGAGCTAAGCGAGCTTCGGGCTGTTATTAGTCAGTTTGTGATGGCCCCGGACGCTCTTTCCGTGGGCGAGGACTTTGTGCTGCTTTCATCTGCGAAGTTCGAACCGGGAAAGATAGAGGTGACCAAGCGCATCGGGTTGAATCTGATCCTGCCCATAGCAGCCATGCTCCCGCTGTCACGAGCCATCGGGTGGATACTAGCAATGAAAAAGAGTGGCGAGGTTGCGCAATATCTGCTGAGTACGATCACACCTTTAGTGCTCCTCATCACGACCAAGATCCCGCTTCCTAGCCCGCTGAAGGTGGTCGTAGCCATATTCAGCCCCAGTCTTTCTGATTTTATGAAGAAACTGACCAACGAGAAGATCGACGTGTTCAATCGCAATGCGAAAGACAAGCATGACTACGTGAGCATCATGCTGACTAATTTCGGCCTGGACTTAGACAAAGGGGAGAAGGACCAGGTCCTGCTACGGAGCCTCAAATGAGTCTCATCTGGGCTAGCCGTGGACGGAGCTGGGGATTTCGGTTCCTCCGGACCGCAGGACTTTCCGATCCGCTCTCCGTTTACGAAACTGAATTCTCGGGCATTGAGGATATGCCGCAAGTTTGGCGTCGTGACGGCGACACGGTAGCGCTGCGTCTACCCGACCCGCATGGGCGGTGCGACCAATCAGGCAGGGTTATTCGCCACGACTTCGTTGTCTTTGGGTCTCTGGCGAGCAAAGTCAACTCGATCGAGGACGGCACGCGCGAGGTCTGGCCACGCGTGGCGGATCGGTTTGATGAGGTCTGGGATAAGGCCGAGCTGCCATCCGTTGACGGATGAAACCTGAGGAAACTCCCCAGAGCCGGTTGGCGAGCGGAATCCGTTCGCGGCGATGCGCGGCCCGTCGAAATCGTCCAAGGACGTCTACTGGATAAGAGTCACGCCTGAGTGAAGATGCCGCGGAGAACAAGACCGTGGTCTGGCTTCAACCTCGGTCAGCCGTTTCGACGCGTTCGTCGATTCAGCATCGGCGGGATATTCTCAAGTCATTAGCAATCAGTGGGGGCGTAAGCGCGTGGAGTTTATTGTCAACGGGTCACGTCGGGACCTTACTGCGACGGAAGTAAGCGCTCGCCTCCGCGGATACACACCGGATCGCATCTTCGAGTACTCGGTTGAGATTGATGGACGAAAATGGCCAGTCAAGCAGGCATTTGGCCTTGCGGCTGGCTTGCCCCACAGCGATTTCACTTCTCAAGTCGCGCGGCGCCAATTGCGGAGGCTGGGTTACCAAACAGACCCCGTGCCGTCGGATCCTATTGCCACGCCCGCACCGTCCGCGCGACTCGCACGTACATTCGATGCCAGTCGTCTAATGCAAGCGGGTTCAGTCTCGGCCACAACGAGCTTCACGTGGCTGAACGCCGGCCGCATCGTTCTGGACGGCGACGGCTGGCCAATCTTTCCACCCCTTCCTCAAGAGCCTGGGCTTTATCGCTTTACGTTTGTATCGACTCCGGTTGGGCGCGGAACTGTCTACATCGGTGAATCCGTTAGTCTCGCTCGGCGAGGTAGAGACTACCGAAACGCAAAGTCGGACCGTTCCAGTCAACGAACGAGCCGCCGCATTCACAAGGAATTGGTCCGTCACCTATCTCTGGGGGGCGAAGTCCACTTCTCAATTGCGACGGACGTAATCCTCGGAATCGACGGCGATCCGGTCGACTTGAGGCGAAAGTCTGCCAGGCGACTTGCCGAGAATGCGGCCGTGCTCCTCGCTCAGCTCGATGGCGAGGACGTTGTTCTGAACATCGACGCAGATGTTGCGACTGCCCAATCCGTGGCAGTCGACGTCGACGATCACGCGAACCGCTGAATGGTTTCGGCTGGCGCGGACCATGAATGATACGGCGAATCAGGATGCACAGGGACATCGGAAGTTGGCGTCGCGGCTGCAGTATCTCGCCATTAGCGTCGGGTTTTTACGAGCGAGAAACCATCGACTCGCTGATATGTACTTGTAAGTCGGTGAATTTGCCTGCCGGTCGTGGGAGCACATGCACAATGACACACTCAGCGTCAGGCAAATTGGGCGGGAAGATGTACGTCGGCCTCACGCCGCCTGGCAACGTCGTCCACGACGAACTGCACAAAGTCTTCGTCACGGTCACCGATGACCACGTCCTCGACCGTGTCGGCGGGCGGTTCGCCTGGCCACGCAGTCTGGCGAGTCGATCGATCTCGCTCCAGTCGCGTGCCCGAGATCGAGACCCAGTCGCGGAGCCGTTGGCGGGCATCCGCAAAGTCGCGATGCCAGCCGAGCGGCGCGGAGCCGTGCTGGTCGGGGTCGTAGGCGCCGAGCCAATGCAGGTGCAGCGCGGAGAGCTCCCAGACGAGCTCAGGGTGCCGGTGCCAGAACGGTGGCAGAACGGATGCCGGCAGCCCGTAGGTGCGCCGCAACCAGTTCACCCAGCGGTTGAGTTCGATCCATTCAGCCTCGGCGTCGTCGGCGCTGAGCAAGTTCCAGTTGATCGGGTGCGGCGGCTCCGCCATGCGTGCGTCGAGGTCGTCCAAGGAGACCTCTCCGAAGCCGTCATCGTGATCGCCGGATGTCCATTCGACGAGTGACTCAGACATCGCTGGTTCACCGCCTGGATCCAGTGTGAGCAGCTTTCGCCTCGTGCTCGACCTCGATGTCCGAAGCTGTGCGATGGGTGCGGTCGACCTGATAGGTGGTGCGTGCGAGGTCGTGGCCGATCTTCTTGGCGACGAACTCTTCGCGTGGGATGGTTTCGCCGTCGCGTTCGACCTGGAAGGTACGCACGTACCCTTCGGCGACAAAACTGTCGCCTTTGGCGAAGCGGGTAAGAGCTCGTTCGGCGGTGGCTCGGTAAGCGACGAGGTCGTGGAAGGTCGGCTCCAGTGCGGTGAAATTGCCGCTGTTTTCGCGGAGAAAGTGCGGCTGGCCGACACGCACGTAGAAGCGGGTGTCGCCGTTCTCAGTGACTGTTCGTTGCGGATCGGAAGCGATGAAACCCGAGAGTGATTGCTGGGTGTGAAATGCCATGGGACCTTGACTCCTGTGATCTGGGCAGACCGTCGTGGTCCGCGCTCACCAGGAGGTGCACCTGCCGCACCATGGCGTTCGCGCCGGCAGTCGACGGGAGCCAGCCAGCGAGGCGGTTCTGGTTCCTGAAGATGGGCATGGGCACGACTGGGAAGAGCGCCGCGGAGGGCGCCGCATCAAGGGCCCCATCCCCCTCCCCTCCTGGCCGACTACGTCGGCGAGCCCACCCGCCCCTGCCCTGACGGCCAGGCTCTATCCCCCCTTCCGCTGGTTGAGACGGGCGCAGGCTTTTCGCGCCCGTGTCGAAACCCGGTGGGACAATCTGCGGATGCCGGGGCAGGGTCTCGTACTCCGTCTCACCAGGTTTCGGCACGCTCGCAAGCTCGCGGCGGGGCCAGCGGAGTGGTCGCGCTCCCGCCTCGGGAACCGTGCCGAGAAGACGTTGCTGGCAAAAGTTGGGTCTTGAGCGCACATGAGAGTCGAGGCGGCTAAGCGGAGCGGTTCTTTCCTACCTGAATGAGGGGGATCGGGAATTGGGATGCGCGCAGGGGGTCGAGAAGGTCGTCAGTGATCCCAGCCGTGAAGTCATTCACCTCGAGAACCTTGAACAGCGCCTCGCGACCGAATTTGGAGCTGTCGGCCACGAAGAAGGCCTCTTTTGCGATGGATCGCATCAACCTTTTCAACTCAACTTCGTAACTGCTCGTGTGGTACAAACCGTCGTCACACACCGTGTCCGCGCCGAATACAGCCACGTCCACTCGCAGGTTCGACAGTTGCATGACGGATGCTGGCCCCCACATCGTGTAGACATCGGGCAGAAGCTCGCCGCCGATGAACACGAGATGCGCCGACCGCCGCTGAGCAATCTCCACGGCGACCCGGAGGTCGTTCGTCACCACAGTTAGTCGCCGTTTCGTGAGATGGCGGGCGACCTCAAGCGTCGTCGTGCCTCCATCCAGCAGCACGATCTGGCCATCGAGAATGCGATCGGCCATGGCCTGGCCAATTGCTCGCTTCTCCGCGATGTGCAACTCATCCGCGACAGGGGCGGGAGATTCAACGGGCGCAACGGGGACAGCACCGCCGTGGGTGCGCTGAATGAGACTCCTCGCTTCGAGCCGTTCCAGGTCGCGCCGAATCGTGGACGTGGTCACCGCGAAGCGCTTGGCGAGGCTGTTGACCGACTGGAAGCCGTGCGTTCTGAGGATCTCAGCTATTTCTGGCTGTCTGGACACGCGTGTACCTCCTGTGGATCTCTTTCTATGGATGCTATCCGCGCAGTCCGGTGAAAGTAAAGCATTTTGCGTGAAAACGCGCACTGGCTCTGTGAAAACGCGCAGGCACAACGCTTTGGGCGGCTGATGAAGCGCCTTGATGGCCCCAGTGTGCGTCAAATGCGTGAAACTGCGCATTTTTGTGCTCATTATCGCTTGACGGATCGTGCGGATTGGCGATAAATTCCTCCATAGCGCGCATCACAGACGAGCCGCCTCGATCGTGACCGAGTCACGAAGCGTTCACAAAGGAGTTAACGAATGAATCACAAGCATGCCCTTCGGGGCGCCGCACTATTCGTAGGAGCGGCCATCGTTCTGTCCGGCTGCTCTTCTGTGGGCAGCGTCGGCGGCGGTGACACGAACGCCTCCGAGTCTCCCGAGAACATGGTCATGGTGACCGTCGTCAAGGCGCAGACCATCCCGTGGTTCCAGCGCATGGAGGTCGGCGTGAAGTCCTTCGCCGACCGCACCGGTATCGACGCCCGCCAGGAGGGCGCAGATGACGTCAGCCCGGAAAAGCAGGTACAGATCGTGCAGGACCTCATCGCCCAGCAGCCGACCGCCATCACCGTGGTCCCCAACTCGCCCGAAGCGCTCTCCTCTGTGCTCAAGCAGGCGCGGGACCAGGGCATCATCGTTGTCTCCCACGAAGCAACCGGCATTGAGAACGTCGACATCGACATCGAGGCCTTCGACAACGCCTCTTACGGCTCCGAGATCATGGACAACCTCGGTGACTGCATGGGCGGAACCGGCGAGTACGTACAGTTCGTCGGTGGCCTCACGGCCCAGACGCACATGGAATGGGTCGGCGCGGCCTACGACAACCAAATGGCCAACTTTCCTGACATGACGCGCGTGGAAACACCCATCGAAAGCACGGATGACCAGGGCACCGCTTACGAGCGCGCCAAGGAAGTCCTGGCCAAGTATCCGAACATCGCCGGCTTCCAGGGCTCAGCCGGAAACGACGTTCCCGGAATCGCCCGTGCCGTGCAGGAAGCCGGCCTCGAAGACCAGGTCTGCGTGATGGGAACCTCCATCCCCTCCGTTGCGAACCAGTACCTGGCCGACGGCTCGATCGACAAGATCTTCTTTTGGGACCCGGCACTCGCCGGTGAGGCCCAGCTGGCGATCGCACAGATCCTGGCCGACGGCGGCACCATCGAAGCGGGTACCGACCTCGGCATCGACGGCTACAACTCGCTGAAGAAGCTCGACGGCTACGACAACGTCTTCGTCGGCGCCGCTTCAGTGGCCGCTGACGCTGAGACTGCTGCCAAGTACGACTTCTAGCAGTCCGACGTCGACGGGGCGCGCATACGCTGTATGCGCGCCCCGGTTGTTTCGTGAGAAAGGTACTTCTGTGAATTCCCCAACCGCTTCTTCGCCGCCGGCGCCTTTCGTGTCGGCCCGCGGAATCAACAAGAGTTTCGGTGGAGTCCCCGCATTGGCCGACGTTTCCATCGATCTCATCCCGGGCGAAGTGCACTGCCTCGCCGGTGAGAACGGCTGTGGCAAGTCGACCCTGATCAAGATCATCTCGGGTGCGGAACGCCCGGACTCCGGGGAGATCATCATCGACGGCGTCTCCTTCGCCCAGATCAACGCGCACGCTGCCATTCAGGGCGGCATCCAGGTGATCTACCAGGACTTCTCGCTCTTTCCCAACCTGACGGTGGCCGAGAACATCGTGCTTACGGCCGAGGTGGCGGTGGGGCGACGTCTCTACGCGCCGGCATCGATCCGGCCACGAGCCGAGGCCATCCTGGAGGAACTGGACATCGATCTGGATCTCGATCGCGAAGTGGGCACCCTCTCCGTTGCCGACAAACAACTGACAGCGATCTGCCGCGCCCTGGTCAACGATGCCAGGGCCATCATCATGGATGAGCCCACGACGGCCCTCACGCACACCGAAGTCAGCCGACTCTTCGCGCTCGTCGAGCGCCTGCGAACACGGGGAGTTGCCCTGATGTTCGTGTCGCACAAGCTCGAAGAGGTGCTCGCCATCTCCCAGCGGCTCACCATCATGCGCTCGGGCCGACAGGTGGTGAGCGGGCCGACAGCCGACTTCGACCAGCGTTCCATTTCGAGCTACATGACGGGGCGGGAAGTCGACGACTCCCGCGTGGTCAGTGAGTTGGATGTGAACGCGCCCCTCGCACTCGAGGTGACCAACCTCTCTCTGGCGGGTGCCTACCGAGACATCTCTTTCGGGCTCCACAAGGGCGAAATCCTCGGCGTGACCGGCCTGCTAGGCTCCGGGCGCACGGAAATTGCCGAGTCGCTCTTCGGCGTCGAAGTCGCGGACGAGGGCCAGATCAGGGTCGCCGGTGAGGTCGTGGCCATTCGCTCAATTCAGGACGCCGTCGCGGCCGGAATCGGATACGTGCCCGAAGACCGTCTCTCCCAGGGGCTGTTTCTGGACAAGTCAATCGCCGACAACATTGTCGCCGCCTCTCTGCAATCCCACCGCACCCGCTGGGGCATGCTAAGCCGAACGCAGACCGCAGCCACGATCAAGCGCTTCTTCGTTGGCCTCAAAATCAACGCGCGAAGCGCGGATGCCCCGGTTCGCACGTTGTCGGGCGGAAACGCCCAACGCGTCGTTCTCGCGAAATGGTTGGCGACGGAGCCGACCGTGCTCATGCTCAATGGCCCCACAGTGGGCGTTGACATCGGTTCCAAGGAAGAAATTCTCGAGTTGCTCCGCGTCGAAGCGGCCAAGGGGATGTCGGTGATCATCATTTCCGACGACGCCCCCGAACTCGTTGCCGCGTGTCACCGGGTGTTGGTCATCAAGAACGGCCGACTGACGCACGTACTCGAGGGAGACCAGATATCAGTGGACACGATTCAAGAACGGATGTCGGCCTGATGGACGTATTGCGCAGACTGCGAGGCACCAACAACGAGGGCGTGCTCGCCCTCGTGTTGCTCGGGCTCATCGTGGCGATGTCCATTGCCAATCCCACCTTCTTCACCCTCAACACCGGGTTCTCGATTCTTCGAAGCTCCATCGTGCCGGTGATCTTCGCCCTCGGCGTGCTCATCGTCGTGATCACGGGTGGGATCGATGTGTCGTTCGCGGCGATCGCCATCTTCGCCGGCTACTCGACCGTCAGTTTCTGCCTCACTGCCGGGTTCGATCCGGGCCTGCCGGGTATCTTCGCGATCGCGATCGGCGTGGGAGTTGCCCTCGGCTTCATCAACGGAATTGTCATCGCCCGATTCAATTTGCCCACGCTGATCGTGACGCTCGGCACCCAGGGCGTGTTCTTCGGAGCGATGTACACCTACGTGGGTGCCACGTACTACGCGGACCTGCCGGGGTCGATGGCAGCGCTCGCCACGAGCAACCTTTTTGACGTCACTACAGACACCGGCCGGGCGTACCTGCACGTGCTGGTCGTTCCGGTAATCCTCCTCTGCCTGGCCGTGGGGTGGGTCTTGAAGCGCACCATGTTCGGCCGCTCCCTGTACGCCATCGGCGGTGACATCGAGGCTGCGCGACGAGCCGGATTCCAGGTGCAACGCACGCAGGTTTCTGTCTACATGCTCGTCGGCGCCCTGGCCGCTATCGCCGGAGTCATCCACATCGTGCTGAGCCGAAGCGCCAACCCACGCGACCTCGTCGGCGGTGAGCTCGATATCATTGCTGCGGTCATTCTCGGTGGTGCCGCCATCTTCGGCGGCCGTGGTTCCGTACTGGGAACCGTGCTCGGCGTGCTGCTCGTGCAGGTCATCAAGAACAGCCTGCTGCTTGTCGGAGTGCCGAGTGCCTGGCTGCGAACCGCCGTTGGCGTCTTGCTCGTCGTCGGCGTGGGAATCCAGGCCATCGCCGCTCACCGGGATGCGCGACGAACGCGCGTCATCCAAGATCTCGACACCGACCTGAAAAAAGAACAGGAGTTGGTCTGATGAGCCAGAAATCACCCCGGCGCGACGAAGCGCCCTCGTCGACCTCGCATCCGCTTCGACAATTCAACGATCAGGTGGGCAGCTGGACCCGGCGTGTGGCCCGCCCCACCGGCGTGCAGCGCGGAGCGGGACGCATGGTCGTTGCCCTGCTCCTGGCCGTCGCCCTGTTCACGATTCTCAATCCGCGAGTGTTCTTGAGCCCGATCAACCTCCAAAACATCGCCGTGGCTGCTCCAGAGATCGGCATCATCGCGATCGCCATGATGCTCGTGATGCTTACCGGCGGCATCGACCTGTCACTGGTGGCGATCGCCAATTTCTCGGCCATCACGATCTCAACGTTGCACACGGCGGTCGCCGCAAGCGACCCTGGCCTGGCGGATAATCTCGGATTTCTCATCGTGCTTGCTGGAATCGTGGCCGGGATACTAGGCGGGGCCTTCAACGGATTCCTGGTGAGCGTCGTTGGGATCACGCCGATCCTGGCGACTCTGGCGACCATGCAGATCTACAATGGAATCGCCATTGTTTGGACGGGCGGATCGACCCTCTATGGGGCCCCGACCATGCTCGGCGCAATCGGTCAAGCTGCGGTCGCCAACATCCCCTTGCTGTTCATCATCTTCGTCTTCACGGCCGTTCTGGTGGCCGTGCTCGTGAATCGCACGGCCCTGGGTCGCATGATTCAACTTGAGGGCGCCAACACGGTGGCGGCACGCTACTCGGCAATTCCCCGACGCGCGGTTCTCATGAAGACCTACACCGTGGGTGGCCTGCTCGCGGGCCTCGCCGGAGTGCTGTTCCTGGCGCGCAACCCCACGGCATCCGCCGACTACGGGTCTTCCTATGTTCTGCTCGTGATCGTCATCGCCGTTCTCGGGGGAACAAATCCGAATGGTGGCTTCGCCTCGGTTTTCGGCGTGGTGCTCGCGACACTCACGCTCCAGGTCGTCTCGAGCGGATTCACCGCGATTCGACTCTCGTCGTATGAGTACGCCATGGCCCAGGGCGTGATCCTGATCACGGTCATGATCATCGACTCGATTTCATCAACACGAACGAAACGGCCGAAGAAGACGAAGGCGCCGCCCGGCGCCGACACGACGACTTCCGACGCTGCCCTAGTACGAACCTGAGCTGGAAAAGGACCAAGACAATGAAAAAAATAATCAATGAGCCCAGCGCCTTCGTGGACGAGTTTGTCGAGGGGATTCTGCTGGCCCACCCCACCCTGCTCAAGACTCCCGGCCCTGACCGTCGTGTGCTGGTGCGAGCGGATGCTCCCGTCGCCGGCAAGGTCGGCATCGTCACGGGCGGCGGATCGGGACACCTGCCCCTCTTCAAGGGCTATGTTGGGCGCGGCCTGTGTGATGGCGTGGCCATCGGAAACGTCTTCTCGTCTCCCTCCTCCGCCCAGGTCTTGGAAGCGACCAAAGCGGTGAGCGGCGGGGCTGGGGTGCTGTACCTGTATGGCAACTACGGCGGCGACGTCTTCAACTTCGACCTCGCGACCGACATGGCTGAACTCGAAGGCATCGAAACCATGACGGCTGTCGGGCGCGACGACGTGGCCAGCCAGCCGCAGGAACGATCCGCTGACCGCCGCGGCGTTGCGGGCATCATGTTCGCTTTCAAAGCGGCCGGCGCAGCCGCCGAGCGCGGCGACTCTCTGGCGCAGGTCGCCGCCGTTGCGGAAGACATCATCGACAACACCGCCACGATGGGCATCGGCCTGTCGCCAACCATCCTGCCCACCACCGGCAAGGCGAGCTTCGAGCTCGGTGACGGCGAGATGGAGGTGGGCATCGGCATTCACGGTGAGCCCGGATTCCACCGTGGCGCCGTTGAGACGGCAGACCGCATTGCCGAGATGCTGACAGAACGTCTGGTGGCCGACCTCGGCATCACCTCCGGCGCCCGAGTCGCCGTGCTCGTCAACGGCATGGGCGCGACGCCGCTCGAAGAGCTCTACCTTCTCTTCCGGCGGGTGCACCAGCTGCTGGCCGAGCAGGGCATCTCGATCGACAAGAACTACATCGGCGAGTACGCCACGAGCCTCGAAATGGCCGGAGCATCCATCTCGTTGCTGACGCTGAACGACGAGCGCCTCGCTTTGCTCAATGCCCCCGCCGAATCACCGTTTTTCAAGGAAGCGTGAGTCAACCATGAACGGAATTGAACTAAGCATCGCGGTTCGCAACTGCCTCCGGGAGTTCACCACCCACTCGGACGAACTGGGCGAACTTGATCGTGCCCTCGGAGACGGCGACCTGGGCATCACGGTGTCGCTGGGTGCCGCAGCCGTCGAAGAGGCGCTGGCCGTGCTTCCGGACGGGGCCACCCCCGCCGAGGTCGTGCTGGCCTGTGCCAAGGCATTCGCGAACGCGAACCCGTCGACCATGGCCGCGCTCGTGGCCGGCGCCCTGCTCGCTGGCTCGCGAGTGTGGGGCAAGGCCGAATCGATCGCCGGAGAGCAGATCGGGCAGTTTGCGCTCGCTGCCGCGGAATCCATCAGCCAGCGAGGCAAATCCCAGGTCGGCGACAAGACGATTCTTGACGCGATGTTCCCCGCGGCCGAAGCGCTGCTCAACGCTGCGCCCGAGGAAGACGCACTCGGCTCGGCTATTACTGCTGCCGAGAACGGAGTCATCGCGTCGAAGGAACTCCAGTCCCGACGCGGGCGAGCCTCTTGGCTGCAGGAACGCAGCATCGGACTTCAGGACCCGGGGGCAACGGCGTTCCTCAGATTCCTTCAGTCCTGGCAATCCACGAACACACCGGCAATCGCAACGACAACAGGAGAGCAGACAAAATGACGCAGATCGCATTCCTCGGACTCGGAACCATGGGGCTCGGCATGGTGAAAAACCTGCTCGCGGCCGACCACAGCGTCACCGTGTGGAACCGCTCAGACGCCCCTGTTGCGGAGGCCGTCGCGGCTGGCGCGACTTCGGCGCCCAGCGTGGCCGCAGCGGTCGACGGAGCAGAGGTCGTCATGTACTGCTTCAGCAATGACGAAGCGGTGCGTTCGGTTGTGCTCGAAGCCGGGGGACTCGCATCCGTCGTTGACAGCAGCTCCATCGTGATCGACCTTTCCACGATCAGCCCTGAGGCCAGTGCCGCCGAGCGGGAAGCGTATGAGGCGAAGGGTGTTCGTTTTCTGGACGCTCCCGTCTTCGGTTCGCGGGGGGAAGCGAACAGCGGCGGTCTGTGGATCGTGGTCGGCGGAGATTCCGAGGTTTTTGATCTCGTGAAGAACGTTTTCGAGCCCATCAGTGAGACCGTGCACCTCATGGGTCCCGGCGGCTCCGGCGTGCGGATGAAACTCGTGGGCAACCTCGTAGTGGCGTCGCAGCTGCTGGCCCTGGGGGAGTCGCTCTCCTTGGCAGCGAAGGCGGGGCTCGATCTGAAGAAGGTTCTTCAGGTGCTCGAGGTGACCGACTTCCGTTCGCCCATCTTCGACGGTGTCGGCCCGGCCGTGCTCGCCGATGACTACTCGCCGTCGTTCGCCCTGAAGCTCATGCAAAAGGACGTCGGGCTAATCCAGGACTTCGCCTCCGGGCTCGGAGCGGCTGTGCCCACCGTGACGGCGGCCTCGCACTACGTGAATGCCGCGATGGATGCCGGCTGGGGAGAGGAGAACGCCTCCGCGCTCATCAAGGCGCTCGCCGACGAATCGGGAGTGTCCCTCGCCAGTAGCTGAGTGCCTGGAGGGGTCTCGCCGGGTCTCGACACGCTTGCAAGCTCGCGGCTCAACCAGCGGGTTGGTCGCTCTCGCACCCCACGAGGCCAACTCCCCGTGGTCACAATTCAGGACGAACGCCGCCGAGCGGCGTCCGCTTGCCCGGACCAGTACGGCCGCGGTGCTTCATATATATAGGGGAGGCGTGCACTTGGCGGGAGCACTCCCAAGACCTAGTGGATGACAGCTCTCGAACGTGATGTGTTGCGAAGCGGTGTGTGTCGGTGGCGGCGCTCATGCGCCCACAACCTACTCAGGTGCACCTGCCGCACCATAGCGTTCGCGCCGGCAGTCGACGGGAGCCAGCCAGCGCGGCGGTTCTGGTACCTGAAGATTGACATGGGCATTGTCTGGTCTCGAATGAGACCGGCCAATAGGCTTGGGCGCCATGGCCCTTCGACTGGTTCAGGTGAATTTCAAGGCACGGGATGATTCAGCGCTCGGCCAGTTTTGGGCGGATGCGCTCGACTGGGGCGTGTCCAGCGAAGGTCCCGGCGTGACCAACCATGAGCCCCCCGGCTTGGTCCTGCCGGATCCGGCCGCCGTCTGCGTCGATGTCGTCACTGTGCAAGACCCCGAGTCCGTCAAATACCGTGCACACCTCGACCTCGCCACCTCTTCATTGGCTCATCAAGCGGAACTGGTCGCGCGATTGAAGACGCTGGGCGCGACATCCGCTGATATTGGTCAAGGCGACGTGCCGTGGACGGTTCTGGCCGACCCAGAGGGCAACGTCTTCTGCGTGCTCGAGCCTCGAGCGATCTACGGGGATACCGGGCCGATCGCCGCAGTGGTCGTCAGCTGTGCGGATCCACGGGCGATGGCACGGTTCTGGAAAGTGGCTATGGACTGGACCCTCCACGAGGTGACCGACGATTTTGCACGGCTGCGGTCGGCGGCGGGAGTCGGTCCATATTTGGAGTTCGTTCGCGTAGCCGACATCACCGTGTGGACCCGCGTCCACCTCGACCTGCGACCGTACCCACACGACGACCAAGCGGCTGAAGTCGCTCGACTGCGAACCCTGGGAGCGATGGATGCCGACATTGGGCAGGGCGACGTGCCGTGGGTAGTTCTCACTGACCCCGAAGGCAACGAGTTCTGCGTTCTCACTCCGGGGTGAGCACGCAGTGGTCGGGGTCACACAGGTATAGCGGATGCTCCCAGTTCGGAAATAAGGTTTTTCGCACGTAAACGTCGGCGAACGCAATCTCGAGCGCCGAGTTCGCTGTCAGTCCGGCTCGTTGACCTGCTCAGGCGCGGGCACCTTCCGAGTCGGTACTCGCATCATCCCTTCGATTTCCTCTCGGTTCGCCCGCAGGTCCTTAGCATCCGACCGCGCGGTCCACATCTGCAGGCTCGCGATGATGGGCGGCGCCGCGCGCAGCATAATGAGGCCGGTGCCGAAGGGCAGGGTACGGATTGTGTCGGGCGGCATGATCGGCACTCGTCGGATCGAACGCTGCGATGACCGTGAACCGCGATCGCCGATGGTCGTCGAGTCGGTCGTCTCGTCGCGGTCGCCGATCAGGGTCGAGAGGTCGTGCAGGTCGCGCGAGTTGGAGCCGCCGCCCAGCACGATTTTGACGATAGAGGAGTCCCAGATGGTGCCAGCGGCGTTGTCGCTCCACTTCGTGCGGGCCTGAGCGAGCGACTGCAGCACGGGCATGGTGGTGATCCCGGTCCCGCCGCCCTCTGCCATGAGCGTGGGGAGCGAGGGGAGCGGTGCAAGGTTGCCGATCTCGTCGAGGGCGAGCAGCAGCGGCGGGTCTAACCGTGCGCCCGCACTCCGGGCAGCGATACGGCGAGCAGTTTCGACGAGGTCTTCGACGAACGCCGACACGAGAGCGGCCGAGTTGTTCGAGCCGGCGCCGGTGGCCAGTAGGTAGAGGGTGCCGTTGCTGCGCAGAAACGCTTCGGGGTCGAACTCCTCGCCCTCCGGCGGGGAGACGGAATCCAATACGCGTGGGTCAGCCAAGGCACCGAGCGAAAGTGAGACGCCCTGCCAGATGGAGTCGCGCGTGCGCGGGTCGGCCTCGAGCGTGGCCCGGAGAGAGTCGCCCCAGCCGGTGGCCGCTGCGGGAGTGCTCAGCAGGATGGAGACGGCGTCGTGGGCGGCGGCCGGGTCGAGGGTCCAACGAAAGAGGTCCGCCGGAGAGCAGCGGTCGAGCGCGGCAGCGTGCAGCATCGACTGCAGTGCAGTGCGGGTTTTGGCTTCCCAGAATCCGCCGCCGTCGACGCCGCCCGCGGCCAGTCCGGTTCCGGCAGCGAGACCGGCCGCGCGGATCATCGCCGTGAGCGGGTCCTCGCAGCCGCGGATCGGTGACCATCGCAACCCGACCGGCACGCCGGCAGCCAGTTGCTGCGGATCGAAGACCGCCACCGGCCCTCGCCGTTGCCGCGCGCGCAAGGTCGTTGTGAGGTTGTCGGGTCGCGTCGAGGTGGTCACGACCGGGCCCGGCGCATCGAGGATGGTATTGATCACAATGTGTGCGCCCTTGCCGGAGCGCGGCGGTCCGATCACCAGGATCGAGTCCTCGACGCTCGCCCACACCGCACTACCGCGCGATCGCCCGATTCGATAGCCGACGTCGGTCGGTACGGCCTTCGCGAGCGATGGGCGAAGGTGCTCAGCGCGCTTCATGATGGCCGAATGCGACGCGGCATGTGCGACCTCGGCACGGGTCGCTAGGCCGGCAATGCGGTTCGGGTCGACCGTCTTCGTGACGCTGCGAAATATGTGCCACAACCCAAAGGCCAGAGCGGATGCCAGCCCCACCAGCACGATCATCGTCACCCAGTATGCGACCGGGTTCAAGCCGGGTGCCCTCAGGGCAGTTGCGCGGCTGCCCGGGTTTAGAAGTACAGCCAGCCCAGTCTCTGGCCCGCCAGTTGGCTGCGCGATCCCTATTGCCCAGGCCGCGACAGTACCCGAGCCGCGAAGCAGCAGAGCTAGCACCGCGGCAGCGATCAGGAGCCCAATGCCGAGATTGGTCAGCTCGTCGCCGAGGTCGGTCTGCGGTCGTTGGGTAGTCATCCGCTTATCAATTCAGACGGCCGAACCGCCGCGTCGGGGGGGAGCGAGCGAAGCTTCGCCCGCAGGAGAAGCAGGCACACACGGCGCTGGGCTCGGGTAGCCCGCGAGCATCGTTCGGGCTCTTGTTCCATGGCTAGCCTCCTCATTCAATACACGGTGCGCAGCTACCGCCCCGACGTCATGCGCGCCGTCGTATCAAACGCCGCGAGCTCGTCAGGGTGCAGTTGATGCTGCACGACAAAGCTGCGATCCTTCACGCGCCACAACCCCTGCCCGGTGCCGAGCGCAGGCAGCAGTTTCTGCTCAGTGCGGCTCAATCCGAGCGCACTCGCCGTGGATCCGAGCTGGTCCGGTTCTTGCCGGTACACGATGCGCGTCTCGGCGTTCGCCAGCAGCGACGATGCCAGTGCGCGCATCGCGGACCCGGAGTCGCCGACGTTGTCGAGGTCGCTCAGCTTGTGAAAAATCAGCATGTTGGCGATGCCGAAGTGGCGAGCGAGCCGCCACTGGGCATCCATTCGGCGCAGCAACACCGGATACGCCATGAGCCGCCAGGCCTCGTCGTAGATGACCCAGCGCTGGCCGCCGGCCGGGTCGGCGAGGGCCGATTCCATCCACGCCGACGAGCACGTCATCAGCACCGAGATGAGCGTCGAGTTCTCGGCCACCCGCGACAGGTCGAGCGACACCATCGGCAGCGACGGGTCGAAGCGCACCGTCGATGGTCCGTCGAAGAGTCCGGCGAGGTCTCCAGCCACCAGTCGGCGCAACGCATGGACGACGAGGCGGCCCTCGTCGTCCTCGGGGTTGGGGGAGAGGATGCGATCAACCACCATCGGCAGGATGGGTACCTCCGCGCTCCGCACCGCATCCGCCAGAGCGAGATCGATAGCCGTGTGCTCGAGCGGGCTGAGTGGTCGCTCGAGCACGGTTTCGGCGAGGCGGTGGTAGGTGATGGGTCGTGGCGTGGACAGAAATTTGTGTTGAGATTCTATTGAGGTACGTGTGGGAGAGCGCCAGGCCCACTCCCTTTAGCCACCAATCAAAGGACGGAGTTGCGCAAGTCGAGGCCGAAGAAGCTGGCGTAATTTTCCCGATGGTAGCTGGTCAGCGGTACCGGCAGCGGCAGCGGCAGGGGCAGGGGCAGAGTAGAAGGCGCGCCAAAAATGGTTGATTCGGCACTGTCGTCAACAACGACTTGCCCGCAATCAGAGATAACGTGACATTCCAGGTGACGGCGTTAATCGCTCTACCGGTTCGTGAAGCAGCGAGAGTGAACGGCGTTCGAAGACGAGCCGACATCAATGCACTCTGCTTTGTCTCGTGGGTTAGGCGCACGAAAAAAGGAGCTGAGTACCCCCGTGCGGTTTTGTCACCTCTCAATTCGATAGACTTCCGCGGCAACGACCAGGTCTTCCCACGACATTCCGGAGCTCTTGAAGACGCGTGGTCGCATGCGATCGACGGCGGTCTCCTCGACGATGATCTGTCGCATTGGCACGAGCGATTCGGCGGAAGCGAGACCTTCACGGATCGGAATGATCAAATCGCCCGCCTCGCGCAGGGCGGCCGTGGTGTCTTCAACCACGATTTGTCCGCGAGCGACGAGTGCAGAAGGCAACTCGCGAGCGTCAGGTTCGTGCGATCCGACGGCGATCGTGCACGAATCATCCGGAACCAGCATTCCGTCAAACAAGGGCTCCCTGGCAGTAGTCGCGCACACGATCAGCTGGGCATCGCGTACATCGTCCGCGGTACCGACGCGCGCGGCAAGGCCAGTCGCCTCGATTCGCGCTGTCAGCTGGCCGGAACGCTCCTGGTTGCGTGCGACTATTACGACCTTGCCGATCAAACGGATCGACCGTAGGGCCTGGATGTGGCCCCAGGCCTGCGGGCCGGACCCGAAGACCACGAGGTTCTCGATTTCGGCGGGCGCGAGAAAGTCCGCGGCCGCGGCTGAAACCGCTGGGGTGCGCAGAGTCGTTAGCGCCGTGCCGTCGAGCAGGGCAACCGGGCTGAGCGTCGCAGCATCCATCAGCACATAGATTCCCTGGATACGCTGTCTACCGATCGCCGGGTTGTTGGGCGCGACGCTGGCGATCTTGACGCCGACGAACTCAGGCGATTCAGTCGGCATGAGGAGAAGCTGACCGTTCCTTAGATCCAGGATGCCGCGGTCGAAGTCGGCCGCAGGGTCGAGACCGGCTAATAGGTCGCGCTGAACAGCGCGAACGGCCGCGCCGAAATCTACGCGGGCGAACACCTCATCGGCGGAGATCCAAGGGAGCGCGCCGGCAGTCATCGCAACACCAATCCCGTTCCAACCGGGTCCGACGGGTCAAGAGTAAAGATGTGTTCTCCGGTCTTGTATGCCATTCCTTCTACCTCGGGGATGATTGCGCCTGGTTTCCCGGCTGGCCCGGCAAGGCGTGCCCGGCCGAGGAATCGGGTGCCCACGATGGAGTCGTGCGTGAACGTCTGCCCGGTGCCGAGACGACCGGAGTCGGCGAGAAGCGCCAGCCGCACTGCGGTGCCTGATCCGCAGGGGGAGCGGTCCACCCGTCCGTCCGCGAACACGGTCACGTTCCGCTGGTGGGGACCATCAGCGGTGTCACCGAGGTCGTCGAAGATGATCGTGCCATAAATTCCGCTCAGTCGATCGTCATCCGGATGCTGCGCCATGTCGCTGTCGTTCAGCGCCCACTTGATCTCGCGTCCAATCCCGAGGAGCGCGTCGTAGTGCTCCGGGACGACGGACAGACCGAGCTTCGACGCTTCGACGCAGGCGTAGAGGGCACCGCCGAAGCCGAGGTCGACTGACACCGGCCCGCGGGAGGTCTGCACCAAGACATCGCGGGCGACCGGATACGAAGGCACGTTTTCGAAGACTACGCCGGTGATCGCACCGGCTGTCTGCCGAACGTGGGCGACGACCCGGCCGGAGGGTACGTCGATCGTGACCGGCGTCACTCCGTCCGCCGCCGCCGAGACCCGACCGGTCGCAACTGCCCAGACCCCGAGCGCGATTGTGCCGTGACCGCAGGCGGTCGAGAATCCGTCGCCGTGCCAGAACAGTGCGCCGAAGTCTGCGCCCGCGTCGTCGGGCGGAACGATGAATCCGCCGTACATATCTGCGTGACCGCGTGGCTCGCGGCAAAGGAGCTGTCGGACCGCATCGACCTCGTCCGAACCCTGCGCGTACACGCGTCGTTCGGCGACGGTTGCTCCGCTGATTTCGGGCATTCCATCCAGCACGATTCGGAAGGGCTCACCAGCTGCGTGGTAATCGATTGTCCGAACAGTTGACGTAATATGGCACATATCATGATCGTATCGAGGCCGAGCAGTCGTCGCGAGTCCTCCGCGAATAGTCTTGGTCGTTCCGCGATGAGAGGGAGTGCACAATGACCGTCTCCGCAATTCACAAGGTTGAGCAGGGGGTGAGCCTGCGCGGTCGCATCGGTGAATCCCTCTCGGCAGCCATCATCTCCGGTGAGCTTGCGCCAGGCGCCCTCGTATCTGTGCCCACTCTCGCCGCCCAGTTCGAAGTTTCGGCCACGCCCGTACGCGAGGCGATGCTCGACCTCGAGCAGCGAGGATTCGTTACCTCGGTCAGAAACAAGGGTTTCCGAGTTACCGAAGTCAGTGAAAAGGACCTTCGGGAAATCGTCGAACTGCGCCAGCTCCTCGAAGTCCCGGCCATGCGCTCGCTCGCTTCCAACTTCCCGATAGCCACGCTTCCGATGTGGCGGGCCATGGCCGCAGAGATCACCTCATATGCGGACAGCTCCAACCTCAGTGGGTTCATCGAACGTGACCGCGATTTTCACCTCGGTCTCCTTGCGCTGTACGGCAACAAGCGACTCGTCGACGCGGTGCGAGAACTGCGGCAGCAAACCCGCATGGTCAACCTCGTCCGTATGCGGGAAAGCAACAAGCTGCACGATTCCGCCCAGGAGCACCACGAGATGCTCGATCTCCTCGAGCAGGGCGACGGCGAGGGGCTCGAAAAGCTCATCATCGTGCACCTCAGCCACGTCGTCAGTTGGTGGTCCGGAGCGCTCGCGGGGCAGTGATGGGGCTTCTCGCCCGCCCCGGCAGAAGCGACAAGAACTTAATCCAATTGTAATATGTCACCCATTACATTGTTGTTTTCCACGTTAGCCTGAGAAAACATCGCCCGCGGGGCGAGGTGCAGTCGGGGAATTTCATAACGTTGACGGCGCAGTGGGTGTTATGTCATATTTTACTGGATCCCTGATTGTCACCATCAATGGAGAGGCAGACATGAAATTCGGAAAACGCGGCGCAATACTGCTCGGCATGGCCACAGCGATACTGCTCACGACTTCGGCCTGTAGCGGCGGCCTGCTCGGCGGTGGAGGCAGTGGGGGCGACAGTACGGACGACTCGGGCCCGATCAAGCTTGGCATGGTCATTCCGATCTCGGGGAGCAGCGCTCCGACTGGTGCGTATATGAAGAACGGTGCTCAGCTGGCCATCAACGAGATCAACGAGGCTGGCGGAGTGCTCGGTCGACAGCTCGAGCTGGACGTGGAAGATGAAGCCTGCGACGCTCAGCAGTCCGTGGCCGGTGCCAACAAAGCGGTCTCCAATGGTGTCGTCGTCTCGGTCGGCGGATACTGCTCGGGCGCGACCCTGCCGGAGATCCCGATCTTTGAGAAGGCCAACATCCCGATGATCATCCCCGCGGCGAACTCGCAGGATTTGGTCAACCAGGGCGCAAAGAACGTCTTCATGATCAACGGTACGGGCAAGCAGCAGTCCACCGCGGCTCTCGCCTTTATAAAGAAGCAAGAGTTGGGGACCGTTGCCCTAGTCGACGACAATACGAGCTATTCCAAGGACATTAACATCGAGACGAAGTCGCAGATCGAGGCAGACGGCTCCGTGAAGGTCGTCCTGAGCACCTCGGTGACGGCCGGGGAGAGTGACTACTCGTCAGTCGTGCGCGACATTATGGGCGCTAACCCCGCACTCGTCTATTGGACCGGTTATTACCAGGAGGGCGGCCTGATCATCAACCAGCTGAAGAATGCTGGTTTCGCAGGGCAAATCATGGTGGCCGACGGAAGCGTCGATGCGTCACTGTCTCAGATCGCGGGAGCGGGAGCTGACGGTGTCTACGCCACGATGACGCAGACTCCTGACACGCTCAAGGGTGCCGAAGACTGGATCGCCAACTACAAGAAGGCGTTCGACTCTGACCCCGGGCCGTACTCGACCCAGTCCTACGATGCGGTCCGCCTCGCGGCCGAGGCGATCAAACAGGCCAAGAGCACCGATGGAGACGCCATCATTACGGCGCTTGAAGCCGTTGACGGGTTCCAGATGTTCTCCGGTCCGCTCAAGTTCACCGCCGAACACACGCTGTCCAGTGGCGGCTTCGTGATCCTCGTGATCGAGGACGGCAAATTCGTGCTTGAGGACGACCTGTCCTAAATCCGTACTGATGGATGCCGCAGCCGACTGCTCAATTTGGCTGCGGCATCCATCACCCAGGCTCATGGAATGGATTGGCATGATTCAACTCATTTGGGACGGGCTGTTCGTCGGTTCCTTCTACGCCCTGATCGCTCTGGGCTACAGCATGGTCTACGGCATCATCAAACTTCTCAACTTCGCGCACGGCGACATCTACATGCTGGGCGCATTCATTGGTTTTGCCGCTCTCACCTCGGTGGGCGGTATCCCCGCGTCGCTCTCCATCGGCGCACTGCTGGTCGTAATGCTGGTCAGCATGCTGCTCACCGGCACGGCCGGCGTCCTCATTGAGAGACTCGCCTACCGTCCGCTTCGGGGCGCGCCACGCCTCGCTGTGCTGATCACCGCGGTTGGAGTCTCGTTCTCGCTTGAGTACGGCATCAGCGCACTCGCCGGGCCCAACCCGCGTGCGTTCCCCATCAGGCTCGAAGGCAACGTCTTCGTCCTGCTCGGGGCCCGCATCTCGCTGCCGCAGATCATCCTTATGCTTATCGCTGCGTTGCTCATGGTCCTACTGAACTTTTACGTTGAGAAGACCTCGACGGGGCGGGCTATGCGCGCCATCTCGTTGGATCGCAACGCCTCGCTTTTGATGGGCATCAACGTCAACCAGGTGATCACCCGCACCTTCTTCATCGGCTCGGCGCTGGCGGGAGCTGCCGGCGTAATGGCGGGCGCCTATTACGGCAAGATCGATTTCCTGATGGGATTCATCATCGGGCTCAAGGCGTTCACCGCCGCGGTCATCGGTGGCATCGGCAACATCAAGGGCGCCATGCTCGGTGGACTGGTACTCGGTTTCGTCGAAGCGTTCGGCGCCGAGTGGTTCGGTGGCCAATGGCGCGACGTCTTCGCCTTCGCCGTTCTCATCCTCTTCCTGACACTGCGGCCCACCGGAATTCTCGGACAGCGCGTTACGGAGCGTGTCTGAAATGAGCGAAAACGTCAACACGACCCTCGCGCCCCGGAAGACGAGGCCGCCCGCCTCGCGGATCTCTCGGCTGTTTGAAAGCAAGCAGCTCGGCTGGATCGCCCTTGCCATCGCCCTGCTCATCCCGCTCCTGATCGCGACACCGTACTCACTGAACGTGATGACAACTGCGGCGATCTTCGTGCTCCTCGCCTCGGGCCTGAACATCGTGGTCGGCTACTGTGGTCTGCTCGACCTCGGCTACATCGCCTTCATGGCTGTCGGTGCCTACACCGCCGGGATCGTCGCCAAGGCATTCGACCTGCCGCTGATCTTCACGATCCCCGTGGTGATCGTCATGACGGTTCTAGCTGGTCTCATCATCGGCGCGCCAACGCTGCGGCTGCGCAGCGATTACCTAGCCATCGTCACCCTCGGCTTCGGCGAGATCACCCGCATTACCGCCAACAACCTCTCGATCACCGGCGGTCCGTCCGGCATCTTCGGTATTCCCGGGCTGCTGAAGATCGGCGACTTCGACCTGCAGGAACCGGCCGTCTTCTACTACGTCACCGTTCTCGTGGTCGCCGCCTTTGTTCTCGCGGCCGCTCGCTTGGGCAAATCACGACTGGGCCGGGCTTGGCGTTTCGTCCGTGAAGACGAAGACGCCGCGGAGGCCATGGGCATCCACACCTACAAGGTGAAGCTGATGGCCTACATCTTCGGCGCGGTCTGGGGCGGGTTCGGCGGCATCCTGTTCGCCGCGCATCTCTCAGCAGTCTCACCACAGAGCTTCATTTTTCTCCAATCGGCGCTCGTGCTGATGGCCGTGGTGCTCGGCGGCATGGGCAATATGCGCGGTGTGGTCATCGGCGCCGTGGTGATCAGCCTGCTGCCCGAGCTGCTGCGTGACCTGTCCAGCTACCGGTACCTGGTCTTCGGACTATTGCTGGTCGTGGTGATGGTGTTCCGTCCGCAGGGATTTTGGCCAGCGCGTGGGTACGAGCCTGAACGCGTGGGCGATGTCAGCGACCGCAGACTCGCGAAGGGAACGGTTCGATGACCGCCGTTCTCGAAGTCACGGACCTTCACATTGCCTTCGGCGGTGTGAAAGCCGTCGACGGGTTGAGTTTCTCCGTCGGCGCTAAGGAGATCATCGCCGTGATCGGCCCGAATGGTGCCGGCAAGACCAGCGCGTTCAACTGCATCACGGGCTTCTATAAGCCTTCCGGCGGGGCCGTGTTGCTCAACGGGCAGAATATTACCGGCAAGCGCCCAGCGGACATCGCCGCGGCCGGGGTGTCACGTACGTTCCAGAACCTGCGGCTATTCCCGGACTTGACGGTTCTTGACAACGTGCGCGCCGGGATGCACCTCTACGGCGGACAGAATTGGCTGGACGCTATCCTGCACACCCCCCGGTTCAAGCGCAGTGAGGCCGCCTACACGGAGGAGGCTCACCGCTGGCTCGACTTCGTGGGCTATTCCGGCGCCCGAGGGGTGCCCATCCGCAACCTGTCCTATGGTCAGCAGAAACACGTCGAGATTGCCCGGGCGCTCGCGCGCAAGTCTGGGCTGTTACTGCTGGACGAGCCGGCGGCCGGGCTGAACTACACCGAAAAGCGGGATCTGCTTGACCTGTGCCAGCGAATCCGCGAATTGGGTACCGCGATCGTGCTGATCGAGCACGACATGGGCCTGGTGATGGAGCTCTCGGAGCGCATCGTGGTGATGAACTTTGGCAAGGAGATCGCGGACGGCACTCCGGCCGAGGTCAAGGCGAACCCCGCCGTGATCGAGGCGTATCTCGGTAAAGACGATGACGAGGAGGTACCAGCTCGTGGCGATGCTTGAATTCGACAATGTCGCGGTGTATTACGGCAAAGTGCAGGCGTTGCGCGGCATCAGTCTCACTGTGGAGGAGGGTGAAATCGTCGCCCTGCTCGGCAACAACGGCGCGGGTAAGACCACGACCCTGTCCACGGCCTCCGGGCTAGTCAAGTCGCACAGCGGCCGAGTCTCGTTCAATGGAACGGACATCACCAAGGCGCAGCCCTGGAATGTCGTCGGCGCCGGCCTGATCCACGTGCCGGAGGGACGCCGCATCTTCAGCACCATGACGGTGCTCGAAAACCTGCAGCTCGGCGGCTACCTGGTGAAGGACCGGGCCCTCGTCGCGCAGCGGATCGCGCGGGTCTACGAGCTACTGCCGCTTTTGGCCGAGCGCCGCGCCCAGCAGGGCGGAACGCTATCCGGCGGTGAGCAGCAGATGCTCGCCATCGGGCGTGCGATGATTGCCGGACCAAAGATGCTCATGCTCGACGAACCGTCGATGGGACTGGCCCCGTTGATTGTCGCTCGGGTGATGCAGGTCATTTCTGAGATCCGTGACCAGGGCACGACGGTGCTGCTCGTTGAGCAGAACGCGCGTGCCGCGCTCAAGGTGACCGACCGGGCGTACGTCATCGACGGGGGAACGACCACGATCGAGGGCCGCGCGGTCGACCTGTTAGGTGATCCCCGCATCATTGACGCCTACCTCGGCGCCTGAGGATGACAACCCTGTCTGGACAGGCTCGGCAACCGGTGGAACTGCACCTCACTGCCGACGATGAGGCGAAGCTCTCCGGCGCTCTCGGGCCCGGCATGGCAATGGCCATGCGCATCGTCGTGGCGTTGGCGCGCCTCTCGCTCGCGCCGCAGCTGATCGACGTGGAGTCCGCGCACATCGACGGATGTCTGTACCACGGCCAGGCCGGACTCGACTTTGCCGAGAAACTGGTCGACCTGGGTGCCGTCGTGACCGTACCGACTACGCTGAATGTCAGTTCACTCGACCTCATGCATCCGGGGCTCGTGCGGCAGGGCCCGGCCGAAACGGCAGCGGCTCGCCGGCTGATGGACGCGTACGTTGCGCTCGGTGCCCGGTCGACCTGGACCTGCGCGCCCTACCAGCTGGGCGGGCGGCCAACGGCGGGCACCAATATCGCCTGGGCCGAGTCGAACGCGATCGTCTTCGCGAACTCGGTGCTCGGCGCGCGCACTGCTCGCTACGGCGACTTCGTCGACATTTGCGCCGCCATTACTGGCCGCGTTCCGCTGGCCGGTTTGCACGTGCCGGAAAACCGAATTCCGACAATGCAACTGGATTGCTCGGCGATCCCGAGCCGAGTGCTCGACTCCGACGCGGCATGGGCTGCGCTCGGGTTCGTCGTTGGCCAGCAGGTCGGCGAGAGCGTCTGCATCCTCACCGGAATCGCGCCGGAAGTCGCCGACGAGGACCGCCTCAAGGCGCTCGGTGCGACCGCGGCATCAAGCGGCGGGGTCGCGCTGTTTCACATCGAAGGGGTCACCCCGGAAGCGGTCGCCGCCGCCGCGTGGCCCGCCGACGGGGTACCTCGGGTGGAAATCACCCCGACGATGTTGCGGGCGGCCCGCGATGAGTTGACCACCGCCACCATCGGCGATCGCCTCGATGCGGTGTCGATCGGTACACCCCACTTCTCTCTGACCGAGTTCGCCAAGTTGGCCGAGATCCTCGGCGACGGCGTACCGTTCCACCCATCGTGCACGGTCTGGATCTCCACCTCGCGCGATGTTCTCGCGACGGCCCAAGCGGCCGGGTTCGCGCAGATCTGCGAGGCGTCCGGCGCGAGAATCGTTGTCGACACCTGTACCTACCTGGTGCCTATTCTCGCCGAGACGGTGCGCACGGCCATGACCACCTCTGGCAAATGGGCCTGGTACGCGCCGGCCAACATGGGCATCAACGTGGTGTTCGGCTCCATGGCCGAGTGCATTGACTCGGCACGCGCGGGGCGGGTGATTCGCAATGAGTCGGCTTGGCAGTGACGCTGCAGTACGGCAGATCCGCGCGCTCACGCTCTGCGCAGGAGACGGATTCGGTGACATTCTCTGGCTCGATGAACCGCTATCGTTCTGGGGCGGAACTGACCTCGCCAGCGGGGTCATCACCGACGTGCACCACCCGCAGCGAGGGATCTCCCTGGTTGGCCGCGTGGTCGTGATGAGCGCCTCCCGCGGGTCTAGCTCCTCCTCGAGCGTGTTGGCCGAGCAAGTGCGCGCGGGCGTCGGCCCGGGCGCCATCCTGTTGTCGTCCCGCGACCTGATCGTGACGCTCGGTGCCCTCGCGGCGGCCGAGGTTTACGGAATCCGGATGCCCATCCTGCTCCTTGATGCGGCCGGGCTCGCCCGGCTGCCGCGGACGGGACCGGTCGTGGTTTCCGCGACCGACGCTGCGGCATCCGTCAACTGGTCCGTTCCGAGCACCTTGTAGTGTGTAACATATTATTATCGGGCGAACCAGCGCAGAGCAAAGGCGGAGCGAAATGACCAACGACGTGATCATCGTCGGTGCGGGCATCATTGGCGCTGCTTGCGCACGGTCGCTCGCCGCCGCCGGCTGTGATATCACCGTGGTGGACCGCGGAACGACCGCGGGCGGCACGTCCTCCGCCTGTGAGGGCAACCTTTTGGTCTCCGACAAGGGCCCGGGCCACGAACTCGTGCTCGCCCAGTACGCATCGACGCTGTGGAAGGCTGCCACAGCCGACCTCACCGAGCAGCTCGGCCCGCAGTTCCCATCGGTCGAATACGACGCGAAGGGCGGCCTCGTGGTCGCCACGACGGAGGCCGGAGCCCGCGTGCTGCTCGACTTCGCGGCGAGCCAGCGCGCCGCCGGCGTCGACGCGCGTGTGCTGGACGCCTCCACGGCCCACGAACTCGAACCCGACCTTGCTCCGGGAATCACGGCCGCGGTGCATTACCCGGACGACGCGCAAGTGCAGCCAACCATCGCTACCGAGGCCCTCATTGCCTCGGCCAGGCGCTATGGAGCTCGACTCCTCGAGAACACGCCGGTGACCGGGCCCATCCTCGATTCAGCTGGTGCCCTCGTCGGGGTGAAAACAGCCGCTGGCGACCTGCGCGCGAGCCGGGTACTCATCGCGGCTGGACCCTGGTCGGGCGAGGTGGCCGCGCTTCTCGGGGTACACCTACCGGTGCGCCCGCGCCGCGGTGAGCTGCTCGTCACCAGCCGCATGCCGCACCGAATCTTCCATAAGGTCTACGACGCCGACTACGTGGGCGCCGTCGGCTCCGACGACAGTGCCCTTCAGACCTCCAGTGTGATCGAATCCACGGCCGGCGGCACCGTGCTGATTGGTTCCTCGCGTCAGCAGGTCGGGTTCGACGCGCGCCTCCGCGTAGATGCACTCAGCGAGATCGCGGCTAAAGCCATCCGCCTCTTCCCGTTCCTCGCTGGCGCCGCGGTGATCCGCAGCTACGGCGGATTCCGCCCGTTCATGCCAGACCATCTACCGGTAATCGGCGAAGACCCACGGATGCCGGGCCTCTGGCACGCGGCCGGCCACGAGGGTGCGGGAATCGGCCTCAGCCTCGCCACCGCAGAACTCCTCACCGCGCTCATGCTGAAGCGCCCCACCCCGCTCGACGCGTCCCCCTTTTCCGCAGCACGCGCCTCACTCGCGCCTCACCTCCAGGCGGTCGCATATGCCTTCTAGACTGCTTCCCTTTCGCAAGGACTCGATCCGGCCCGTGTCGCCGACCCCGGTGACGATTACCGTGAACGGCGAACCGACGACCGGCGTGGCCGGGCAGAGTCTCGCCGGGGTCATCCTGGCCGGTGGAACGCTCGGGTTCCGCCAGACCTCTGTCGCCGGGCGTCCGCGGGGCGTATTTTGCGGAATAGGTGTCTGCTACGACTGCTTGGTTGAAGTCAATGGCCAGCGGGACGTACGCGCCTGCCAGCGCCGCGCGGCCGAGGGCGATGTCGTCAGATCTCAGCATGATCCCCTTCCGGCCGGGCCCGGCGAGGCGACCCCAACGCAGGGAGGAACAGCCTCATGACCCAGGTCCTCGTCATCGGCGCAGGGCCGGCCGGGCTTGCCGCCGCCCTCGCAGCGCGCGCGCTGGGCGCTTCCGTGACAGTACTTGACTCGTCCGACCAGCTCGGCGGCCAGTTCTGGCGCCATCTCCCCGCCGCCCGCCCCGCCGCGCGAGAACGCATCCTGCACCACGGCTGGGACACGTTCCTATCCCTCAGCGCCACGCTTGAATCCGACGACGGATGCCGCATCATCTGTTCCGCAAACGTGTTCGCCCTAGAAACGGCGGCGCCCGGCCCCGGCACGGTGCACGTCATCGTCGGCGCCCCCGACGGTGTCGGCCGAAAACGCCTGCGCTTCTCACCCGATGCCATCGTGCTCGCCACCGGCGCGCACGACCACACCCTGCCATTTCCCGGTTGGGACCTGCCCGGTGTGTTCACCGGCGGCGCCGCGCAAGCCCTTGCCAAGGGCGAACGACTCGCCATCGGCCGCCGCGTCATTGTCTCAGGCGCTGGCCCGTTCCTGCTTCCGGTCGCTGCATCGCTGGTCGCGGCTGGGTCCCGCGTGCTCGGTGTGTACGAAGCGAATCGACTCCCTGCGCTGGTACGCGGTTGGCTGCCGCGGCCCTGGCAGCTGCTCGGCGCGTGGAAAAAGGGCGCAGAACTCGGCGGGTACGCGCGCGGCCACCTGGCCCATCGCATCCCGTACAAGCTCGGCCGAGCCGTCGTAGCCGCGCACGGAACCGACCGGGTCGAATCGGTGACCGTGGCGAAGGTCGCGGCCGACTGGACGCCGATCCCGGGAACGGAGCGCCGCATCGCGGTCGACGCCGTGTGCGTGAGTCATGGCTTTACTCCCAGGCTCGAATTAGCAATCGCGGCGGGCTGCGCACTCACCCGGGAACGGTTCGTCCGGGTCGACGACTGCCAACACAGCAGCATTCCTGGTGTTTTCGCGGCCGGTGAAATCACGGGAATTGGCGGCGTCGATCTGGCCCTGGCCGAAGGCACCATCGCCGGCCACGCCGCGGCCGGCGGAGCTGCCGGAGACCGGGAGCTTCGTCCGATACTGCGCAAACGGCGCACCTTCCAAGGGTTCGCCGCGCGCATCGAGGCGGCCCACGGCATCCGCGCCGGCTGGCCGGAGATGCTGACGCCCGACACGATCGTCTGCCGCTGTGAAGAAGTGACCTACGGACAGTTGTGCGAAACCGCGGAGAGCACCGGCTCGAGATCGCTGCGCGCCATGAAGCTCAGCACGCGCGCGAGCCTCGGCATCTGTCAGGGTCGCATCTGCGGGCGCAGCGTCGAAGAGCTCCTCGCCTGCCGCGCCGGGGGCGGATTGGTCGACGGCGTGAGTACAGACCGCCGACCCATCAGCGGCACGATCAGGCTTGGCGAACTGGCCGCCGCGGCGACCCCCACAGACTCCTACCGTCTAACCAGCAAGTCTGAACCCTCGAAAGGAACGTTATGACCAAGCAGGCCTTCGACCTCGGCGGCGTCATCGTCGCTACCACCCTCGCCTTCAAGGAAGACGCCGCTTCCCCCGCCGGCCTCGCAGTCGACTACGACAAGTTCGCCGCCCACTGCGACTGGCTGATCAGCAACGGTTGCCGCGGAGTCGGCCCGAACGGTTCGCTCGGCGAGTACTCCTCCCTGACCGACGACGAGCGCCGCAAGGTGGTCCAAGTGGCCGTCGAGGTGGTCGACGGTCGCGGCCTCGTCATCGCTGGCGTGCACGGTGTCGGCTGGCACCAAGCGAAGCAATGGGCCCAGTACGCCAAGGATGACGGCGCCGATGGCGTGCTGCTACTTCCGCCGACGATCTACCGTGCGAACGAGTCAGAAGTTATTGAGCACTACAAGCGCGTCGCCGAGGTTGGCCTGCCGATCATGGCTTACAACAACCCGTTCGACACCAAGGTCGACCTCCTACCCAGCCTCGTCGCGAAGCTCGCCGAGATCCCGGAGGTCGTCGCGATCAAGGAGTTTTCCGGCGACATCCGCCGAGTGCTGGAAATCAAGGAACTCTGCAATTTAGACGTCATCTCGGGTGCGGACGACCTGCTCTTCGAGTCGCTTGTCGTCGGCGCGACCGGCTGGTTCGCCGGCTACCCCAACGCATTCCCACGTGAGGCTGTCGAGATTTACGACCTGGTCAAGGCCGGAGAAATCCCCGAAGCGCTCGAGCTCTACACTCAACTTGTCGCCGCGTTCCGGTGGGACTCGAAGACCGAGTTCGTGCAGGCGATCAAGCTGTCGGTCGACCTCGCTGGCGGCAGCTACGGCGGGCCGACTCGCCCGCCTCGTGGACCGCTCAACGCGGTGCAGGAAGCCCAGGTCCGGGCGGACACCAAGAAAGCGCTCGACTATATCGAGGCTCGCCGCGTCGTCGTGGCCGCGTAGCTCAGCCATCGCTCCTGAGAGGACTGCACCATGCGTTCGAAACGGATGTTCACGGCCGTCGACTCCCACACCGAAGGGATGCCCACCCGGGTGATCACCGGTGGTGTGGGGGTGATCCCTGGCGCGACCATGAACGAGAAGCGACTGTATTTCATGGAGCATCTGGACGACATCCGTCTGTTCCTGATGAATGAGCCCCGCGGCCACAAGGCGATGAGCGGTGCGATCCTGCAGCCCTCGACCCGACCGGACGCCGACTGGGGCGTCGTATACATCGAGGTCTCCGGATGCCTGCCCATGTGCGGCCACGGAACCATCGGCGTTGCGACGGTCCTGGTCGAAACCGGCATGGTCAACGTGCAGGAACCGGTCACCACGATCCGGCTCGATACTCCGGCCGGGCTGGTGATCGCCCGTGTCGCCGTCAGCGATGGGCACGCCGACTCGGTGACCATCGAGAACGTCCCGTCGTACAGCGTGCGACTCGACGACACGGTGGACGTGCCCGGCTACGGCACCGTGCCATACAGCCTCGCCTTCGGGGGAAACTTCTACGCGATGGTCGACCTCGACTCAGTGAACCTCCCGTTCGACCGTGCCAGCCAAGAAGAGATCCTACAGGCGGGTCTGGCCATCATGGGCGCGATCAACGCCACCAACCCGCCACGGCATCCGGAAATTGACGGTCTCGACCACTGCCACCACGTCGAATTCATCGCCCCCGGATCGACCGCGGAGTATTCGCGGCACGCGATGGCGATCTACCCCGGCTGGTTCGACCGCTCTCCCTGCGGCACTGGGACCTCGGCGCGAATGGCCGAACTCTGGGCACGCGGCGAACTCCCCCTCAACCAGGACTTCGTGAATGAATCGTTCATCGGGTCAAAGTTCACCGGCCGCCTCATCGGGGAAACCACCGTCGGCGGCATCCCCGCCGTCATCCCCACCATCACCGGCCGTGCGTGGGTCACCGGCATCGGCCAGTACCTGCTCGATCCGTCCGACCCCTTCCCCACCGGATTCCAGTTCTAGGAGCACCATGACGTCTGCCATCGCTGCCACCGCTGCCACCGCTGCCACCACGACTCCAGCGCCAACTTCGCCCGCCGAACTCGGACAGATCGCGGAGCGGGCGACAGATGCCGCGCCCCTCTGGGCAGCACTGCCGCCGCGTAACCGCGCGCGCGCCCTCGTCGCCGCAGCGGACGCGCTGGAGGCCAATCGGGCGGAACTGGTTTCCGTCGCGATGAGTGAGACTGGCCTCAGCGAGGCTCGTCTCACCGGCGAACTGACCCGAACGGCCGTCCAGCTTCGACTGTTCGCGGATACCATCGTCGACGGGTCATACCTTGACGTGCGCATCGACGACGCAGACCCCCACTTCGCGCTCGGCGTGAGGCCCGACCTCCGCCGCTACCGCATCCCCGTTGGTCCCGTCCTGAACTTCGCGGCGAGCAACTTCCCCTTCGCGTTCTCTGTGGCTGGCGGCGACACTGCGGCCGCCTTGGCGGCCGGTAACCCGGTGATCGTGAAGGCCCACTCCGGGCACCCCACGCTGTCCGAGCGCACGGGCGCGATCGTGGCCGCAGCCCTCGAAGCTGCGGGAGCCCCGGTCGGAACCTTGCAACTCATCCATGGCCAGGCGGCCGGCGTCGCATTGTTGAAGGATCCCCGCATCGCAGCTGGCAGCTTCACGGGATCAATCCGCGCAGGCCGTATCCTCGCTGATATCGCGGCGGCCAGGCCAGCGCCGATTCCCTTCTACGGTGAGCTCGGCAGCGTCAACCCTGCCTTCGTCACACGGGCCGCACTCGCCACGGGTGCCGACGCAATTGTCGACGGATACATCACCAGCGTTTCCGGGTCGGCCGGCCAGCTCTGTACCAAGCCCGGTTTCCTGTTCTTGCCCGCCGGGCACGGACTCTCGGCCGCACTTGCTGCCCGAGCGGATGCCGTTGCCGAGCACCGTCTGCTGAACCCCGGAATCGCCGCCGGTTACCGCGCTCGGCGAGCTAGCATCCTCGCCGCTCCCGGTGTCATCCCGATCGCGGAGGGCTCACTGCGCTTTGATGACGAGGGGCAAGGCTGGGCCACACCGACAATCGTCAGCGTTCGCGCGGACGACCTGATCGCCCAGCGCGACGCCCTGCTTGACGAGGCCTTCGGACCGCTGTCGATCGTGGTCGAGTATGACAATGAAGACGAGCTGGCCGCTCGTGCCGAGAATTTGTTCGAGGGTAACCTCACCGGAACCGTGCACGCGGGAGTTGGGGAGGCCTCGCCGTCCCTTCGCGCGCTGATCCGGTGGATCGCCGAGCACGCCGGACGGGTGCTCTTCGGCGGCTGGCCGACCGGGGTAGCAGTCACCCCGGCGATGCAGCACGGGGGCCCGTGGCCGGCGACCACCAACGACACCAGTACCTCTGTTGGCAGCGCGGCGATCGAGCGGTTCCTGCGCCCGGTCGCCTATCAGGACGTGCCACAGCCGCTCCTTCCCGAACCACTTCGCGACGAGAACCCCTGGGGTGTTCCGCAACAGCGTGGCCGTGAGGGGGAGTCCCTGACTTGGGGTCAACTAGAGGACGCCGACGAGGGCCTACAACCGGACACCATGGAACCCGCTCTGTAGCACTTCCTTGATTTCGTTCATACTGACCCCCATGGAGCACAGAGCCGAGGTGCGCAGCTATTGCCCGGACGTCATCCGCGCAGTCGTGTCGAACGCCGCGAGCTCATAAGGATGCAACTGGTGTTGCACAACAAAGCTACGATCCTTCACCCGCCACAACCCCTGGCCGGTGCCGAGCGCAGGCAGTAGTTTCTGTTCGGTGCGGCTGAGCCCCAGCGCGCTCGCCGTGGATCCGAGCTGGTCCGGTTCTTGCCGGTACACGATGCGCGTTTCCGCGTTCGCGAGCAGTGACGATGCGAGTGCGCGCATCGCGGACCCGGAGTCGCCGACGTTGTCGAGGTCGCTCAGCTTGTGAAAAATCAGCATGTTGGCGATGCCGAAGTGGCGAGCGAGCCGCCACTGGGCATCCATTCGGCGCAGCAACGCCGGATACGCCATGAGCCGCCAGGCCTCGTCGTAGATGACCCAGCGCTGGCCGCCGGCCGGGTCGGCGAGGGCCGATTCCATCCACGCCGACGAGCACGTCATCAGCACCGAGATGAGCGTCGAGTTCTCGGCCACCCGCGACAGGTCGAGCGACACCATCGGCAGGGATGGGTCGAAGCGCACCGTCGATGGTCCGTCGAAGAGTCCGGCGAGGTCTCCAGCCACCAGCCGGCGCAACGCATGGCCAACCAGGCGACCGTCGGCGGCGAGGCGGCCCTCGTCGTCATCGGGGTTGGGGGAGAGGATGCGATCGACCACCATGGGCAGGATCGGCACCTCGGCGCACCGCACGGCATCGGCCAAAGCGAGGTCGATCGCGGTGTGCTCGAGCGGGCTGAGTGGTCGCTCGAGCACGGTCTCGGCGAGGGCGCCGATCAGGTCGCGGCGCCGGGCTGCCAGCTGCGCCGACCACTCCGCATCTGAAACGGATGCGGCCCGGTGGCCTTCATCGAGCGGGTTGAGCCGATTGCGCAGGCCGTGGCCGAGAATGATGGCCTTGCCGCCGACGGCCTCGGCGACGGCGGTGTGCTCGCCCTTCGGATCGCCCGGCACGTAGACGCGGCGACCGAAGGGGAGTGAGCGGGTGTAGAGCGACTTCGCCAGTGACGATTTGCCGGAGCCGACGATGCCGGCCAGTACGATGTTCGGCGCGGTGATCATCCCCTGTTGGTAGAGCACCCATGGGTCGTAGACGAAGGATCCGCCGGAGTAGAGATCCTGCCCGACGAAGACGCCGGCCGAGCCGAGCCCGGCCTCGGCCAGAAAAGGGTAGTGGCCAGATAACGTCGCCGTGGTGTCCTGATGCTTGGGAAGTTTCAATCGCCCGGGCGTCCGCAGTTGTGAGGGACCGGCCTCGCCGGATTTGGGCAGATAGGCGTCCGATCGCGCTTCGTCCCGCTCGGCCTGCCAGCGCGTGCGCGCCGCGAGGGTCGTGGCCTGCCGCGCATCCGCTTCGATCTTCACGGCCTCTCGCCGGCGCGCTCGACGGTCACGGCGCAGCTCGCCGCGCGGCTCGACCAGCGCGGCCGTGTGCATCCGCTCGGCTACATCGGAGTCTTTCACAGCGTGACCGTGCGCTCGGCCAGGCGGGCTGACCGCGGGGCGGCCCAGATATCGTCTCGACGTGGAGCCGGGCGGGCCGGCTGTATTTCAGTTTCCAGCGGATGCCACCGCAACAACGAAACATACCGGTACGTCCTGCTGTAGGTCAGCGCGTACGGTGAGCCGTCGTGCTCGATGATGTGGTCGGTGCGGCCGGCCGGGATGCGGTCGTAAACGTACCCGTCCTCGAGGGCGGCGTTGGTCGTGGCCTCGCCGAGGTCCCGTGGCTGCAGGTAATCGAAGGCAGCGGATGCTCCGGTTCGGTCGATGAGGCCGAGCACCGCGTCGGCCTCAGTTCCTTGCAGGAAGGCGACACTGATCCATCGAGATGTGCGGTTTTTCGATTCGTACCCAGCCATGCGTCGCTCCAATCACGATTCGCTTCGTCTTGGAGGTGCGCAGTGAACTACGCGGCAGGGGACTGCGGTGACAGAATTGGCAAAGAGGCTCCGCACCGGTCGTTCGATTCGGATCTGGACGACTCCCGCGGAGGACGAAATTAATGGCGATCATCGAGCTGCTCCACATTGCAAACTGTCCGAATTCGGAAGTAACCCTTCAGCGCCTGCATCGCGCAGTCGCGAACACGATGTCCTCGAACACATCGGTTAAGCCGACGCTGGTCGATTCTGCCGAGACGGCCGCACGTTTGCCCTTTGCCGGATCGCCGACGATCCTCGTCGACGGAGTCGATCTCTTCCCGACGGATGGCCGCACCAGGGACCTCGCCTGCCGGATCTATCCCACGCCGAACGGCATGGCGGGAGCTCCGACCCAGCAACAAATCGAAGCCGCGCTCGTCGCTCATGGATGACGCCTCAGAATTAACCTGTTCCTGCTGCGGTGGTTTCTACGCGCGCCGCAGGCTGCACGCACTCAGCGACACCGTCTACATTTGCCGTCGATGCGGGTTGTGGGTCGCACTCCGGTTCAAGGCCGATCCTCTCGGGCACGATCAGCACTGATCGAGATCCCTCGAGCTGTGGGTTCATTGGCGGAGTGGCTCAATATTGACCGTCGCTCCGGCTCAGTTTTCACCGTCGCCGACCCCGACCCCTACGGCGAGGCGATAGTCACACGCTCCGACATAACGGCAACGCCGCCGCCGTGAACGCCTGCGCCTGCTGCCCCACCAGCCGCCGCGTCTCACACGACGCCTGAATTGCCGCCTGCTCGATTGACGCCACAGCGGCGTCGAGCTCATCCACAGTCGGCGCGGTCACGCAGATGAGCCCGGTGGTGCGCAGCACGCCGTGCCCCGCGGTGAGGTCGGCTTCCTGGTGCAGGAGGTCGTCGTATTCGGCGGTGGCGGAGGCATCCTCTATTTGGCCGATTCGGGTGCGTTGGTGGGCGTCGCTGATCAGCTCGGTCTTCTTCTTGCGCAGGTCGCGCGCGGCTTGGTCGGCGCGCACGGGCAGGTAGTGCAGCGATACCGTGCGCAGAATGCCGTTGGTGAAGACCAGCGGCGACAGAAACCCGGGGAACACCTGCGACCGGGGCCACTCGCTGATCCACAGCACCGCATGAAACGCACTGTCCGTGCGGAGATGATCCCAGCTCTCGGCGACCGCGACCGGCCCCGCCGTGGCCAGTGACCGCCCAACCAGAGGATGCCGCTCCAGATCGATACCAACGGCGGGGTCGTAGGCGGTTCGTAAAACCACAGCGAGCTCGTCGGCGGTGAGCCAGCCGCCGACCGTGAGGTCCGCCGCGCGCAGCGCCCCGGTCAGAGCGGTCATTTCCTGCCTCAGCACCGTCGCGGCGCCGCGCATGCCGCCGCCCTGCGTGCGCACCTGACGAGCCGCCGCGCTGAGATCCAGCGATAGAGCGATCGTCGTGGCATGGCGTTCCCCGGCAGGCCCGGCCCGCTCAATCAGATCGCGGTAGGTCGTGGCGGCCCAACTGTCGTCGTCGATGCCGTGCCCCTCCCACCACTCGGCCAGTCCGGTGCCGGAATCGGGCAGCGTGCGCTCCGACACCTGCAGCCGCGCGATCCGCCCGGACCGACAGGCGCCGGCTAGTACGCGCCCCCAACCGACGACGCGGCGATGTTGCTCGTCCGGGTCGAGCAGCGCGAACGCCGGGTGCGACACCGCCACGACCGCGGTGAGGGTTTGCGCGTGCGGGTCGTGGATCATGACCGCCCCCGACTCGGCATCGTTCCACTCGCGCAGCGCGGCCGCGTCGCCCGGCAGCGATAGGGTTCCCACCGGGCGCGGGCGGATGATGCGGCGCCGGTAGGTCAGCTGCTCATGACCCGACCGCCACGCCCAACGGGTGACGACCGGCATCCACTCGACGATCTTGCGCCCGCCGACCGGGATACCGGCGATCACCGCCGCGGTACCCCAGATCGGACTCGTCCACGCGACGCCCGCGGCGCCCGCCGTGTACAGAGCGGCGACGATGGTGAGAGTACCGAGCGACAGGGCGACCAGTTGCGGCGCTGACAGACCCAGCAGGATGCCGCGCTTGGTCAGTCGCGAGAATTGCACCGGGGCGAGGCGGTAGTCGGCGCGGTTCGTGTCGGTGTCCATGGCTACACGTCCTTGATTTTTCGTCCGGCTGGCAGTTCTTGCGGTGAAGCGGATGCCGATGGTCGCCTTGGGTTGGAAGCGGGCGCGCTCGGGGCGCTTGCGTTGCCGGCGTGCTGAGTGTGGGCATCCGCTTTCTGCGCGACCGCGTTGCCGATCTTTGGGCCGGCCTTGGCTGTGGCGCTGATGACCGCAGCTCCGGCGCCGACTCCCGCGGTGGCCACGCCTGCGCCGACTCCGACTGCTGCGCCGCCCGCTCCAGCGCTCGAGCCGGCACCAGCGTTCGCAGACGCGCCTGCACCCGAAGCGCCGGCAGCCGACGATGTGGGACCGGGGCCGCCGCTGCTGGACGAAGGGCCAGCCTGTATCGCTCGACCGCTGCCACCCGGGCCCAGAACCTTCTGCGCGCTGCTCATCATTGGTGCGCTCGGCACCGGCACGGGCCGGTTCAGCGCCGACTTGGCCTCTTGTTCGCTAGACATGGCGTGGTACATGTCGAGACCGACGAAGTTGAGGAACTTATAGGTGATGTAGGGCGCGAAGGCGGCGATGAACATGAGCACGATGCCGGCGATGGGGTCGCTGACGGAGGCCAGATCCGCATCGATCGGGGCCGAGACCTGCGCGACCGCCACCAGAAAGATCACGACGAGCACGAGTTTGGAGAGGATGAGCGCGACCACGAATGCGACCCATTTGGAGAACCAGCCTTTGGCGGCGTCCCAGGTGGCGCCGGCGAGGGCGATCGGTCCGAAGACGATCGCGACCAGCAGGAGTGCTTTGCGGATGAGGAGGGAGAACCAGACGATGGCCGCGCCGCTGATGGCGAGGCCGGCGAGGAAGATCGTGAGGATGGCGCCGACGCCGGGTGCGCCGGGGCTGATCGCGGTGAGGCCGACGGCGAGAAGCGCGATGCGGTGGCCCATGCCTTCCATCGTGTTGCCGCTGGCTTGCACGATGCCGATGGAGAGCTGATCGGTGATTTCGAGGAGCAGGCCGGTGATGGTGATGATAACGAACGATCCGAGAACAGATTTAGCGACGCCGAGCGCGGCACGGGAGAGCGCGGAGGGGTCGCGGTGCACGAGTCCGGTGATCAGTTGCAGGCAGAAGAAGATCAGGGTGACGAAGACGGCGAGGCCGAAGAGCACGTTGTAGACGTCGATGTAGGTCGGGTCGGTGAGGTCGACGAGGGTGGCGGTCGAACCCTTCCAAGGATGAGGTGATTTCGCGACCGGTAGCGATTTGGGAGCACCTGCGAAACCGCGGCGTTCCCGCGGACGAGATCGCGATCTATACCCAGACAAAGGTCGTGCCGGAAGACGCGACTCGTGTTACGTCTCTCGCGGAATTGCAGCCGCACCACACCCACATCATTTGCAACCGGGCACTGCAGGAAGGTTGGGATGATCCGGAGGCGTACATAGAGTACTTCGATGATGAATCGAACTCTTACGTGCGAATTGCACAGGTGATTGGCCGAGCGCTTCGGCAGCCCGGTGCGCAACACTACGAAGACGACCGGCTGAACACTTCAACGCTGTTTGTCAGGGTCGCAAGTAAGACGTTCGACGCTATCGTAGCCGGGCTTAAAGCTGAGTTGAGTCTCTATGCGACCGATGACGCAAATCCGAGCGGTTCGAGCGCGATCCGTGTGGTGACCCGGAAAGATCCACTGCCGGCGATCCCAGTAAAGCTTGGCATCGGCGTAGATGTTTTCCTGCCGCAGTACCAGCTCGGGGAAGCTGAACTTGACGAAGAGATCAAACTGATTGAGGCCCTCTCCCGCCAGCCTTTTGCAAACGATGATCTTATTTCGAGCGGGCAGAAGAGCATACAAAAGATCTCACTTCGGGGTGAAGCCGATAGCACCCGTTATGAGTTAATAGCGGCAAGCATGCGCCGAAAGAACGGCGAATACCTACGTCGCCGAATTCAGATTCGTAGCCGGCACTGTGCGCACCTCTTGGAGCCCGAACTTTTCACTGGAACGGCCTTCGACCAGTGGTCGTGCGGGGGATCAGCTGCCCAGGCGCTGCTGTCGGAACGCGCCGCACACGTCGTTGAAGCGTTCGAATCGACGGTCGAGCTGGTGGCCGTGGAGATACATGGCGAAGAGACTTGGCGACCGACTGCGCATGTACCGACGGTAAATCGATTCCACGAGTTCGAGCACTCTGTCCATGAAAAGTATGCACAGAATGCGTTCTTGCCCGAGGAGCTGGCGTTCGCGAGAGCTCTTGACTCGATGGGTCAAGGTGTTTGGATGCGGAATCCTGTTCGCGGTGACGGCTACGGCATGCAGCTTCCAATCAAGGTTGGAAGTTCCAGTACTTTTTATCCGGACTTCCTCTGGTGGGTCAATGGTGAGTGCTTCGCGATCGACCCGACGGGTGCCCATATTCTCGAAGACAAGGTTCGGGGCAAACTCTTGTCCATCGATCTGCCGAAAATCGTTCTTATTACGAAAGGCAAGGTCAGCTCTGATTGGAGTACCACCACCGATACGGATGGATACACCCTCGTACGGCCAAGGAAGAATCGGAATCCTGCTCCCGAATACGTGGCATCGCTGCCCGAAGCGTTGAAGCGGATCGCCGGTAAGGCCATCACCGCATCCTGATCTGCCCACGCCTCTTGCAGATTGAGGCGGACAGGGCATTATCGCTGCAGAAGTCACGCTGCATGCCGTTGTTGGGAACGACGTTCTCGGTCTGCAATGATCAGAGTCTGAACAGTAGGGATATAACTTGGGTGCAGCGTGGGTTGTTCGATCGGGCCGGCATGGGGAACGAGACGCGTGGGCGCTGACTGCCGGGGTTTCCGGTGGCGGTTGGCAAGAAGTGCCTGATCTGACTGAATGCAGCACACGCGAGGAGGTCGGCGCAGTTCTATCTCAGGTGTTCCCTGACTTCAGCGGACCGACCCTCGCCAACTACACAGGTCAGATGTGGGCGCTGCGGTCCCGCGTTAGTTCAGGCGATCTTTTGGCTATGCCCATGAAGACGACGAAGCAGATCGCACTCGGAAGAGTCACGAGCGGCTATCAGTACATGGCCGATGAAGTCGATCCGGACAAGCGTCATGTCGTGCGGGTGCAGTGGCTTATGACGGATCTGCCGCGCTCGGCTGTGAAACAGGACCTACTGTTTAGCCTCGGCTCAGCGCTTTCCATCTTTGCCCCCTCGAAGAACCATGCAATATCTCGCCTTGAGGCGTTGCTGGCGACTGGCATCGATCCGGGCCAGTTGCCCTTCCAAACTGCAGTCAAGATTCCGGGTGCAAAGTCAACGATTCCCGAAGAGGACGATGTCGATGAACCCGAATTGCACACCGACATTGTCGAGGTAGCGAGAGACCGTATAAGTGCGCGTATTGCCGAGGAGTTCGCAGGACATGAATTGACCGCGCTTATAACGGCGATTCTTGAGGCAGAGGGCTTTACTTGCACCATGTCTCCACCTGGCGCTGATGGCGGCATAGACATCGTCGCTGGCCGTGGTGTCCTTGGGATGGATTCTCCGCGTGTAATCGTCCAAGTGAAATCCGGCGGGCAAACAGGAGATTCCGTTGTTCGTGATTTGAGTGGAGTTGTTCACACGCAGGGAGCAGATCAGGGCCTCCTCGTCGCGTGGGGCGGTCTCTCGAAACAAGCGCGTGGGACCGTTCATGGCCAACAGTTCAGGATGCGCGTTTGGGCCGCTGAGGATGTCGTCGACGCGGTCATGCGTTTATACGAGAATCTTCCGGAAGACATACGATCCCGACTTCCCCTCAAGCGCGTTTGGATGCTGGCAGAATAGCCGTTTTGCACGGCATATTGCTGATCGAATGGTTTGGTCGTCATGGAGACCGCGATACGCAAATGTTCTGGTTGAGCGGGCTGCCCTAGTGAGCTTGTGGGTGGATTCGTGGTGAAATGTCGGTGATTCCTCCTGAGATACGACAGCATTTTCTTTCGGAGTTCCAAGAGAATTGTGGCGCTGGAGCGCTTCCGGCTTTGTGCTGCCGGTGGCACGCGTTCCAAAAGTGGGTTCCACCGCGGTGTAGGACCGTGGACCCCGTTCATCACCGCCGGCCCTAGCGCTGTACCGCTGGGTGCCTCCTCCCGAACCGGTTGGGCGGTCCGGACCATGCGTGACGATACCTGAGGCTTCTCGACCCGTTCCGTGTGTATTCCACGACGTAGAAGGGTCCATTGAAACCACTCGTAGCTCGCGGCGCACCTCTCTTGCAATGGTGGAGGTGGCCGGATGACTGTGTCGATGCGGGTGATGAGCGCCGGCGACGGGTACAAATACCTGCTGCGCACGGTCGCTGCTGGTGACGGCAAACGCCTTCTGTCGACCCCGCTCACTCGGTACTACACCGAGGAGGGCACGCCGCCGGGCCGGTGGATGGGCGGAGGGCTCCGGGGTCTTGGCGATGGGCTCGTGGTTGAAGGCAATGTCATCACCGAGGCACAGTTGCAACTGCTCATCGGATTGGGCCGCGACCCGGTCACCGGCGACCCCCTCGGGCGCGCCTACCCGGTCTATCGCACCGCCGCCGCGCACGCCCTGGACGGGCCACGCGGCGACGGTCACGGACCTACCGAGCGGGCCGCGGCATCCGCTGTGGAACAACCGGACGAGAAGCGGCGTCGCGCCGTCGCCGGCTATGACTTCACGTTTTCGATTCCGAAGTCGGCAAGCATCCTCTGGGGTGTGGGCGACGCGGCTACGCAGGAGCGCATCGTGGCGGCCCACCATACGGCGGTGGCCGAGGTGCTGGCGTACATGGAGCGCGAGGTCGCGGCGACGCGCACCGGCACGACGGCGCAGGGCGGCGCTGTGGCGCAGGTCGATGTGACCGGGCTGATCGCGACGGCGTTCGATCATTTCGACAGCCGGGCTGGCGACCCGCACCTGCACACGCACGTCGTGATCAGCAACAAGGTACAGACCGTGCTCGATGGCAAGTGGCGCTCGCTCGACGGTCGGCCGATGCACGAGGCCGTGGTGGCGCTCTCCGAACTGCACGAGAGCCTGTTCGCCGACGAGCTCACGCGATCGCTCGGCGTGCAGTGGCAGCAGCGGGAGCGGGGGCGAGATCGCCACGCAGCCTGGGCTCTGACGGACGTGCCTGACGCGCTCGTTGCGGAATTCTCGACGCGGTCCCGCCACATCGATGTCGAGACCGACCGGCTGATTGAGGAGTATGTGGCCAGTCACGGGCGGCGTCCGACGCCGGTGACGATCATGAAGCTGCGCGCGCACGCGACTCTCGCTACGCGGCCGGCGAAGCAGGTGCACTCGCTGGCGGACCTCACGGCGGCGTGGCGCGAACGGGCTGCACGCGTGCTTGGGCACGAGATGTCGACGGTCGCCGAGTCATCTCCGGTGTTGCTGAATGCGGAGGATTTGCCGCGCGCGGCTGTGGATGCGCTCGGGGTGAGCGTGATGACGGCCGTCAGTGAGAAGCGCGCCACCTGGAGGCACTGGAATCTCACGGCCGAGGCCGCGCGTCAAATGATGCCGTACCGGTTCGCGTCGGCCTCCGATCGGGAAGCCGTCGTCGGCCTCATAGTGGATGCTGCCGAGCGCGCGTCCCTGCGCCTCACTCCACCCGAGCTCGCCCCGAGCCCGGTGGAGTTTCAACGCGATGACGGGACGTCAGTGTTTCGGCCGAAGCACTCCGTCGTGTTCACCTCGACGGAGCTGCTGGACGCTGAGACTCGGCTGCTCGAGCGTGCTGGGCTCTTGACGGCGCCACGGGTGGCGCTCGGTACGGCTGCTTTTTCGCGGTTGACGGGTGGCGGGCGGCTTGCCGAGGACCAGCTTGCGGCGCTCGCGTCGGTTGCTGGTTCGAGCCGCGTGATCGACGTGCTGGTCGGACCGGCCGGCGCGGGCAAGACGACCGCGATGAACGCCCTTCGGCGGTCCTGGGAATCGGTGCACGGTGCGGGCTCGGTCGTCGGGCTGGCTCCCTCGGCCGCCGCCGCGAAGGTGCTGGCGACGGATCTTGGGATTGCGACGGAGAATCTGGCGAAGTGGTGGCAGACCCATATTGACGAGGGTTCGTCGTTTCAAGCTGGGCAGCTCGTGATCATTGACGAGGCATCCTTGGCCGGCACCATGCCACTCGACCGGGTCACTGCGCTGGCCGCTTCAGCCGGCGCGAAGGTGCTCTTGGTCGGCGACTACGCCCAGCTGCAGTCGGTCGATGCGGGTGGTGCGTTCTCGCTGCTCGTGCACGATCGAACGGATGCGCCCGAACTCACGGACGTGCACCGCTTCGTGCACGAGTGGGAGAGGACCGCCTCCCTCGGTCTGCGCCAGGGCAACCCTAACGTGATCGACCTGTATGCCGCGCACGACCGGCTGCGCGATGGCAGCACGGAGGCGATGGCGGATGCCGCTTACGGGGCGTGGCGGGCGGACATCCGCTCGGGCAAGTCGACCGTGCTGATCAGCGACTCGAACGAGGCCGTCGCGGCGCTGAACGTGCGCGCTCGCAGCGAGCTGATTCTGGAGGGGCGGGTCGACGCGCTGCACGAAGTTGCCCTGCACGACGGAACTCGCGCCGCTGTCGGTGACACGGTCATCACCCGCCGGAACGATCGGCGGCTGTACGCGTCCAAAAGCTGGGTGCGCAACGGCGACCGGTGGGCCGTGATCGGGGTGCATCGGAACGGTTCGGTCGACGTGCGGCGGCTCGGACGCCGGTGGGGAAGCACAGTGCTGCTGCCCGCGTCGTACGTCGCTCAGCATATCGAGCTGGGCTACGCGGTCACCTCGCACCGTGCGCAGGGAATCACGACCGACACGGCCCACGTCGTCGTCGCGCCGAGCATGCCGCGCGAGAACCTCTACGTCGCGATGACGCGGGGACGCGAGGCGAACACCGCCTACGTCGCCGTCGACCGGCCCGACGTTGCTCACGTGGGGCCGCGGCCGGGCGACGCTGCGGACGTGACGGCGCGCAGCATCCTCTGTGGCATTTTGCAGCACGTCGGCGCCGAGCTGTCCGCCTACGAGACTCTGGTCGCCGAGCAGGATGCCTGGGGTTCGGTGGCGCAACTCGCGGCGGAGTACGAGACCCTCGCGGCAGCAGCGCAGCACGACCGGTGGGCTGCGCTCGTGCGAGCGAGCGGGCTTTCGCCTTCGCAGGTTTCGGATGTGGTCCATTCGGATGCCTTCGGTCCATTGACCGCGGAGCTGCGGCGAGCCGAGGCCCACTTCATCGACGTGGCAACTCTGCTGCCGCGTGTGGTCGCGGCCCGCGGGTTCGAGGACGCCCAGGACATCGCGGCGGTGCTCCGGGCCAGGGTCGCGGCGGTCGTTTCACACGACACCGGCGCAGGACGGACTCGCCGCACGCCGCGTCTCATAGCCGGGCTTATCCCGCGTGCGCTCGGGCCGATGGATGCCCCCATGCACCAGGCCTTGGCCGAGCGCGCCGACCTGATCGAGGCGCGAGCCAGTGTCGTGCTCGATCAAGCGTTGCTCGCGGGGGAGCCGTGGACTCGAGCCCTCGGGGTCGCGCCGCGCGGGGCGGCATCCGCTGCGTGGCACCAGAACGGATGCACCGTCGCGGCCTACCGGGACCGCTACGGCATCGTCGGTGCGAAGCCTCTTGGTGCACTACCGGAGTCCACGGCACAGAAGCTCGATGCCGCTCGCGCTCGCGCCGCGCGTGAGGCGGCGCAGCGCCTGGGTCAAGACCAGCGCGTCGATGCTCTGAGCCGGTCGAGAGTACTCGCAGGACTCACTCGATGAGGACCGTCCACAGATTGCGCCAAGGACGTTCGACACCGCGACCGTCCCGAATACGCTCTATGCACTGGCTAGGCATGAACCACACAATCTCACGTAAACCGTAGATGTAATACACCCTGAGAGTTATAGTTTGGATATGACATGTGGGCCGTTGACCTGACGCTCATCGAGGATTGGCTGAGCGACCTCGACGATGATTCGTATGAACAAGTGATCGCCGCGATCGAGCTGCTCGCCGAAAGGGGACCGCAGCTCGGCCGACCGATCGTTGACACCGTGACTGATTCTCGCCATAAGAATATGAAGGAGCTCCGGCCGGGTTCGGCCGGAAGATCCGAGTTGCGCGCACTGTTTGCGTTCGACCAGCGACGGAAAGCCATCTTCCTCGTGGCAGGTGACAAGGCCGGAAATTGGAAACGTTGGTACAGAACGAACATCTCGATTGCCGATGACCGATTCGATGAACACCTCAAGGGATTGAAGAACGACAACTGAATTGCCCGCCCCTCAAGCCCAATATCCAACCACGATGTTCTAATCAACCAGAAGAGACCGAGACTATGACCAGCCTTGACGACATGCTCGCCCGGCGCCCAGTAGATCGGGCCGCTGTCGACGAGCACAAGAAACGGATGCTCGACGAGGTGCGTGCCTATCGCCTCCGTGAGCTCCGCGAAGCGAACGACCTCACTCAAGTTGAACTGGCGGCGTTGCTGCACGTCACTCAGAACCGGATCTCCCGCATTGAGCACGGTGACATCGAACGAACCCAGGTCGACACACTCCGAAAGTACGTTGAAGCAGTCGGCGGCCGGCTCAAAGTTGAAGTCGAGATCGGCGAAGAGACCTACCAGATCGCCTGACTGGTTCGGCGGCCGTGCAGGCCGGGTCTCCGCTTCTCGCTGACAGCGGTATCGAAACCCAGCAGTCCATCGCCACAGTCACGTCGGCGGCTGTCTCGATGCCACAACCGACGCCGTAAGGGACGTTGGTCTAGGAAAATGGCGCGACTCTCGACCCGCGGGGGGAGGACTGGCAGGATGTGTGCATGACAACCCAGATCGTTTTGGTTCCTGGATTCTGGCTCGGCGCGTGGGCCTGGGATGACGTTGCACCCCTTCTCGCTGACCGCGGTTACGCCGTTGCCGCCCTGACACTGCCGGGCCTTGAGCCGGACGATGCAGCCCGCGGCGAGGTGACGCTCGATGACCACGCCGAGGCCATCGCCGCCGCGCTCGATCGCGGCGCCGATCGGCGGGTGCTCGTCGTCCACAGCGGCGCGGCGCTGCCTGGGACGATGGTGCTTGACCGCCATCCCGGCCTGGTCGATCACGTAGTCTTCGTCGACACGGCGCCTGTCCGCGATGGCTTTGCTATGAATGCCGAGCTGCAAGATCAGGAGTTTCCGTTATCGGCGGCGTGGGACAGTGAGATGGCCGCGGGCAGCATGCGCGATCTCACGGATGAGCAACTGAGCACTTTCCGGGGCCGCGCCGTACCGCAGCCCGGTCACACCGTCAGCGACCCGGTGGTTCTGTCCGACCCGGATCGGCTCGCCGTGCCCGGCACTGTCATCTGCACGGGTTTCCCGAGTGCGGAGTATCGCTCCTATGCTGAACAGGGGTGGGATTTCTCGTCGGGCTGCTGGATCACACCGCGCTCGTTCTCGTCGATCTGCCGACGGGTCACTGGCCGATGTGGTCGCGACCGGTCGACCTCGCCGAGCTGATCGACCACGCCGCAGTCAGCTGACGGCCGGTGGCAACCTTCGAGCTTGGGCGCCCTTGCCGCGCTGCCGTCAAAACCTTCGCTGAGACTCACACCGACCATGAAATCATTTGTGTCAGATTCAGGACTTCCGGCGGCACGGTTGCTTTCATTGGCTACGCGACCCTGTCGAGAACATCCTCCACCCGGGTATGCGAGCCTAACTAGCGTGAACAGCGGGAGTGAAAGCTGATGACGGTCCCTCACACGCTCAAAACGTCTGCCAGAAGGGCAGTGACGGCGTCATTCCACTCCACCGGAAGGATTTCTAACCATGAAGATCGCCATCGCCGGAGCAACCGGTGCCATCGGCACACACGTGCTGAGCACAGCCCGATCCGCTGGCCACGAGACCATCGCGTTGAGCCGCGCGGCGGGCATAGATCTGACGTCGCCTCGTGGTCTCGCGGATCGGCTCGTGGGCGTAGAGACCGTCATTGACCTCACCTCCACAAGGAGTCTCTCCGCCAGGGTTTCCGTCGCGTTTTTCGCCACCGTGACCGAAAATCTACTCGCTGCCGAGCATGAAGCAGGGGTGCGGCACCATGTGGCACTCTCCATCATCGGGGCTTCGACGGCGAACTCCGGATATTATGCCGGGAAGGCCGCTCAGGAGCGGAAAGTAAAGAATTCTGATGTCCCCTGGTCGCTGCTGCGCACAACCCAATTCCACGAGTTCGCCGAGCAAACCGTGAGTCGCGGCAGCATGTTCGGCCTTCAACTTGTTCCCGCCATGCGGTCCCAACCGATTGCCGCCAGAGAAGTGGCCGTGGAAGTCCTGCGCATCGCCACGGGCGAGCCGCTTGGCCTCGCGCCGGACCTCGCCGGTCCGCGCGAAGAAGACCTGCCCGACATGGTGACACGATATCTCAACGTTCTCGGCCAGAAACGTCCCGTCTTACGTGTTAACCTCCCCGGTGCCATGGGCCGGGCCATGCGCCATGGAGGACTGCTCCCTGCATCCGGCACGAGGCTGGGCAAGCAAACATTTCAGCAGTGGCTCGACACGATCGCGAGCGTCCGGACGAACCCCTGACCCAACACATTGCGGATGTGTTCTTGGCCGGCGCAGGGACTAGACCCGGCTGGAAGAATCAGATCTCGACGACCAAGACCCGGTCGATGTCCACCGCGGCGTCACGGTCTGCGCGCGCAGTACCGGACATTTTCGTTCGCCCGCCATACTGTGCCGAATGTCGTTGAGCGGATGCGCTCGAACAGGCGCGGGGGAGCATCCGCCCTGAAGCGTGCGAGCGGCTCTTTCGCCTGCGGGCATCCGGTTCTACAGTGTTGGTAGGCAACCTCTATTGCGCGCCGTGGCTCGTTGCGATGGCATGACTTTCCGTCCTTTCAGGTTCTTGTTGCCGAACATCTGAAAGGCCGCGCCATGTTCGAGCCCATTCTGGCCACCGCCGCCCGCAGCTACTTCTTCATGCGCCGGTTCATGCCGACCGCCATTGTGATCGACACGATCAACACGCGGCGCGGGCTGAAGTGGGGCGTGCTGGCGATGCTGCTCGCCGTCCCGTATGCACTTGCCGCTATCTATTGCCGAGCACAGGTCGAAGCCGGTGCGCCTGCCTGGCTGAACCTGATCGTGATCTTGTGTCTGTGGAACACGCTCAAGTTGCTTTTGATTGGGCCGATCAGCCTCCTGAAATTGATGGCGGCGCGCGTTCGTGAGGCCGTGGCCCGCCGTCGCATGACCAAGGCACTGCACGCGTCGGCCGCTTCGACGAGCCGGTGCTCGTGTCGAGACACGGCTGACGCCACGTCACAGCCGGTGCACCTCCTGATAGCGGCATGATTGGCTCAGACACGACCGCGCACAGGAGGCTTCGCTATGACGATCCCGCAGGAGCAATTCGACGACCTGCTCAGCCGCACCGCGCTCGCTGCGTTGTTCTACTATCCGGAGGTCGCTGTCGACGATGACGGTCGCAACCTGCAGAATGACATCGCGTACTGTCTGGAACCCGTCGCCGGGATCGCGGACGAGGACGTTGAGCGGATCCGCGTCGCAGTCGGGCGGGTGATTACCAATCCGACGGCGCATCGCTCTGAGCTCCTTGCTCTGGTCATCGAGCTGGCTCCGCCGCTTGCCGAGTAGCCGCGATCATGAACGACCCACCCGAGGAAGCTGCCGCGCCGTCGAAGGCGCGGGTGGAGCATCCGTCTGTTGATGATGAGGCGGAGAGGCGGCGTCAGTATGTTGCGGCGAATCGCGACCGGATCCGCGAGCTGAATCGGCTCTGGCGATCGGAGCACCTGGACCGGGCCCGGGAGCTGAATCGGGATTCGATGCGTCGGGCCGCGGCTCGCCGGCATCGGGAGGCGGAGGTGCGGGCGCGGGGGAGGGAGCGGGCGAAGCTGTGGCGGGTGGCGCATCCGGAGCGCCGGCGGGAGTATCAGCAGCGGTGGGTGGCGGAGAATCGCGAGAAGGTGCGCGAGTACTACAACCGCTATTACGAGTCTCATCGCGACGAGGTGAATGCCCGGGCCGCGGACAGGCGGGATGCGGACCCGGAGCGCACGAAGCAGATCACGCGCCAGTGGGCCGAGCGCAACAAGGAGCGCCGGGCCGAACTGCAGCGCAATCGTCGCAGCGACCCGGAGATCTACCAGTCCGAGCTGGAGGCCAACGCGGCGGCGCGACGGCTGAAGCGCAGCCTGAGTCGGGCCGGCCTCCCGCCGAAACTTCTGCACGCGACGACCGCGGCCGAGCGTAGGGCGAACGAGCGCGAGGCCGACGCCTATTTCAATGACCCATCGCGGCCCGAGCACCTGCGGCAGTTCACGGTGTTCGCCGAATCGCTCACCGAGCACATGCTCAAGAACGGCGCCCGCTTGCGCGAGTTCGCCGACGCCTACGTGGAGACCAGGTCGCGTATGGGACTCCCGCCAATACCGGTGGAGACCATCGTGTACGCCCGCGTGGTCGAAATAGTCGCAGAGCGGATGCGGCGGGTCGACCTGTTGACAGGCCGCGACGTCGCGGCGGCCGTGCGGACCACTCAAGCAGAAGTTCGAACAGTGGAGCGGCGAATGCAACTCGATCAACTCGTGAAAACGGTAGTGGCCCACATTCACCGCGACGATGCGCGTCTCAGGCTCGCCGCGAAGGAGGAGAACGCAGCAAGGGCTCACCGGGGAAGGCCGAGTGTGCCAACCGAATCGCTCGTCATGAAGATCGCACTGCACGAGATTATGGAGCGTACGCCCAGAAACGGCCTGACGATCGAGGATGCTCGAGTCGCCGCTCGCATCGCGAGGCTGCAACTTGCGGTGTCGATTGAATCTCGCCGTTGCGTGGTGGAAGAGAAGTATCACCAACGGTCACTTGGATAAACGGCGGTCGCTGGGTGAGTCGGCGCTCTGACGCTCAAGGGTCATACGATGAGCGGCGTCATCTGTTGCGGCCATCCCCAACACTCGCGAGTCTTTTGATCGCGGCGTCGTTCCTGGCGCAATCAGTCCTGCAATCCTCGACCCGGAACTACGTGACCCGACAAGCCACGACGGTCACTGGTCAAGAGGACATCCAACGCTGCGGGTATTCCCGAGATGTGCGGGCGAATGGGAGCAGTTTTGATATCGGCGGCGATCCGAGCGTCCATGCCATACCGGAAGCGAGTGCCAGGCGAACCGCCCAGAATGCTGAGACGCGAGATCCAGATTGTTTTCGACGTAGCCGAGGTGTTGGTCTGCGTCGTGCAGGGCGTTTGCCGTCCGGTCTGCGTGAGCAGCGTCGACACTATCACCCGAGTCGGTGAAGGCTCCATCTTGATGCTCCAGATTAGCTGATGCGACCTGGTCGAGCACCTGCTGTAGAGAACGTACAGCAGAGAGCAGGTTGCCGATCACGTCGTACGTTTGCGCTGGGTCGCTGAACCTGCGCGTCGCGTGTACCAAGGCGCGCAGAGCCTCGCGGGCGTCGTCGGTATCAGCGATGGAATCGCGGCAGTCATGACGTCGCCGTCGTCAGATGACGCGGCGGACAATACCTCGCCGCGGATCGTGGGGTCGCACCGATGGACCGGAAATCATCGACGTCCCCCACGCTGACGTCCTCACCCCAAAAAGGCGCCAGCTACCGGGCTGCACAGCACCGGGATTGAATCTTTACCTTCAGTCCGCGCCGAAAACGCGGTACGACAATGCATATAAAAAGTGGCTCAGTTTTGACCGCCGATCGTGGCTCACTTTTTAACCGCCGTCGACAAGTCATCGAGATTTCCTACTCGGCGGCCAACACGGGTGGTCGCGAAGTGCGGCTATCTTGGCGAGCCCCTTGGGGTCGGAATCCTCACCAGAAACCGGCCCGAACTCCATAACCAATAAGTCTTAGCGTCGGATATTCGACGAATTCACAAGCCCTGCTCGCGGTAGAAGGTTCCGTCGATTGATCAGCGGCGGGTCATCGAGCGGCGGGGCGGCGTGCGGATGCGACCGTCGATTGCGGGGCGGCCGTCCGGCTGCGGAGTCTTCCTGTGACGCCGGAGAGGGCGGCGGCTGCCGAGCCCTGAGCAGCGAGGGCACGGGCGCGCTTGTTCTTGGCGCTGATCAGGCGCAACAATTCGTTGCAATTCGGGTTCGAGCACTCGAAGAGCACGACGTTCCCGACACGCGTCATGTCGCGGCGCTGGTGGCAGCGGTAGCAGTCCAGCCGGCCCATGACGATGAGCAGCTTGGGGTCGGTGAGCTCCTCAAACGTGGGGTGCAAACATTTGGGGCAGGTATCACGCGCGCAGGCTCACTCGGTGACGCGGCCGTGCATGACTCCCTCCGTCGGTAGCTCGCATTAGGCACAGATCGGCGGAGGAGCCTTGGAATTGAACGCGGTGACTCCTGTGGCGTCATGAGCGTCCGTCATGGGGAGAGGACAGCGCCGTGCAGGTCGGCACGGAAGGGCCAGTAGATCGTGATCACGTCCCCTACGCGGTGGCCCCACCCGACTGTTTGTCCTGACCATTGACGCGCCGAAAACTCGCAATTTCCTGTTACCGCGGTCGTGCGCGCTCATTCTGTTTGCAGAGGAGCTAGCCTCGCGCATTCCTGGAGCGGTCTCTTTCGTCGCAGCGATTCCATTGGCAATCGCTGGTGGCCGCGGCTTACTCCACCGTCGCTGAGGGTTCCGCCTGCGGGCACCTGGCCGGGGATCATGTCACGACAGTCGTGCCACTTTGGGCACCAGAAGCCCTTCGAAAGTGCCAGAATCAGTCCGTTTCAACCCGTAGGAATTGGGTAGATATATCTACCAATTTCCGCCAAATCACGCGGAACCTGGGGGAGGGGAGCTGCCAACATTGGCGGTTCGGTTCGAATCATTTCTTGGTTCGAGTCCAGGTACCCCCGCACTAAAGGCGCAGGATTCCGCGGCAAAATTGACCATCGCCCACCCTGCTCGGTAGGCCCAAAGTGGGCCAAATTACCATGAAGTACACCACAAACCCTCTCGAGGATTGTTTGGTCGTTGTTGAGCCCGGCCCCGTACGGTACTGTCCCGGCCTGATCAGGCTGCTCACGGCTCCCGTGGAGCACCTGTTGGGTATGGACGCAACGACGCAAATCACACCCACGTTTCTCGCCCAGCGGGAACTCGCGGAGCTGCTCCGAATGCCCGAGCGCACACTCGAGGACTGTCGCCTGATGCAGACCGGGCCGCCCTATTTCAAGCTCGGCCGGCTCGTGCGGTATGACGTGCACGACGTGCTTACCTGGGTTCACGAACACCGTCACGGTTAGATCGACGTGCAGCAATTGGCGAACGGGAGGTATCGTGCCCGCGGCACCAGCCGTGACGATAGCGGGGCCCGGCATCGCCACGCAGTGACGGCTGATACCCGCGACCAGGCTATTGCCGAAATCCATCGACAAGCGAGGGCGATGGCTACCGGTGGTGCCGGGGCCCTGTCACCGTCGAGCACGGTCACCGACACGGTAGAACTGTGGCTGTCACAGGTGCTTACCGCGCGCCGCGGTGCGGGGGAGTGCGGCTCGAGCACCTGACCGTCGGTCGCTGCGATCGCATCCTTCAGCGAATTCTGGAGGAGAAGAAGACCTCCAACGCCCGGCGTGCGCGTGCGGTGCTCAGTCTCGTTTGTGGCTACGCCGTGCGAGACGACGCCCTTATGCAGAACCCCGTGTGGGACGTACAGAACCTGCCGGTGTCACCGCGCAAGGAATCCGCCCTCACGCCAGCGCAGATCACCGCCATCCGTGGGCGCATGCAAGTGGGGCGGTTCAACCGCGACGACGGGCACCGCCCCAACTATCGGGCGCTGATCGACGGAATTGACACCTTGATCGGCACCTCGCTGCGCGTCGGCGAGTGCATCCGTCTCGGCCGCTGCGACGAGGACATGAGGACCCTGCCGCCGACCCTCATCGTCAGCGGCAGAATCGTCAGCAACGAGGCGTAGGGAACGCACCGCAAGAACTCGCCCAAGCGGTCTCGGAAGCGGCGCAGCATCGCGCTGCCGTCGATGGCCGAAGCGGCTGCGCGGCGTCGTCTGGCGCTTGCCGAACCGGATCCGGAGGCGTTCCTATTCCCGACGAAGACCGGCCGCTCATTGAGCGTCAGCAATTACGAGCGACTGCTGCGCACATTCGTCGAGGACGAGCGCATCCACCTTCTCGTACTGGACGTTGACGTTAACGAGTACACGACGCACATCTATCGGCGCACGGCACTTCGGCAGTGCCGGATGCGCTGCGAAATGCAGCGTTTCACTTCCAGCGAGACCACGTTCAGAACGCGTTCAGGATCTTCTTGGTCCACCGGGAACGGCGAGTTGGGGCACAAAGTCGTTTCCGTCGGCGTGATCGTCAACTTTGATGCAGCCCCAGAACTCTGCCTAGATTCCAGCAGGCCCACCCTTCCCACCTCCCCAAATGGTTTCTGCGAAGAACGGCCGCGGACTTCCACCGGGGGCCAATATCTTCCTTCTCGTGCGCCGCTAATGCGACATCGATCGACTGGGTAGATTCAACAGCCCATTTCGATGATCGTCGTGAAATTTTTCACCTAAGCTCCGCTTTGGTTCGAGCTGCTCTTGAAGTCGATCCAATCCAGTATCTGAAAACGCGCCGGTGCCTTTATGGACGCAATAAACCGTTTCAGCTTCCGCTGATAAGTCGCAGACGTCATGTAGTTGGACAAGTCTCGAACCAAATCAGACTTCAATTCCTGCATGATATCCGGAACGGTAGCATTGCCAGGAATTCGTTCAGCCTGCGCATAGTCGAACTCACCACGCATCAGAACCAGCAGGTTTCTGTCGGATCTCCCTAAATGGATCTGCAAGCCATTGAGGATCTTCTCGGTAGCGATAGTGAATTCCGACGAAAGATCGTTCCGGTCGGACTCCGCCTCGAAGCGCAACAGATCGATCTGTGCAAGTGCATAGTTCATCCCGGCAAGGCGTCGTTCACGAATTCCCTGTCGTTTGCTCCCGATCGCAACTACCACGGCGATCCCGATAGTGGCGATCAGACTCATGATGCTGACGGCGAGCATCAACTGGTCGAATGGGCGAACCCCCGCATTTAAATCGATAGCGCAGAGAAATTGCTGCAGGTCAGGGATTCTTGGATTCAGACAGTTCATGCTGAAAGGCTACTGTAGCCGACGCAAGAATACAGCCAAGAGACCTCTCGATCCTGGAGTGGGCCCCTCAGATGAAAGGATTCTATCAACGCGATTTGACCAGCCGCGAAGTCGTTAGATCCTACGGATTAAACTGAAGTGCGCGACTTCACTCTATTTTGTGGCGGCTTTCAGATCCTCTCATCGACCGCTTGTGTGCCTAGGCGCAGCCTATCGAATTCGATACGCGGGTGCCAATACCTAGAATTGCGCTCGCATTTCGCCAGGTTATCCCGAGGCTATGCCCGTGCTCAAAGTCCATGGAATTGAATTCGTACGTGAGTCGACTCCGAGCACCTTTCCGCCTTTCGTCTATACCTCAATAGGTAAATCCGCGATCCAAAGTGCGGGGGCTACGCCATCGACCCAGGCATGCAAACCGAGGTGAACCCTTGCTGGCATGTTCAAAGAAGATAGCAAAAAAGTGTGGTAGGGGCCGTAAATAATTTGATAGGAGACCAATCCGCGGCCTGCCCGTCTTATCCAATAAGACTACAGTTCCCTGGCGAGTTGCTATTCATTGCAGCTCCTGCGTATGTTGGAGAATTTATTGGCTAGGCAATGTAAAATGTGAGCCACTGTGAAGACCTGTGTGAGTTGAAAAGCAATGGAGAGTATGACCTAATCAGATATGACCACGACGCTAACGACGACATGTTCAACCAATATTCTTATTCAGGGTGGATTTTGGAGGTACGTATTGAATACTTGATATTTTTGCGTAAACGAGTAAACTGCTCTCAAACCTTGATTTACTTCTATGCATAGAAGTGATCGTGGCGGAATTAGTGTTTTTAGTCCTAATCAACAGTCTGAGTTTAATTTATATTCGCTTGGCCGCGGAAACACTAGGTAGACTGAGCGCGGCCTGCCGAGGCGCCTCATCCCGGTCAGGGCAGTCCCAATGGCGGTGCATCCAAAGACCCTGTCGGAATAGTCACCTGTCTCGATGCCTGAGAGGTTTCCGTCGCTCGGGATCAGTGGTATCCAACGACAGGCACCAAGGACGACGCGGGACAGATTAGTACCTGCGCGGACCATTCCTCGGGGAAGTGGCTCCTTATATCGGCTGGATAACCTCTAGATGCGCTTGGGTCTTTACCAGGAGCAATGGTGTCCTACTTTCGGATGGTGCCGCCGATGGCCCGGACGTGTAGCTCACCACTTCCGGAAGCTTCGAAGATGCCGCGTGCACGGTCACGACCTGCTGCTTGCGTCGGCACGATGGCCCTAGCGCGGTCGGAGCCAGGAACTCGGTCTTCCTAGTGTCTGTCATTATGGCGTTGGACAATTCGCTCGCTAAATCGTTCGGCTTTCGTGTTGCGGCCTATTGATACCTACGGCTTAGGCGTCGTGCCGACGCATGTTCGATTGGCTCACAAATCTACTCATGCATTTTCGGCCGCTTCTGCCCCGCCAGTATGAGTGCTGATCTTTTCTCAGACCGGGCCAATAACTCGCTCGTTCTGTCGCCGCCAACGGGGTGGCAGAACGCGGCTCCATATTGGGCAGCTCAGCTATTCGCACTCCCGGAAGCTGCCACTTTGTGAACCGCTTGCGGCAGTCCTAGACCACGCGATCCACTGGCGGCACAATATATGCCTTTCCAAAATAGGTAGTTAGTAGAAGGATCAGTGCTGAGCACGCCAGAATTCCATCCACTATCCCCGCGGGAAGCATGAAAACCATCAACGTCATGGTAACGACACTGTTTAAGCATGCTAAAACGAGTCCCCAAAGTCGATTTCTCAGCACGCCAACCGCTCCAATGATTCGAGTGATGCCGAAGATGCCGCTGAGAAGCATCATCTCAATGAGATGTTCTTGAAAGAACGACACGTTAAACGAGAAGTATCGACCCGTGGTTGTAATATCGATGCCGAACGCGATAAGTGGAATGATTGCAAGAAATGCCCCCAGCTCCATGAGGCCTCCATGGACAATCATCAGGATTGCGGCAATACGGTATCGGATGTCTTGATGCGCCATGCCTGAATCTTAGGGTGATCGATAGGCATGCGTGTGCCGGCGATTACGTGCATCCGCTCCGGCCAATTCTGGGGACGCCCCGCCACCCGATACGCACTGCGCTGCGCACTTTTGGCCACTTAACATCATCCGTCCTCCCCCACTTCGGGGCATCCACCCATAAACGTCTCTGATTCGGGTTCCCCGTCAGCTAAGTTATTTGCATAAGGAGCTAGCTGTGAGTAACAACAGCTCTGCCGTCTTCCGTGGGGGAAGCGGGAATTTATTGGGGGAGTATTTTTGATGTCGAATGCAAGTCTGGAATACAGAATCGTCGCTGCAATCATTGAGCGGCTGGGCCTTGAAGTCGAGGCTTCTGACGTCAACGCAGATGCTCCGATCTTTGCCTCGCTCTCCGAGGGCACCGAGCACGAGGAATCATCTCTTAACCTTGACTCGATTGACATCCTTGAGGTCGTTCTAGCACTTAACAGTGAGTTCGACGTCGATATACCTGACGACCGACCGGAGGTGTTCACCTCGGTGCGCACTATCGCTGAATTCGTTCGGGAACAAGAAACCGACGCCGCCTGATCGTCCGCCGTTCGCGCTTTACGAACAAGGGTTGAAGATCATGAATACTAAGGTTTATATTACCGGAATCGGGCTTCTTAGCCCGATTGGAAACACGGTGAGCGAATTCACCGAATCATTGCTGCACGGACGAGACGGTTTCCGACCCGTCCTTTCTTTCGACACGACGGCATTTCCCTACGATCGCGGTGCGCTCATCGGGGAATTCCCGCAAGATTACGCAGACGTTGTTGCGCAAAACCCGAGTTGGGAAACCGCGGAGCACTATGGCGTTCACTGCGCGACCAGGGCCCTTGCGGATGCCGGTCTGACATCCGACGATTTGGATCCCTTTCGCACGGCAGTCGTTGTCGCATCATCGACTGCTGGGGTCGAGACGAGCCACCACTATGCAGAAAGCAAGCTCCGGGGCGACCTAATCGTCGGTACCACTCTGGTACACACGCCAGGCACTGCTACTTCCGCCATCCGGCACAGTCTTGGTCTCCGCGGCCCTCAGGCCTCGGTCTCGACGGCGTGCGCAGCGGGTAGCAATTCGGTGGGACTCGCCTACGATCTGATCAGAGCTGGAAAAGCGGACGTAGCGATTGCAGGTGGTGTGGAGCCGATTTCTATGCTCTCGTACTCCGGGTTCACCCTCCTGAAATCGCTGACTCACGACGCGCTGCGGCCGTTCGACGAGCACCGTGACGGTACGGGTCTCGGAGAGGCTGCCTGCATCTTTGTTCTAGAAAGTGCGAGCTCAGCTATTGGTCGTGGAGCAACGATCTATGGGGAAGTCGCGGGCTACGGAATCTCGAACGACGCCCACCATGCCACGGCTCCTGACCCCAGCGGTCGGGGCGCTGTGATTGCCATCGAGCAGTGCCTCGAGGACGCTGGACTCGAGATCACCGATGTCGACTACATTAATGCGCACGGGACCGGAACTCGGTACAACGACGTGATGGAACTGACGGCACTCGCGGGAGTGTTCGGTAGCCATTTGAAGAATGTTCCGCTCAGTTCGACCAAGCCTCTCCATGGACACACTCTGAGTTGCGCCGGGAGCATCGAACTGCTCGTGTGCCTTGTCGCTCTCAAAGGGGGTTTTGTTCCGGGCAACCTTAATACGGACGAGACGATGCATGAATTCGTCGGGCTCTTTATGCCGAAAGACACGGTGGAGATGCCGGATATGCGGGTGGCGATCTCCAATTCATTCGGTTTCGGCGGCAATAACACCTGCATCGCCGTTCGCCGCTACGTTACAAACCAGTGACGCCCGACGAGCAGGCAATGCCGGCTCGGCGCAGCGAGCACCCGGTTTTGGAACCAGCAAGGCTGGTGTTCGGCCAATTGGGCATATCCGTCGAGCCGTTAGCAGTCGTCGTGATGGCTTCGGGCGTGAATTACCTGGGCCAATACGCTAAGACGTTGGAAGCCTTCGGAGGATTTGATGGAGCCTTCGATCTGTTCGAAGCGGCCGGATTCAACTGCGAACAATTCCGCTCCAGCGATCCTCATGTCTTCCTAGAGGCAGCGCGTCGGGAGCATGATCTCTTAGAACGGCGGTGGAAAGCGACGGCTATGTTCTCGTATTTTCCCCAGCGACTCCCGCATTCCGACGTAACAGCGATTCTGCCGGTGGCCCTAAGCGAGTTCACGGATGAATCGGTGCGAATTACTTCCATCTCCGACGACCGCGCCGTTTCCTACGCCGACTTCGTTGAGACAGAGCTGGAGGTATGGGGATATGCGGCGCCGGTACCTTCCCTCCACGCCATAATCACGCCCAAGCGTTACCTATTCGCCGAACGTGCGCGTCGTTCCCTCCGGCTGCTGCTTCAACGCATGCTGAACGCAAGTGACGGACTGTGCGTCCTCGACCAGTTTCTCGCGAGCCGACCCGACCGGGCTGAAATAGACCGATATCGCGCGCGACTCCGCGCGTTCGGCTGCGGCGATCTCTCCTTCTTTCGTTCAACAATCACGGGGGCGATCGACACTTACGGAGAGTCATTCGTCTCTGAAAAGACCCGACAGGGATTCGACAAGTCCGCCAAGTTGCACGTTGCATTTCTCGCCGGCGACGACGCAGCCCTAGCCGAAATTGCTCAAACCGAACGCACCGCGCTTTGTAATCCGCGCCGTGCCACGATGCTGCAACGAAAATCATGAAACTCACCCGGCGCACGGAATGGCCCACACCATATCTCCGAGGATCGCACTGCTTCTCTACGATGCTGGCGAACGTGTTTGCTGATACAGAATTCGATATCGGTGAAGAGCTCGCCTACGTCATCGGCGGGGGGCTTAGTTTCCTTTTCTACCGTGAGAATGACACCTATTACGTGAACAGCAGAATCCACGATCTCGAACACTTCTTTGCGCGCCATACGGGCTCCCGAGTCGACTTCGTGTCGCACTCCACAGCAGATGAGATGTTGCGTGTCGCTGGGGAATGGGCCGTCGCGGGCTTCCTTCCATACGTATATTGCGAGGCCAGAGAACTTGAAAGTTTCCGGAGGGTGCTGCCGTGGGGCCAGGTGCATCCCTTCGGCGAACACGCTCTTCCTATCCGATCGATTGCCGCCGACGGCTCGCTCATGTGCAATGACTACTTGTGGAGTGAGTTGTTTTCTGTCAGCCGGGACAACATCGACGCGGCGTCGTCGATGCCCAGCGACGGTCTGTTGAGCATGGCGGCTCCCGCGCGTCGTTTCGCAGTGGGGAGGATCGTACCCCCGGATCAAGTCCCGGACATGCGGGAGGTGCTCGCCGTTTCGCTTGAGGAGACTGCAGAACTTTTTCTGACTCCAACCAACAACACGCAAGGGCAACGTGCACTCAAAGCGTTTGAGCGTGAATTGGCCTCAATGCCTGAGATAGTCCCACACGACCGGATGCGCACCGAATTACTGTCGATGGCGACGACGCTCGAAAAGATCGGAACAGGTGGGGGCGCTGGCCGGCACTTGTTCGCTCGTGGTCTGCGCGTTTCTGCCGACCGGTGGGAGATCCCAGAACTAAGAACGGTCGCGGGCAGATACGCCTCGCTGGGCGGTCGGTGGCGTTCACTCGCCCGGCTGATGCATCGCCATTCTCAGCTAGTGGATCCAACCTTGGGCTGGCGAGAGTTAGTGCTCACCGTACGTAACATTCGTCGAAGCGAAGTCGAAGCGGTCAGCGAACTCCTCGACGTGTCGTCGTCGATTCTTGGCGGACGCTCGTGATTGCGGTTCAATGGATTGACCGGTCAGACAATTCCATCGCCTCTCAGCTCGGAGGCGGCTGGCGGTTGCGTCGTGCGGCGAGTCGCGCATTGCTGACCGAGACTATCGATGCGTTCGGTGTCGGTCCGTACTCGGTCCGACGGGAACTAGGTCGCCGTCCGGTATTGGACCCGGCAACCCATCACTTCTCGATGTCGCATTCGGGCAACCTCACGGTGTGCGCGGTCGCCGAACGAAACGTCGCCGTTGACGTCGAACTGCTGGGGACTGCGCGAGCGATCCGGCTTTCGGAGTCCCCGCCCGCCCGTTTCTTTACAGAGAAGGAGCTCCGTTCGATTACAGCTGACCCTGCACGGCTGGTACACCTTTTCACGCTAAAAGAGGCATGGTCCAAGTACGGGGGAATCGGGCTCGGCATAGGGCTGGGGTCGTTCGACGAACAGTCGATCCGCGCCCAGCACGAGCATGTTGAGTTCAGCGCCGTCAATTTACCCGGCGCCGCCTGCACGGTCTGCCATCACGCCGACGAAACGCTGATCGTACAAGCTCGTGCCCTGAGCGCTTCTCAAGTGAATGCCGCCGAAGTAACCGACCGCAGGGAGCGCACACAATGATTCGAATAGCACTGCGGGACGTCATCCACTTTCGACGCGAAGCCGTTGGCGTCGTCAGCCTCATCACAGTGGGCATAGCCCTATTCGTCGTCGCCCTGTCATTCGTCGGGTCGATAGGGCAAAACGCTGACCGATTGCTCTTTGGAACCATCGGCGCAACCTGGGTTGTTCAGCCCGCGACGACTAGCGATGTGATCCCCTATAACTCTTCATCGTCCCAGCGTTTCCTCAAGACGTCGGGAGCCGAGTCCCTGCGAGCGCGTTTGGAGATGACGGCAACAATTTCCAACCCGAAGGCGGGCACCGACCGCCCGGCCAGCGCGTCGGTCGCTCTCGTCGGCACAGATCTTAGCGAGGAGACTGAGCTCGCCGACAATTTCGGCGTACCGAGCCAGGGCATCGAGTCCGGCACGATAGACCTTCACACTCAGGTGGCGCGGCAACTGGGAGTCACGGAGGGCGACGAGGTGCTTGTTCAGGTAGGTCCGGAATCCCTGACATACCGGATTGCGCATGTCTTCACGCCCGAGTACCCGAGCTTCTTGCTCGACAGCTGGGCAATCGTCGATCGTTCGGAGCTCGCCCAGGCGGTTTACTCCGACGACGCCCGTGTCAACACGCTTCTTGTCGATGCTGCGGAAACCGATAGGTCGCGCGCCGCAATTCAAGACGCAGTGGACGAGATCGACGGAAAAGCAAAGTTGTCGCTCTGGGCAGACACTTCCTGGTCGTCCCTTATGCTGGCGCCACAGATCTGGGGAATCCTGCTTGTGGTGATCTCGAGCTTCACGTTCGCGGTAATTTGTATCGGGCTTACGTCCCTCGTGTATGCGGCCATGCTCGCCAGGGTGCGTGATTTTGCTGTAATCAAGACCGCCGGGGCGCGCTCAGGGTTCCTTCGCCGCATGTATCTCGCCGAAGTGATCGTCCAGTACGTCGTCGGGTACATTGCGGGCGCGATCGTCGCGACTCTAGTAGTCACGGTCGTAAATGCCGCGAACATATCGTCAAGCAATTCGGCCTTCAGCTTCGCCGTGGGCAGCACGGCTCTCGCGCTTGTTCCCACATGGTGGGCGTTCCTGGCACCGCTGGTGGTCGGGTTTGTTCTGACGATTGGTGTGCTCTGGTTCCCCATCCGTTCTGTATCTTCCCAGCCCGTCCTCGAACTTCTGGAACTCCGCTAATGACAATTGAGACAAACACACCCGTGAACGAGACAACCTTTACGATTCGTTTTTCTGAAACGGATATGGCCGGCGTTTTCCATCACAGCAACATGTTCGTCTGGTTCGAAGTCGGCCGGTTCAATCTTCTGAGCCACCTTATGAACGGCGACGGGTTGAACGACCTGAATGGTGAAGAAATCTTCGCTCCGGTGACCAAGACACGCGTGTCGTTCACTGGTTTCGGGCGTTTCGGTGAGGAATTACGCGTTCAGACGTTCCTAAAGCCGCAAGAGACCACCAAGCTCGTTTTCTACTACCGGGTGACAAAGATCAGGGATGGCTCAGCGGTGGCGACCGGGATGACGGAACACGTCGCGCTCACGTCAGGCCACCGATTCCTCTTCCGCTGGCCAGAACCGATCAGAACGCGGCAACAGAATTTCTTCCGCGACTATGCATACGTGCTAACAGACGGGAGTCCCTTCGATGCAAAGCTCTAGTTTCATCATCGTCGGCAGCGGTATGGCAGGTCTGGTCGCCGCCTGGCGGCTACTCGAACGCGGCCACAAGGTTCTCGTACTTGAGCAGGCCGATCGGGCTGGCGGCTACTTCGGTGGGTTCACAAACGCTGCGGGTGATCGATTCGATCTCGCCGTCTCACACCTACTGGGTGGGCTGCCCGGTGACAATCTCTCGACCCTCATTTCCTCCCTTGGCTTGGACGACCAGGTTTCGTTCGAGGCCGTTGACATCGCTGATGTGATGACGATCAAAGGTAGGCGGGTGGAGCTGCCTACTGGCTTCGACCGGCTGGAGCAGAGCCTGGGTGAGCAGTTCCCGGACTCTGGCCCAGACATCCACATATTTTTCCAGTTTATGCGCGCCTTCCTCGGCGAAGGCAACGGGGACTCTCGGGAAAAGGGCCGTTTCATGATGCGCAATTACCGCCGAGAATTCGAAGCCTTCTGCGCGGAGACAATCGTCGACCCGGTGCTGCGGAGCGCACTCGCCATGCGGATCCAGTGCGACGATTCTTCCCTCATGATCATGGCCGGCTTCATAACGGAGTGCTATGCCAAGGGGATGGTGTACCCGAAGGGCGGTGTGCACAAGCTTATCGACGCCATTGTGGAGCGAATCCGCCAGGTGGGAGGTACGGTGGAATTTGGTGCGAAGGTGACCGACTTCATCATCTTGGACGCTCGAGTCGACAGTGTCGTGCTTGCGGACGGATCCGTTCGAACAGCCGATGTGATTCTCTACAACGGGGACGCTCCCACACTCAGCCGCACTCTCGAAGCGCGCGGTCACCCTGGAATCGATGACGAGTGCCGTAGACGAGGACACTCGTCATTGAGCATTTTTCTCACGCTCCTCGACGCTGACCTGTCGAGATTCGCGGGCGTGGCCCGGTTCTACCTGACCGAGACAGACGACGTCTTCGAGACATACCGCGTGCTCGAGACCGGCGTCCTGCCTGAGAATCCAGTGATCAAACTGCATTTCATGAGCAGGATCGACGACGGTCTGAGCGTAGATGGTCGCGATCTCATTCGTGTGGAGGTTGACATGTATCACGATTCTGCTGTGCACGATGAGGACTTTTACGCCGATTACGCCCGACAGATCGAGACCATCATCGCCCATGATCTTGTGCCGGAAATCGATACACACGTCGTCTATCGACGCGTGGTGACTCCCATCGACTACGAGCGTTGGTTCGGGCACACCGGGGGGTCCGCGACAGGGTGGGCGCACGACGTCAATAACTACATGATCCACCGAATGAATCAGCGGACAAGCATCGAGAATCTGTTCATCACCGGACAGTGGGGGGAGCACGGATCGGGCCTGCCTCAACTTATCGCCTCGGCTGACAAATCCGTCACCTTGGCCGAGCAATGGTTACGAAAGCGAGCAGCAGCATGAACGATCGACTCATAATTACAGGGCTGGGTGCGGTTTCACCGCTAGGTCTCTCAGCCCGCGACCAGACGATCGTGGCGAATGGCTGGATATTCGACGACATCGACGCGGCAGCTAGGGTTAAGGTCCAAGAGTACCGCCACACAGTGCTTTCGATTCCCGAAACGTTCTCGATCAAGGACTATGTCACACCTGTGGCACTCCGCCGGAAGCAGCGCTTCAGCCAGATCGCGATGGCCGCGGCCGTCGATGCCTTCGCCGACAGTGGACTTGCGGACCGCCCCGCCAACCTCGAACGTGTCGGACTTGTCGCCAGTACCGAATACGGGCCGCAGCGAGCCGTGGGTAAGTATCTGGACGGTCTCATCGGCGGAGGCCTCTTTGAGGCGAGTCCAGGGCTGTTCACACAGACGGTGTACAACGTCGCGAACGGTCAGGCGAGTCTTGCCCTAGGGCTGAAAGGTGCCAATTCAACGATAGTGGGCGGCTCCTCGGTCGCCTACGCGGCACTACTTATTGCGACGAGAAAGGCCGACGCTATTTTCGCGCTCTCGGTCGACGAGACCAACGAGATCATGACGTCCTACTTCGACGCGGCTGATTTTGGACCTGGTGATCTCGCCTTCACATTCCGAACGGGCGAAGCGGCAGCGGTGGTTGTCCTCGAGTCACAAAGCTCCGCCCTGGCACGGGGTGCGACCGAGCTCGCCGAGCTCCTTGGGTGGAGTAGTGCTTCTGCCCCCGGCCTGGGAGTCAGCTACGCCGACTGGGCAGAAGACGACACCACTATCGCCCACGCCATGCTAGGGGCGCTGAGGGACGCAGACCTAGCTATCAGCAATATCGACCTGGTCGTCGGTACCGCGAACGGCCTCGGCGTTCTCTCTCGGAGCGAGTTCAGCGCCATTAGGGGCCTTGGTTACACAGGCCCCGTGCTTTATCCGCGGCTAATGACCGGCGAGTGTTTCGGAGGCAACGAAGCCCTCGCCTACATACTCGGGCTCAACCACGCTGCACCCGGATCCACAATGTTGATCACCGTCTCAACCGCCAATGGCGGCGTCACGTCAACCGTTGTGAGAAAGGCTGCATCATGAAAACCGGCCTGAGAGTGTGCGTGACTGGTGCCACACGTGGCATAGGTTTGTCCATCGCTGAACGGTTCCTACTCGAGGGCGCTAACGTTGCGGTGAACTTCCGCAACGACAAGCCCGAGACAATCGCGGTGCTGGAACGGCTCGAGTCCCAGCACGCCGGACGAGTACTAAGGGCAAAAGCGGATGTTTCGTCCTTCGCCGAGGTCAAGCAGATGTTCGATTCGATCAAGGCAGCCTGGGGCGGTCTCGATGTTCAGGTCAACAATGCCGGACACGCTCGCGACGGCCTAGCCCTCATGATGAGTGAGGACTCCTGGCAGTCCGTGGTCGACACAGATCTCTCGGGTGCCTTCTACTGCAGCAGGCAGGCCGCATGGCTGATGGCGGCCAGCAAACGGGGAACAATTATCAACATCGCATCGGTGAGCGCGTTCACCAGCCCAGCAGGACAGGCTAACTATGCGGCCGCAAAGGCCGGAGTTGTTGCCTTCACCCGCACCCTGGCGAAAGAACTTGCTCGAATGAACATCCGGGTGAACTCCATAGCCCCCGGTTTCATCGAGACCGATATGACCGACGACCTGTCCCCTGCCGCGCGCGCGAGCTATTTGTCGCTCATTCCTGGAGGCCGCCTTGGTACTGCGGACGAAGTGGTGGAGGTGGTGCATTTTCTTGCCAGCCCCGCTGCCTCATACATTAACGGACACTGCCTGGTCGTCGATGGGGGCCTGACCGCATGACCATGAGTGTCAGCACATCCGAGATCATGCAGCGCCTTCCTCATCGTTATCCGTTTCTCATGGTTGACCGGGTGGATGCGCTCGCATCGGGTGTGTCGATCGCGGCCGTGAAGAACGTGACGGCGAATGAGCCGTACTTCACCGGTCACTTTCCGGAGAACCCGATTATGCCGGGAGTGATGATCGTGGAGGCTCTCGCCCAAGCGGGGGGGCTCCTGTTCGATATCGGCGAGCGGCTCTGCGTTCTCGCCCGGATCGACAATGTTAAATTCCGAGGAATCGTGCGTCCCGGCGACCAGATGATTCTTGAGGCGGAGGCCCTCGCAACGATGTCCGCGATGGGTAAGGTCCGGTCGAAGGCGAGCGTAGAGGGAAGGATCGTCGTCACAGCGGAGATCACATACAGCTTTATTGAGAGAGGGATCAAATGATCTTGATTGAAGGTCTCACCAAGACGTACGGCGACGGGCCGAACCGAGTAGAAGCTAATCGGGACGTTTCCTTGCAGATCAACCGGGGCGAGTTCGTCGTCCTGGCTGGTCCTTCAGGCTCGGGCAAAACAACTCTCCTCAACCTTATCGGCGGGCTAGACACGGCGACGTCCGGTTCAATTAGCGTCAACGGCATCGAACTGTCGTCTCTGCGCGCCAATGCTCTTTCGGATTTCCGGCGCGACCACATCGGGTACGTATTCCAAAAGTCGAATCTGGTCAGCTCGCTGACCGTGTATGAGAACGCTGTCCTGCAGCTCCGCCTCCAGCGGCGCCTCACGCGGGCAGCTCGTGATCGTACGCGTCGCCTATTGAACGACGTCGGCCTCGGCGACAAACTGCAGGCTCTTCCCTCGCAGTTGTCCGGAGGGCAACAGCAGAGGGCGGCGATCATCCGGGCTGTGACCAGTGGCACTGACATCGTCGTCGCGGATGAACCAACTGCAAGCCTCGACTCAAAGAACGCCGACAGCGTCCTTGAGCTGCTACGTACAATGAACGACGAGAACGGCGCGACGATCATCGTCTCGTCCCACGATGCGCGGGTGATCGCCGCGGCGCGGCGGGTCGTGCACCTTGTCGACGGTTTGGTTTTTTCCGACACCCGTGCAAGCGAGCTTCTCGAAAATCTCACGTGAAGATAATAGCAATCCACTCCAGCCCGCGACCAAAGAACCTCAGTCATACGGCGGTCATGCTTAGCGCGCTACGTGAGCACCTCACGACTCGCCGCCCTGAGTGGGACTACGAAGAGGTGGCATTGTGGGGTCTTGACATCAATGTCTGCGATGGTAACGGGAGGTGCTTCCGCCGTGACGATTGCGTCTTCGAGGATGAAGCCGAAACGCTCATCCAACGGATGCTCGAGGCGGACGGGGTCATTCTGGCAAGTCCCAACTACTGCGCCAACGTCAACTCAACGATGATGAAATTCGTTGAGCGCACCACGAGGCTGAGCCATCGTCGACTTCTCGCTGGCAAAGGAGCTCTCGCGCTGTCCACATCGGCGAGCCCATTCGAGTCTTCGCACGCCGCAGATTACCTCCGCCGGCTGCTCGGCAGCTATGGTGCGAGCGTTGTCGATGCCTGCAACATCGGGAGCCCTATTGTGGTCTACGACTATGGCGACACCAACCACGGCGTTGCCCTCCGCGCGCACGTTGACTCCTTTATTGAGGCGGTCGAAGCGCCACAGGACCACATCCCAGACGGAACCTTCGGTATCGATATCCGGGCGTCGTTGCGAGACCACCCGGAGTTCGCGCGACGGCTGTTCCGCAGCGATGATCGGTATTTCGCCACTCAAGACCGCGAGCAGCAGGAAGCCCAAAAACATGAAGCGAGTGAATGACATGACTCGAGTCACCAAGGCCCCAGAATCTGAACGAGGTGACGGCCTGACATTCGTTTATAAGGTCCACATGGCGACTGCGATGATTCGCACCAACCCACGCAGCGTGCGAACTTTCGTGAGCGTCGCCATCGCAACTTTCGGCCTGCTGCTCTCATTCGCCGCCATCAACGCCATGGCGACGATGATGAGCCAGTCGGCACGCGACATCATTAGTGGCGATGTTTCCGCATTCGCGGAGGGATACCAATACTCGATGCTCAGCCCGCAGTCTGACGTGGTCTACTACCTCGGCGATGCAGACACCTTCGTGTCAGACTTGCAGCAGAGCGAGGATGTGGCTGATGTGCGTCCGCGGATCACTGCCGGAGCGCTACTGTCGACAGTCGATCACGACTCGGGGGTTGTTGTGGTCGGCTCCGATTTCCAAGCCGAAGGGTATTTGCCGCTCGAAGGTGAAGCTCCGCAAGGGTCGGGGCAGATTTGCGTGAACCCGGACCAGGTTGAAGAACTCGGAATTGGCGTGGGGGACACGGTATCTCTTTCCGTGGCTGGGGCGCCTACAGCTACTGCCGTCACCTCCGCCAAGGTGTCCTGCGTGTATGACAACTCGCGATTCGGCTTGTTCCGGTCGAGCTTCGTCCTCATGGACGTGGTCGGGATGCAGGGCATCCTAGACCGACCCGATTCGCTGACCCAGGTACTCATCACCTTGGATCACGGGGTGGACTCAGAGGATGCCGCGACGCACTTGACCGCGCAGTTCCCTGATAGTCGGTTCTCTACTGCTGAGAAGACCGCAGACCTGATTTTCACCATCCAGACAGCGCAACAGGCCGTCATGTGGACGTTTGTCGTGGTTACGGCACTCATCTGCGCTGTCTTGATTGGCAATGTCGTCTTCTTTGGATTGCGCCGCGAACGCGGTGAGATCGCCACGATGCGAACGATGGGATTCGATGCGCGCGCGGTACGTCACGTCTACTCACTCCAAGTAGTCATCATCGGGTCGATTATGGTCGCCCTTGGCACCGTTACTGCTCTCCTCTCGGTTTGGATCGTCGGATCCATCGGAATTCCAATCGGCGCAGGCCAACAGCTCTTCGGTGACGACACTCTGTATCCCCGGCTTAGCGTCTCAAATGTTGTAGTCACTGCCCTTCTGTTGCTGGGTTCCCTCGTCGCGGCCAACGTGCTCTCGACTCGGGCGATGCTCAAGAGATCACCCATCGAGATGTCTCGGGACGATTGAATCTACTGGGGGAGCAAGCCTGAATCAAACGGAATGAAAGGGGGGAATCGTGACCAGACTCGGTGCATATGGCAAGGGAGCATTTACGCGGGTACGTGAAGAGGTCACAGCAATTGACCTCCAGGTGACCGGAGTGATTCCGAACGATCTTGACGGTCGATACCTGCGCAACGGTCCAAACCCTGTTGGAGTCGAACACGCGCAATTTCATTACTACCTCGGCGCCGGCATGATCCACGGGGTGAGGCTGAGGAGCGGCCGAGCTGAGTGGTACCGTAACCGCTGGGTTCGGCAATCCGCGGTTTCGTCTGCGCTCAAAGAGAAGCCCCCCGCATACTTGGTTCTCGGGGGAATGGATGGAGCTTCGAACACTAACGTCATTGGCCATGGCGGACGTATCCTTTCCCTAGTGGAGGGAGGGACCCTTCCCTTCGAGGTCGGCGGCGACCTCAACACGATCGGGGCCCACGACTTCGATGGCGGCCTCCGAAGCGGAATATCAGCGCATCCGAAGCTCGACCCCTCGACTGGCGATCTCCATACCCTCGGCTATTTCGCTGGGTCTCAAGTCGCCGACTACAACGTGATCTCTGCAGCGGGCCAAGTCGTTCGATCCGAACCGATCGATCTGCCCAATCGCCCGATGATGCATGACTTCGCGCTAACGCCGCGCTACATCGTGGTACTTGATCTCCCTGCCGTCTTTAGTCCACTGGCCGCGGCGACTCGGGACCCATTCCCTTTCCGATGGAACGCGAAAAGCAAAGCCCGGCTGGGCTTGATGCCTCGGGATGGCGCCGCGAAGAACATCACTTGGTTCGAAATCGAACCGGTGTGGATCTACCACACGGTCAATGCCTTTGACCTTCCGAACGGTGTGGTCATGGACGTCATCACGCACCCATCAATGTTCGCCAAAGGGCGTGGCTTGATCGAAGGACACGGCATGCCGTCGCTTGAGCGCTTCACCATCGATCTTGTGAAGGGCAGAGTTGAGCGGGCCAGACTCGACGCCACTCCGCAGGAATTTCCCCGGATCGATGAGCGGCGTGTTGGGCTGCCACATCGATTCGTCTACACAGCGAGCGCGCCCGATCTCGTGCAGAGCTGGTCTGCCGGTCCCGAGGATTTCGCTCAGCTCGACGACTCACGGTTCGACAATATCGTGTACAAGCATGACTTGGACCAGGCGCGCTCGACCGGCCGCCGTTTCGGGCGAGACGCCGCAGTGGGAGAAGCGATCTTCGTGCCTCGACGTGAGGGGACAACGGTTGAAGACGACGGCTATCTGCTCTGCTATGTGCACGACCCCGACCGGGGTAGCAGCGATCTGGTGATCCTGAGCGCCCAAGATTTCGAGGGTCCGGAACTCGCCCGCGTTCACATTCCGGTCAGGGTTCCGCTCGGGCTTCATGGCAGCTGGATTCCCGCGGGAGTCGGCGACGAGTGACTATCGAAATTGCATTGTGCCTCAATTAATCGAAAGAAAGAGACCACGTGTCTGTCAAAGTCTTTAATCTAACCAAGTGCTTCGGCGATATCGTCGCCGTACGCAATCTCTCGTTGAGCGTGGAATTGGGATCAGTTTTCGCCTTCTTGGGCGAGAACGGTGCGGGGAAATCTACCACGATCGGGTGCATTACAACCATCCTTAGCGCTACGTCGGGCGAAATTGAGGTGAATGGGCTTAACGTTCGACGAGATTCGCTGAACGTACGGAAAACCATTGGTGCTGTCTTCCAGTCGTCGCTGCTCGATCCGTTGTTGACCGTGCGAGAGAACCTCATGGTTCGCGCCGGCTTCTACGGTCTCAGTAAACATAGAGCCCGGGAGCGCGTCTTAGAGCTCTCCAGTCTGGTCGGCCTGGATTCCTACCTTGATCGGCGTTACGGACCACTTTCCGGCGGGGAGAAGCGTCGCGCCGATATCGCCCGGGCTCTCCTTCACGAACCTGGCGTTTTGTTCCTTGATGAGCCGACCGCAGGCCTCGACCCACAATCGCGTGAGCAGATTTGGTCGGCAATCCATGAGTTGCGTGCGTCTCGCGGCACCACGATTTTCCTGACCACGCACTACATGGAGGAGACAGAGAACGCCGACAAGGTATGCATCATCAACAAGGGCGAGATTGTGTCCGAGGGTACACCGGCCGAGTTGCGAGCTGGGTTCAGTAACAGCATTCTGACCATTCGGGTTGATGCCCCCGCAGAAGCCATCCGGTTGTGCCAAGAACGCGGACTTCGGGTGGAGATGAGCGGCGAATCGCTCGAGATTCCGGTGCACTCGTCGCATGAGGCCTTGGAGCTGCTCAGCATCCTGAGCGTCCGAGACTTCGAATTCCGGCACGGCACCATGGACGACGTCTTCTTGTCACTCATTAAAGGAAAGACAGTATGACGAGCATTATCCTGCTGACGCAGCGCAACCTCCGATTGTTCTTTCGAGATCGTGTCGGAGTCTTCTTCTCTCTGCTGTCTGCTCTTATCTTGATTGCCCTCTACGCTTTGTTCCTCGGTGGCTTGCAGGTGAGCAGCCTAAAGGACCAGCTTCCCGGCGCTTCTGACCACGACATCGGTTGGTTCGTAAATGCTTGGGTTTTCGCGGGTATCACCATGATCACCACGCTCACGACAGCTCTAGCCGCCATGGGGGTGTTCGTGGACGATAACGTCTCGGGGCGATTCAGGGACTTCATCGTTTCGCCAATTCGTCGCACGCACCTTGTTCTCGGCTATCTGATTGCAAGTTTCATCGTTTCCGTGACTATGTCAGCGGTTATCATCGTGATCGGGCAACTCTATATGCTGACGCAGGGAAATGAGCTTCTATCGCTCCCTAACCTGCTGCAAACCGCGGGCTTCGTGCTAGCTTCCAGCGCGGTATTCGCGGCTTTTGCGGCATTTGTCGTAACTTTCCTGAACTCTGCCGGTGCATTCGCGGCCTTCTCCACTGTCGTCGGTTCCCTTATTGGCTTCTTGTCCGGAGCTTACGTTCCGTCGGGAACGCTACCCGAAGGCGTGGTTAGTGGAATGAATGCCCTACCGTTTGCGCAAGCCGCAATGTTGATCCGGATGCCCTTCACCGAGTCTGCGTTGGGGGCCTTGCTCACGGGCGAGGGGCAAGCCTTGTCCAGTCTCCAGGAGTTCTATGGAATCACTGCGTCCGTCGGCAGCTTCGCTATCACCCCCAACATTGCACTCATTGAGTTGGCACTGCTCTTCGTAATCTTCATCGCACTTGGCGTCTGGCGCCTCTCGCGAAAGATTCGCTAACGATGGCTACAATCCGCTCGTTCGAAACCAGCGACGCCGAGAATGTAGCTCAGTTTTACAACAAGCATGGTCTGGGCTCGGTAACCCATGGCATTCCGCTTACCGGTGCGACGCTTCTCGCGACCATCCGCGAAGAAGATGTTCGTCTTCTGGTCATTGCTGAACAATACGGCTCGATCGTCGGCACTCTCGGCTATGCGCGGATGTCCGGCAGGCGCGTATCCGGGCCGGCCGAGTTGTTTGCCACGATGTTCCTCGTCGAGCCATCGCTCAGAGCCGGATTCCTTGTGGGACAGCTCTTCGCCGATTCTTTCGCGAGGTTCTCGCAGTTGGGTGTGCGGACCTTAAGAGTCGAAGTTGACCCAGCAAACAGACGAGCCTTCCCGCTCTATGTGCGAATTGGATTCAGGAACATTGGCTTTTCACGTGCTGACGAGGACGGTTATATGGAGCTGGTGAACCACCTCCCGGGAGTAGCGTCAACTCTCTCTAATCTTGAACTCAGTCCACAGAAGAGCGAGGCCCCTAATCCGCAATACACAGCCCGCACGCTCAAAGATGCACGACGACAAACGCTCACGAGTGGCGTAGTTACAACAGACTCTGGCCAAACGACCATCACCTACGAACTCCAGATCGACTCCCATGCCATCCTTGCTACGGTCGACGCGGTGACTGGCCAGATTATGTCCATAAATGTTGACGGGACTTCCGACCCGCGATACACGGACCAGACGAAATTCTCGGTGTGTGACACACCAACTGTACTGTCGCGAACGATGGGGGAGTTCACAGTTTCGCTAGTGGAGTCGCAAGGTGCATTGAGCGTCTGGCATCCGCGGCACCTCGGCCCGTTAATGATCGATCCGTTTCCGGTTGCCGATTCCGTGCCAGCAGGCTCGAGACGACCGGCCGCATCGTTGGTGACTACTACGGTGACGACTTCGGGGTGGATCTCGACTGACGGAAGGGTGACTCGGGTCATCGAGGTAGGGAACGGCATGGTGACAGCGTCCGTAAGTCACTGCTTTGGTGCGGACGTTACCGTGTACCCCTGGTCGGGTTTCCGCTCGGCAGAGCTTTCACTCCATATAGATGGACAACAGGTCCGTTCTGCTCACTCGATTCGAGGCATATGGCCACCCGATGTAACAGACTTCGAGTCTGCAGCCGATGAAGACTTCGCTTACCGCGCCGACGGTCTCCGGTTGCAATGGTTTGATCGACGAACCGGGATCGGTCTAGAATTCGAAGCTGGATCACCCGGGTCGATTCGAATTGAAGGTCCGCACCTGGCGAGGATTGCCGGTGCTTCAGTCCATTCTTATAAATTCATCCCATTTGTAGAAGCGGAACTGTCCCCTCGAGATCTCACTGTGGTTCCAAAATCGATTGCATCCGGGAACTGGGAACGCGCACGCGTTAGTGGTCTAGATAACCTGCGGATGCAGGACAAGTCCTCCGATTCTTCAGTTGCGGTTTCCCCATCGATTGGGATGACTCGCTGGCGATATCGCGGCAGAAACGTGCTGGCGTCACAAGGCAAACACACTGTTGGGCCCCTCACTGACATCGCCAGCGCTCTTTGGGTAGCCGAACAACACGACAGAACCGATCCTGACCAGGGCGTCGAGTGGGCACAACACGATTCTGACTTCGCCTTTGGGGAAAGGCTTATACCTGGTTGGAGTGTTATTCCGTCAGACGACTTCATGTCACTTGACATTGAGGTGCACGGTAGAAACGAATCGAGTATTGCAAGAGAACTAGCCGTGTACCTGTTGTCGCCGTGGAGTTCAAACCACGTGGAGGTCATGGTTGCGGACAACGAATGGCTCCTCGTCGACTACGTGGGAACACCGTGGAGAACCTGGGTGCGAGCCTTCCGTGTCCCCACGGCCGCTGGATACCTCGAAGTGTGGCCGCTGGAGGCAAGTCATCCGGAAATACTTCTTCGTGCTGACGCATACGGTGTTCTCGCGACGATGCTGGGAAGGATTTCGGCGTCATCTGAAACGACCGTGCGCTGGCGTTTGACGCTCAATGAGATCACCCATTAGCCCTTCAGCGTTCAGTTGTCGAAACAGCATTTCGAGTGGATCCACACCGTCAACGAACTCAGCCTGCATTCGGTTTGCCAATTTTTGGGTGACCGTGAGCTGACCCAGCTCATCCGGTTCGGTGGGGTTCTGGTTCTCCCTCGGGCATTCCACAGTGGTGGTTGGCACAGTCGCGACGCTGGCGGCGGGGATGCACTTCCTGGTCTCGGCCATCGAAGACGACACGTCTCCCGTGCGCCAGGCCACTGGACTCTGGGGCGTTAGCATCTCGGTCGTCTTTGTGCTCGCATTCGGCATGGTGAACCTGCACTCCTTGGTGCGGCTGGTGCAACGTCGCCGAGCAGAGATCGACGGCATCGACGTACCGGTGGCAGGCGGAGGACCGACCGGGCTGCTGTTTCGCCTGTTCCGCCCCATCGCATATCCACCTTGTCGACCGACCGAAACGCATGTATCCGCTGGGCCTGCTGTTCGGCCTCGGCTTTGACACTGCCGCGACCATTGGCATGTTCATCACCGCCGGCACCGCCTCATTCCAAGTGTCATGGGCACTCGCCCTAGCGCTCCCGGTTCTCTTCACTGCCGGAATGTGCCTCTTCGCTACCCTCGACGGGGCCTTCATGGCTCGCCTCTATGGGTGGGCCGCGCAGCACACCGGGCGTAATTTTCGTTACAACGTGGTCATCACCGCGCTGTCGGTCGCCGCTGCCTTACTCATTGCGAACGTAGGATTCTCATAAATCCTCAGTCAAGCCACGTCGTCGGACCTCACTCTCCCCATCGATACCACCTACTTTGGATTCCTTGTGGTCGGTGTTTTCGCGGTCGTGGCCGTGGTGGCCGCGGCCACCCGGGTGCGCGGGCAGCAAACAGACACCGTCAAGGTGTACGTGACCACAAACGAACCATAAACCCCTAAATCTGACCAGATTCAGGCCGTATCTCGCCGTACAGCGCGGACACTAAAGTCCATGAGAACCGCGGAATTCCGCGGAAGTCTGCCCCATATGCAGGTGCGCACCACCACCCCGACGCCTATCATTTGTTCTTGGTTCGAGTCCAGGTACCCCAGCACTAGCCCCTGAGTTTCCGCGGAAACCAGGGGCATTTCTTGTTTCCAGACACCGCACGCTCGAGGAGTGGCGGCAGACTCGCTCGGGACCGCCATATCGGCGCATATGCGTCGTCGCGTGAGATACCTGCGGTACGGAGTCAAGCGTGGACGTTTGAGCAGGTCCTAACCTGGCAGCGTTGAGGATCGAAAGCGGCTAATTTTCCGGACGCGAATCCTGAGCAACGTGAACGGACGCCCCAGCTTTGAGACCTGGTGACCCTCATGTTGTCCATAGGTTGCCCGCAAGCCAGTCTGGGGGGATACTCACAACATCAGTGGCGTTCCGGAGTGAACGCGGCCGGCATCCGCTTCGCTTCGTCGTCACCCTCCACGGGGAGGTTGTCATGGATGCACGACGGACATTTTCAGTCATCGGCGTCGTTCTCGTCGAGATCGCCCTCGTGGGGGCGGCCCTGGCGGGGTGTGCCGTCGCCCAGCCCCAGCCCGAGGTCACCCCGAACGCCCCCAGCGTGTCAGGGCCGAGCACATCGTCGCCGGCGCCGCCTGCTGCGCCGCCTCCCGACACCGGCGGAAGCAAAGTATCGGTCGAGCTCGCGCAGCTCCCAATCGGCGGCAATGTGAGTTTTGACGAAAATACGTTTGCCGACAATTGCGTAACGGTGAACTGGATCGTCGAACAGGATAACTCCAGGATTCCGGAGAATGTGCAGATCTGGATCAGCGGTGCCACCTTCACGGACGACGTCTACGCGCTCGCCGATTCTGGATGCAGCGGCGAGAATCCGCCGTGCATCGGGTTCATCTTCGACGTCGCCAACCAGACCTGCGATCTGGCGATCGCGCCGACCGGCAAGCAGCCGAGTTCGCCGGATGTGCAGCTGGACGTGAGCATCGCCGGCGAGGTCACCTGCACTGAGGGTGAGACCTTTGAGTGCGCGAAATTCCTGTCCGCGTTAGTCACCGAGAGCAACCTCAGCATCCCCCTCGACACGCCTCCCGTCGCCGATGCACCTCCCGCGGATGAGAGCTTGGGAGCGACTATGAGCGGACCCGCCTGATGCCCGAACCGGGGGAGAGGGAGGGTGGTGCACAGTTCGAACGCGGGTTGAACGTTCTCGGCAGCATCATCGCTCCGGCGACGCTTCTGGGCGCCCTGCTTTTCTATTTCGGCTACGTTTCGTCTCGGGCCCAGTACGACTACTTCGGCATCGACGTCGACGTCATCGGCCTGAGCACGCAAGACTACGTGATGCGCAGCCCACAGCCGCTCTTGGTGCCGCTTCTCGTGTTCGCGCTGGTCGGCGCAGCCCTGATCGCCTGGCACGCGCAGATCCGACGCCGCTCGAGCCGAGCCGGCTTCGCGGCTGCGGTGAGGCGGGGCGTCGTCGTCGGCCTGGTCATCCTCGGCGTAGGGGTCGTCCTGCTCCTCGCCTATCCGATCCTGGCTGGATGGGGCTACTACCCGCTCGTCACTCCGCTCGTCCTGGCGTTGGGCGGCGCGATCGCAGCGTACTCCCTGGGTACCGTGCGGTTCCTGGCTCGCACAGTCGGTGCGAGTCACCGCCCGCCGACGGGCGTCGTCGTGCTGCTCTGGGCTGCGGTCGCCGCCTGCGTGTTCTGGGCGACGGCCACGGTCGCGCAGTGGTCGGGCCTGGGTCTCGCCCAGCAACAGGCGCGGCGCCCTGACAACCTTCCCAGCGTCATTGTCGACACCGAGGAGCGGCTCTTCCTCCCGGACGAGGCGCGGGTGAACGAAATCGAGCTGCCCGCGTCGGCCGACGAGACGTTTCGGTTCCGCTATTGGGGGCTGCGACTCCTCATTGTCGGCGGTGATCGCATGTTTCTCATCCCCAACACCTGGGACAACCACAACACAACTCTCGTGCTGCCGCTCGATGGCTCGGTTCGTCTGCAATTCCAGTTCCGCAATCTTGAGCCCTGAACAAATGCTGGACCGAGCCCAAGAAGGTATTTCGCTCGCCGGGTGACGGCGACATCGCCGGCGCAACTCTCGCCGCCGAGGCATCCGCTCTGGATCTGATCGATGAGTACCGGGGAACGAAATGCTCAGGCGTTCTCGAGTTCCGCGATCACAACCTTCTTCTGGCCCCCATCATCATGCCGATCTGCTCGGGTCGGCGAGTCAGATCGGCCATATTCTCGGGGATGATCTGCCAGCTGATACCGAATCGGTCTTTGCACCAGCCGCACTGCTCAGAATCGGGCACGTGGGAGAGCTAGGCCCAGTACGCGTCAATTTCGCCTTGGTCCTTGCACAACACCACGAACGAGATCGACTCGTTGAACGTGAAAACGGGCCCGCCGTCTAGACAAACGAAATCCACTCCGTTCAGGGTGAATGAACCGTTCAGCACCTTGCCGGTCATTCCGGCGAAGTGTTCGTCGAGCGCCGCGTTGGGGTACTCGACGATCGAATTGATCCGCGAATCGGGGAACACGTCAACGTTGTATTCCATTGCCTCGCGGGCCGTGTCGTCGAACCACAGGCACGGCTGGATGGGTAAGAACTCGGCCATCGATACCTTTTATTGGGGTTCCTGCTTCTGAGATTAGTTCGACCCGCGACCGTTGCCAAGACTCGTTCAGGGCTGCCCGGGATGCGCCGGCTGGATGGTGTTTCGGACTAACCGGTGACGGGCCCTCGTCGGTATTCCACCGCGGGAGCGCTGAGTAGTGCGAGTGGACTGACACTGGATTGCACTCGTGGGCAAAAAGTCCGATCAGATTTTCTTGGACTTATCAGGGCAGAGTGAAATTGTGTAATTCAAGCGGATGCCAGATGTGGGTTTCTCGGCGCGTTCTGCCGAAATCGACACAACACCTGGCCGCGACCCGACCAGCTTAACTACCCCCGATGAGGGGTCATTTTGACGATTCGTGATATAGATTTAAGTGAGGGAAATTCCCCCGGTCGACTCGCGGCAATCCAGCGAGGCGAGGTTGCCGACCGCGAGCCTCTTTTGCCATACCGTGAAGCGTTCCAGCACCGCACGCTCACAGCGCACTCTATAGATCACGGAAGGCGTGATGACTATGTCCCCCCACAACCGCAAGAATCATTCCCGGCCGTCCGCCGCCGCTGATTCCACAGCTACGGTCGAGGCGAACCTTCCCGGTGGAGACAGCGCGGTAGCGCAAGAGGCGCTTCTGGCGAAGAATTTGCTGCAGCAGACGGTGAGTCTGCAGGACGCGATCTTCAACAGTGCCAACTTCTCCAGCATCGCCACCGACGCCCAGGGCGTCATCCAAATCTTCAATGTCGGTGCACAGCGGATGCTCGGCTATACGGCGGAGGAAGTGGTGAACAAGATCACTCCGGCCGAGATCCACGATCCGGAAGAGATTATTATGCGGGCGGCCCAGCTGAGCCTGGAGTTCGGCACCACGATCCAGCCCGGATTCGAAGCACTCGTTTATAAGGCGAGTCGCGGTATTGAAGACATCTATGAAATCACCAAGATTCGCAAGGATGGCAGCCGGTTTCCGGCCATCGTCTCGGTCACCGCGCTGCGTGATGAAGACGCCGCCATTATCGGCTACCTGCTGATCGCTACCGACAACACGTCGCGCAAGCAGGTGGAGGTCGCCCAATCCGTGCTGGACCAGCGGTTGCGCGACCAGCAGTTCTATACGCGCTCACTGATCGAGTCGAATATCGACGCGCTCATGATGACCGACACCCTGGGAATCATTTCCGACGTCAATCAGCAGATGATCGAACTGACCGGCCGAACGCGGGACGAACTCATTGGCGCGCCCTGCCGCAATTTCTTCACCGACCCGGCTCGGGCCGACACGGCAATTCAGCGGGCCCTCACCGAGAGCCGGGTCAACGACTACGAGCTCACGGTGCAAGCGCTCAACGGCGATGAAACGGATGTCTCCTACAACGCGGCAACGTTCTACGATCGCGACCGGGTCGTTCAGGGCGTGTTCGCATCTGCCCGGGATGTGACCGAGAGGAAGCGGTTCGAACGGGCGCTTAAGGAGACCAACATCGAGTTGGAACACGCCAGCCGGATGAAAACGGAGTTTCTCGCGACGATGTCGCACGAATTGCGCACGCCCCTGAATGCGATCATCGGGTTCTCCGAGGCGCTCAAAGACGGGCTCATGGGTGATATGAGCGATTCCCAGCGGGACTATATCGGAGATATCTTCACCAGTGGACATCACCTGCTCGATCTGATCAATGACATTCTCGACCTGTCCAAGGTTGAGGCTGGAATGATGGAGATCGAGCTGGAACCCGTTGATGTGCGCTTGTTGCTCGAGCAGAGCCTGCTGATTGTGCGCGACGGAGCGGCCGCGCACGATATCCAGTTGCGCTTCGAGGGTGCAGAAGACCTCGGCGTGCCGCTCCTCGATATGCGCAAAACCAAGCAAATCGTCTATAATCTGCTGTCGAACGCGGTCAAATTCACGCCCGACCATGGGAATGTCACCCTGATGGCCAAACGGGTGCCGCGGAGCGCCGTCGGAAAAATTGCCGGTTCGTGGCCCGTGCACGATTTTCCGCTGCCCGCCAGCACAGTTTTGGACTTCCTCGAAATTCGCGTCGACGACACTGGCATGGGCATTTCCTCCGAGAATATGTCGAAACTTTTTCTCGCCTTCAGCCAGATCGACAGCACCCTGGCCCGACGGTTCGAGGGCACCGGCCTCGGTCTGGCCACGGTCAAGGAGATGGTGGGGATTCAGGACGGAACGGTGGCCGTGGCCAGCGCCGAGGGCGAGGGCTCGACCTTTATCGTGTGGCTGCCGCTGGGAGCCACCGATCAGGTCGCACCGGCCTGGTCGGCGCCGGGAGACGAATTGACGGGGACCACCGATCGCGAGTCGGCACCGGCGAGCAAGGTGGCGGGCGCAACCGACCGGCCCAAGCCGCATCCGTTTAACCCGGCACCGGCTGCCGTCGCGCCAAAGTCGGCCGAGCCGGAAGCGGTAACGCCGGTTGAACCCGACCGGCAGGTGCATTCGACCACGACCGGCCAGCCGGCCGCCAGGTCGCAGGCGCAGCAGGAACATGAAGTGAAGTCGGAGAAACACGTTGCCCTCGTCATCGAGGATGACGCCAAGAGCGCAGAGGTACTGCGGCTGCTGCTCGAGGCTGAGGGGTTTCGCGTCATCGTCGCCCCCAGCGGCGAGGAAGGCCTCGCCCTCGCTCCGCACCAACAACTCAGCCTGATCACCCTGGACATCCGCTTGCCGGGAATGGACGGGTGGGGATTCTTGATTCGGCTGCACGAGTTCGCGGATCTGGCGGCGGTTCCCATCGTGATCATCGCAGGGGATACCGATATGGCCCTGGCCCTGACCCACGGTGCGGCGGCCGTGTTGGAGAAACCGATCAGTCGGGCAGCTCTGCAGAAATCGTTGAACGTGCTGGGTCTCGGCCCGGACGCGCTCCGCACGCGGCGGGTTCTCGTGGCCGATGACGACCCCGAAACCGTTGATGTGATTGCCCGGTTCCTGACTCGCCCGGAGTACGCCGTGGAACGCGCGTTCACCAAGAATGATGCGATCGCGATGGCGCAGCGTCTGCATCCTGACCTGGTGCTGCTCAACCTGATGATGGAAGGGTTTAGCGGTTATCAGGTGGTGCTGGCCCTGCAGAGTGACCCGAATACCGAACACATTCCCGTGCTCGTGGTCACCGGTAAGCGGCTCACCAAGCAGGAGCTGGCCGCCGTCGACAGCGACCCGACCCAGCCCGTGCGCGTGCTGGGAACCGAGAATTTCAATCGAACGGCCTTCATAGCCGAGGTGAAGCGAGCGCTAAATTCGGGCCTGGATCTGGGTGATGAATAGTGGCCAGGATTCTGATTATTGAAGACAACCCGATCAATATGAAACTGGCCAAGCTGTTGGTGCGACGGGCCGGGTATTCGACACTGGAAGCGGTCGATGCCGAGAGTGGATTGTTGCTGGCCCGGGTCGAAGTTCCCGACTTGGTTCTCATGGACATCCAGTTGCCAGGAATGGATGGCTTCGCCGCCACCACCGAGTTGAAGAACGACCCGGTGACCGCCGACATCCCGGTGATTGCGCTGACCGCCATGGCCATGAGCCGAGACCAGGAAAAGGCCCGCACCGCTGGCTGCGACGCCTACATCACCAAGCCCCTGCACTATCAGGAGCTTCAGGACGCGATCAACTGGCTCATGCTGCGGGTGGACGATGAGGTCGCGTCGCACGAAGCGGGATCGCTCACCCGGGATGTTCTCGAGCGCGGGAACGAATTCGAGCAGGCCAGCACAGAAGCGGATGCCTCGCCCTCCCCAGAAAGCCGGGCCGCGGTTCGCGCACCGGGCGCGATCCGCATCCTCGTGGCCGAGGACAACCTGACCAACCAGAAGCTCATCCTGTGGCAGCTGCACCTGCTGGGCTACGAAGCGGATGTGACCGACAACGGTGCGCTCGCGTTCGCGCGGTGGACGAGCGGCGACTACGACCTGGTGATCACCGCTCTGCACCTGCCAAAGATGAACGGTTACGAGCTGGCCTCGGCTATTCGGGGGGCCGAGCTGCCCGGTACGCGGATGCCGATTCTGGCCGTGACCGCGAGCGCGGTGCGCGGCAGCGATGCTGACCAGTCGCGCTCGGTCGGCATGAACGATTACCTCATGCGGCCGCTGCACCTGGCCAAATTGCGCGCGGCTCTCGTTAAGTGGCTACCGGTCGAATCCGACACCGAGCAGGGTCAGCTCCTATAGACCCGGGATGCTCAGCGTCTGCCGGAGGAGAGTGACCGTGCGGTCCAGCGCCTCGGCCGGGGTCAGCCGGGTGGGGCGTTCCCGACCATCCTCCTGGCTCGTGTCGGCCGTCGCTCCGAACTGGGGGCAGGGAATCCACTGCAGCGCCATGAACCGCAGCACGCCCAGCAAGGCGTGCGTGAGCAGCTCGGCCTGGCCGTGTCGAAAGACTCGGTCAGCGTCGGTTTCTGTGTCTGTGTCGACCCCTCGGGCTAGTCGCAGGTAGACGAGCTCAGCGACCTCATCGGTGACCCGAGTCATCCGTTCCATCTGCTCCTGCAGGAGCTGCGGATGCAGGCCGAAGATCTGAATTCGGTCGGTGAAGAGCTGCTCGTCGATGCCGTCCGGCGGCCCCATCGCGCTCATCAGCGCGAGCGCGTCGGGCAACAGATCGTCTCCCGGCGCTGCGATGAACTCGCGAGCGTTTGCCTCGTCAATGGTCGGCGGTTCGGCACCGATAATGGCGGCCGTCTTCGTCTTGAAGTAGTTGAAGAAGGTGCGCTGCGAGATGCCGCTCGCGGTGCAGATCATATCCACCGTGACGTTGTCGAAACCGTGTTCCAGGACGAGGCTGACCGCGCTCCGTTCCACGCGCAAGCTCGTCGCGTGGTGCTTGTCCTCGCGGGAGCGCGTTCGAGTGGAGGTGGTGGGGGTGTCGATCATGACTCGTCCTGGTTCATCGGTGTGCTTTATCGGATTGCCGGCGCTACTCGTAGCGCAGCGACTCGATCGGGTTCTGCTTGGCGGCTCGCTGGGCCGGAAGGGTTCCAGAGAGGAACGCGATCACCATGACCAGCAGAATGACGAAGGCCACCGACATCGGTTCGAACAACAGAATATTCAGCCCGGGCAGCCCGGAGAGGAAGCCCTGCGACAGCACGGCGCTCAGCGCAGAGCCGAGTCCGATGGCCACACCGGCCCCGATGGCGCTGCCGAGGAACCCGATAAAAATGGCTTCGAGGCTGAACAGGGTGTAAACCTTGCCACCGCTCATGCCCATGGCCTTCATCAGACCGATCTCGCGGGTGCGTTCCTGCACGCTCATCAGCAGGGTATTGATGATGCCGAATGCCGCGGCGATCAGGGCGATCACGGCGAAGGCGTTGAGCACACCGACGATGCCGTTGATCACGGTCTGCACAGCGCCGAGCTGGTCCTCGATGGTGCTGGCGGAATAGCCCTCGGTCGCGAGGTCGGCCTTGAGCGCGCTAATGCCCGCGGCGGAGAGCGCGGTATCGAAGTGGGCGACGGCCACGCCGTAGCTCGTGACGGCGGTGTCGATGCCGCCGGACTGCGCCTCCGCCAGTTCGGCGATCAGGGCATCATTGGCTCCGGCCCCGGCAGCGAGCAGACTCTCGAGCGAGACGCCGACGACGGTGGCGTCGACCACGTGCTTCTCGCCGAGAATGTCGGTGATCCCAATAGAAACGGATGCCCCCACCGCGTCATCCGCGGAGGCGAAACCGAGCGGAGTCACAAAGGTGTCCTGCAGCACCAGCTGCGCCTCCTCAGCACTGCCGTCGAGCTGCCCGCCCGCCGTGAGGTCGGCCGTGGTCACCGCCGAGGTGGCGTTGATGCTGAACTCGTACGGTGTGCCCGAGTCGTATTCGACGTAGTCGGGCTGCACCGAGCGGATCGGGTCGACCGACTCGATGCCGGACGCTTCGGCGATCGCCCGGAGGTCGGCATCCGTCAGAGCCTTGGTCGTGGTGCCGGGGGGACCTTGCCGACTGGAGACCGACGCGGAACTCTCGGCGTCATATTCGACCGGGCCGTCGCCGGCGGCGGTCGCATCGCTGGCCTGGGTGATGATGAACACGTCGGGCGAGCCGAGGGCGCCGACCTGGGCGTCGACGTACTGGCTGACGCCGGCGCCGACCGCGTTGGTCAGGGTGAGGGTGAAGGCGCCGACGAAGATGGCCAGCACGGTCAGCGTCGTGCGGAGCTTGCTGCGAAAGGTATTGGAGATCGCGGTGGCGACGAGGTCTTTGGGTCTCATACTGCGCCTCCGGCGGTGTTCATTGCTGCAGTGCTGTGTGCTGCGGGGGCGTGGGTGGCCAGCTGGGAGACGACGAGTCCGTCGCGAATGTAGATCTGGCGGTCGCAGCGGGCGGCGAGATCCTCGTCGTGGGTGACGATGACGAGGGTGATTCCCTGGCTGCGGTTCAGGTCGAACAGGATGTCTTCGACGACGGCGCCGGTGGCGGTGTCGAGGTTGCCGGTCGGTTCGTCGGCGAAGATCACGCGCGGCGAATTGACCAGGGCGCGTCCGATGACGACGCGCTGCTTCTGCCCGCCCGAGAGGGTCGTGGCCTTGTTGCCGGCCTTGTCGGCGAGCTCAAGCTGCGTAAGAACCTGCATGCCGATGCGGCGGCGTTCCTTGCCGCCCATGCCGGCGATCTTGAGCGGGAGGATGACGTTGTCGAGCACGCTCACGTTGGGGGTGAGAAAGAACTGCTGAAAGACGAAGCCGAATTCCTTATTGCGCAGTGCGTTGACGGCGCGCTTGGACAGCGACTTGGCGTCCTGGCCGGCGACCTGCAGCGTTCCCTTGTCGGGTTCGTCGAGCAGGGCGAGCAGGTGCATGAGGGTGGACTTGCCCGACCCGCTCTTGCCGACGATCGCCACGGTCTCGCCCGGCGCGATCTGCACGGACACGCCCTTCAGCGCGTCGAACCGGCTCGTGCCAGAGCCGTAGGATTTCTCCAGGCCTTGCGCATCAATTACCCACTCGGAGTCCATCGGGCGTCCCTCAGTTCGGTGCTAGATACTACAAAATGCAGTAACTGCACTCTAATTTGCAGTAGCTGCAAATTGGCTGACGGGAAGTGCGCTGTCGCAGCTACAGATCGAGGCTGTCTCCCGGTTCCAGCGCGAAGAATTCGCCGCCACCCTGCTCGGTGACACCTTGGATTCGTGCGTTGGACAGGTCTTTCCCGGCCCGGGACAGCAGCATCTCGTGGGTCGTGAAGCTGCGCTTCGGCTGGACGGCCAAAACGTAGTCCATCGCTTCACTCATTTTCATCCAGGGCGCCGCGGCCGGAACGGCGAGTGTGCCGACCGTGACGCCCTCGGGAACCGTGAAGGCGTCACCGGCGTAGTAGAACTCGTCATTGACCAGCACTCCGACGTTGTCAATGACCGGAATCGACTCGTGAATGATCGCGTGCGTCGCCCCGAAGAAGCGCAGGCTGAACGGGGCGACCTCGATCTCGTCCCCGGCCTGCACCGTCGTCACCTCGAGATCGGCATTGAAGGCGGCGATCGCCCGAGCGACTCCGGCCGGCGCGAAGATGCGCAGGTCGGAGTTCATTTCGACGATCCGGCCCAGCTGTTCCGGGGTCCAATGGTCGGCGTGTTCGTGGGTGATAACGACGGCGACAGCGCCCGCCGTGCCGGTGAGCGCCGTGGTGAACGAACCGGGGTCGATGTAGAGCTTCTTGCCCGAGAGCTCGAGGATCAGGGCGGCATGCTCCAGCTTGGTCAGTTTCATGTCCCCGAGCTAACCGCGATTCGAGTCGTGGCGCAACAGCATCCGCTGTCGTGATTGCTGTTTTGCCGCTGTCGCGACGCGCCGTGTGCGCTCAGTTTGGAACTGCGCTGGTCCGTGTGGCATACTCGGTAAGTTGCAAAAACGGCCCCATCGTTTAGCGGCCTAGGACATCGCCCTCTCACGGCGGTAACGCGGGTTCGAATCCCGCTGGGGTCACAATTGCACGGTTCCCTTTTGTTGAAGGGGCCGGGCATTTCTGTTTAACCGGTGCTATTTGGTGCGAAGGCGCCAGAGCGAGGTGACCTCGCTCTGACGCACCGCGTGCAGCGGGTCGCTCGTGTCGGTCGCCCGGGAGTGCACGGCGGCCGCTTCGAGCGCACCGATCACCCGCAGGCCGGCGGTGTCGATCACGGTCATGAGGTCAGCGCGAGTGCGCAGCCCGACCAGTTCAGCGAAATCGGAGAGTACCAGCCACACCTCGCCGTTCGGCTCCAGGTGGTCGATCACGCCGGCCAGGAAGCCCCTGAGCATGCGCGAGCCGGGGTCGTAGACAGCAGCGTCGAGCAGGGAATGCGCGGTCGCCGGTATCCACGGCGGGTTGCAGACGATCAGATCGGCACGCCCCTCGGGAAACAGGTCGGTCAACTGCACCTCGATGCGCCCGGAGAGCCCCAGTCGGGACACCGTATCTTGAGCGGATGCCACGGCGCGCGGCTCGAGATCGGTCGCGATCACCCGTGGTACGCCCCGCGTCGCCAGCACCGCCGCAAGCACTCCGGTGCCGGTGCCGATGTCGAAGGCCACCCGCGGCGCGGCCAGCGGAGCCGTCGCCACGAGGTAGACGTATTCGCTGCGCACCGGAAAAAAGGTGCCGTAGTGCGGGTAGATCGAGGCGTTCAGCGCGGCGACGCGAATGCCCTTGGTGCGCCACTGGTGTGCACCGATCGTGCCGAGCACCTCGTGCAGCGACACAACGGATGCCTCCGCGATGCTCCCATAGGCCGCCACTGTGGCGGCGACCACGTCGGGAGCCCGGCGCAGTCCGATGATGTTGCCGATCTCCAGCGGGACCAGCAGCAGGCTGAGAATGCGCGCCCGGTGCGACCGGTTCTGCCGGTAGCGGTAGAACAGTTCGGCGGTGGGGCGCTGGGTTTTGTCGGGGCGGGGCCGGGTGCGGTGTTCCAGAGCGGTCAGAATCTGGCGGGCGTTCTGAAAATCGCTGGTCCAGAGCAGGGCGACACCCTGTGAGGCCAGCCGGTAGGCGGCATCCGCTGTGATGGTGTCGTCAACCGGCACGACACGTTTCGGGGCCGGGGCGCCGTTGGCCGATCGCCAGAGCGCGGAGGCCGACACTCCGTTTTCGGACCAGTCGAGATACTCGCGCGGGGGGCCAGCGGCCGTCATCGAACCCGGTCCATAGTCATAAGGTCCAACTATAGGTGGCGCCGCGGCGACCGAGGTCGAGTGCTGGGCGCGACCAGCACACTGTTAGAATTTTGCAAGCGAAGGGGAGTATCCCTCTGGGCCCGATCGGGTCCTATGTCGCGATCGTCAATACGGGCCGCACTGGCGGGGCCCCGGTCGCGGTGGTATCGATGGGCTCCCAACGGAAGCTTTCGGTGCGGGAGAGACTTTCGGGTTCTGTAACACCTGACTCCCGTCATTTCTTGAAAGGCCCCCGTGGAACTCGCTCTCCCTCTCTGGTTCGAAGCCGGATCCCTCGTCGTTCTGACCCTGATTTTGGTCGCCGACCTGCTCATCGTCTACAAGCGCCCGCACGTTCCGAGCATGCGAGAGGCCGGACTGTGGGTCGGTTTCTATGTGGGACTCGCGCTGATCTTCGCGCTCCTGATGCTGGTGCTCGGCGACGCCGAACACGCCGGCCAATTCCTGGCCGGCTGGCTTACCGAGTACAGCCTGTCGATCGACAACCTGTTCGTCTTCGTGATCATCATGGCCCGGTTCTCGGTGCCGAGAAAGTACCAGCAGGAAGTGCTGATGGTGGGCATTATCATCGCCCTCGTGCTGCGTGGAATCTTCATTCTGCTCGGTGCCCAGCTGATCGAGAGCTACGCCTGGATCTTCTACATCTTCGGCGCGTTCTTGTTCTACACCGCGGTGAAGCAGGCGTTCTCGTCGGAGGAAGAAACCGAAGAGAAAGAAAACGGCGTCATCCGTTTGCTCCGTCGCCGCATTAGCATGTCCTCGGAATTCGACGGTTCCAAGGTGCGCACGCTGATCGACGGCAAGAAGGTCTTCACCCCGATGCTGATCGTGTTCATCGCGATCGGTACGACCGACCTCATCTTCGCGCTCGACTCCATTCCGGCGATCTTCGGCATCACCCAAAGCCCGTTCATCGTCTTCACGGCCAACCTCTTCGCCCTGATGGGCCTGCGGCAGCTGTACTTTTTGCTCGGCGGACTGCTCGAACGCCTCGAATACCTCAAGTACGGTATCGCCGTCATCCTCGGCTTCATCGGCGTCAAGCTCGTGCTGCACGCGATGCACACCAACGAGGTATTCTTCATCAACGGCGGCGACCCCATGTTGTGGGCACCCGAGATCGACACCTGGACTTCGCTCGGCGTGATCATCGGTAGCATGGCCGTGGCAACGATTGCGAGCCTGATCAAGGCCCGTCACGATGCCCTCCAGCGTGGGCACACGCTCGCCGAAGAGATTTCGGTCAACGCTGGGGAATGATTGAACGAGGCCAGGTGGCGGCGAACGGGGGATTCATGACTCTGAATCAACAGAGCACCATCGAATTTTCCAGCAGCACCGCCCGTCTCGTGTTCAGCGTGCGCAGCGAGGTGGGCAACGTACGCAAGGTCAATGAGGACAGCGTTCTCGCGCAGTCTCCGGTCTTTCTGGTGGCCGACGGCATGGGCGGACACGCCCAGGGTGACGTCGCCAGTCAGACCGTGCTGGGCGTGTTTGACGAGCACATCGCCCGCGACCTGCCGTCCACCCCGGAGCGCATTCTGGATGCCATCCACTCGTCGAACGATGCCGTGCGTGATCTCAGCGCTGACGGCGACTCGGGCACCGCTGTGTCGGGAACGACCCTGGCCGGGATCGCGCTGGTCGATGCCGGCGACGAGGTCGGTTATCACTGGATGGCCTTCAACGTCGGGGATTCCCGGGTTTACACCTGGTCCGATGGCGTTCTGACCCAGTTGTCGATCGACCACTCCGCCGTGCAGGAGATGGTCGATGCCGGCCTGATTTCTCGAGCGGATGCCGAGAAGCACCCGGAACGCAATGTCATCACTCGGGCCATCGGCGCCGACGAATTCGTCGACGCGGATGTCTGGCTGCTGCCCGCTTCGGGGGAGCAGGCGTTCCTGATCTGCTCCGACGGGCTGACCAAGGAACTCGACGACGTGACGATTGCGCGGTTGCTGGCCACGGACATCCACTCGGCTGTTGACGGGCGCAGCATGGCCGACATTCTCGTCGATGCTGCGATCGAACACGGTGGACGTGACAACGTGAGCGTCATCTACGTGGAGTCGACGGTCAGCTGAGCAGCGCGAACCGGGCCGCTGGGGGAGGTGTTACCCTGAATCCGTGGTGCTGAACCGACTTCTTATCTGCCGCGACGAGTCCCTGTACTGAGGCCTCCCTCGTCGCGGCGTTCGGCGTGGCTGCCATCGATTCGTGAGGAAGACGCTCAAAATGACCAACGTAATACCCACTTCGACTATTAGTTCCGACGTCGGCCTGCGCACGCTCGCTGAGAAGGTCTGGGACAAGCACCTCGTCACCAAGGGTGAAGACGGAACCCCCGACCTGATCTACATCGACCTGCACCTGCTGCACGAGGTGACCAGCCCGCAGGCCTTCGACGGACTGCGCCTGGCCAACCGGCCGCTGCGCCGGCCGGATCTGACCATCGCGACCGAAGACCACAACACGCCGACGCTCGCGATCGACAAGCCCATCGTCGACCCGACCAGCCGCACCCAGATCGAGACGCTGCGCCGCAACTGCGCCGAATACGGGGTACGGCTGCACTCGCTCGGTGACATCGAGCAGGGCATCGTGCACGTCGTCGGCCCGCAGCTCGGCCTGACCCAGCCCGGCATCACCGTGGTCTGCGGCGATTCGCACACCTCCACCCACGGAGCCTTTGGAGCGATGGCGCTCGGCATCGGCACGAGCGAGGTCGAGCACGTCATGGCGACCCAGACGCTGCCGCTGAACCCGTTCAAGACCATGGCGATCACCGTCAACGGCGCACTGCGTACCGGGGTCACCGCGAAAGACATCATCCTCGCCGTGATCGCCAGGATCGGCACCGGCGGCGGAGCCGGCTACGTGCTCGAATACCGTGGCGAGGCCATTCGCGCTCTCTCCATGGATGGCCGCATGACCATCTGTAACATGTCGATCGAGGCCGGCGCCCGCGCCGGCATGGTCGCGCCAGACCAGGTCACCTATGACTACCTCAAGGGTCGCGCCCACGCACCGCGCGGCGCCGACTGGGACGCGGCCGTCGCGTACTGGCAGACCCTGGCCACCGACGAGGGTGCCAGCTTCGACGCCGAGGTCATCATCGACGCCAACGAGCTCGAACCCTTCGTGACCTGGGGCACCAACCCCGGCCAGGGCGTCTCGCTGAGCGGATCGGTGCCGAACCCCGCCGAAATCGTCGACGCCAATGAGCGCTCGGCGGCCGAGCGGGCCCTGGAATACATGGACCTGACGGCCGGAACGCTGATGAAGCAGATTCGGGTCGATACCGTCTTCCTCGGCTCCTGCACCAACAGCCGGATCGAAGACCTGCGGGCCGCCGCCGAGATCATCAAGGGCAAGACCAAGGCGGAGGGACTGCGCATGATGGTCGTTCCTGGCTCGGCCCGGGTACGCATCGAGGCCGAAGCCGAGGGGCTCGACCAGATCTTCCTCGATTTCGGCGCCGAATGGCGTTTCGCTGGCTGCTCGATGTGCCTCGGCATGAACCCCGATCAGCTCGAACCTGGCGAACGCTGCGCGTCGACCAGTAACCGCAACTTTGAAGGACGACAGGGCAAGGGCGGGCGTACCCACCTGGTGTCGCCGCTCGTCGCGGCCGCCACGGCCATTCGCGGCACGCTCTCAAGCCCGTGGGACCTCGTTCAGGATGGAGACTAAGTAACATGCAGAAATTCACCACCGTCACCGGCATCGCGGTGCCGCTGCGCCGATCCAACGTGGACACTGACCAGATCATCCCGGCCGTGCACCTCAAGCGTGTCACGCGCACCGGCTTCGAAGACGCCCTGTTTGCAGCCTGGCGCCTCGACCCCGAATTCGTGATCAATAAGAAGGAGTACCAGGGCGGTCGGATACTCATCGCCGGCGCCGACTTCGGCATCGGTTCCTCGCGGGAGCACGCCGTCTGGGCGCTGCGCGATTACGGCTTCGACGTAGTGCTCAGCCCCCGCTTCGGCGACATCTTTCGCGGCAACTCGGGCAAGCAGGGCTTGCTCGCCGGTCAGATCAGCGAAGCGGATGCTGAAACCCTGTGGAACCTGGTCGAGTGCGATCCGGGCGTGGAGTTGACCGTGGATCTGGTCAGTAAAACCGCGCGTGTCGGCGATCTGACGGTGAATTTTGAAATCGATGATTACACTAGATGGCGGCTGCTCGAAGGTCTGGATGACATCGGGCTGACCCTGCGTGACGAAGCGCGAATCAGTGAATTTGAAACCAAACGCGAATCCTGGTTGCCCCGCACCCTTCCCGCCCTTTCCCCCGAATCTTCCAGAATTAATTTGATGTAATTTGCATTTGCACTAATTTGCACCAGGACAGGTAACTTGTGAGCACTCTGCGCGAAACAGATCGTAGCGAAACCGACGAGGCGAAGAAGTTGAACGACGCTCGAAACCACGACGACGCGAATGAGCGGGGGAGCGCTGCAAACCACGGAGCATCTGTCGGCCTGACCGCTGACAAGATCACCATTCGAGGGGGAATTCCCCTGGTCGGCCGCATCGAGGTGAAGGGGGCGAAGAACCTCGTCACCAAGGCCATGGTCGCCGCCCTCCTCGGTGAGACCCCGAGCGTGCTCAAGGACGTTCCGAATATCAGCGATGTTCGGATCGTTCGCGGGCTGCTCGAGGTGCACGGCGTCAAGGTCACCGAGGGCGACGAACCCGGAACCCTGGTCCTCGACCCGGTTGACGTGGAGAGCGCGCACTTCGCCGCGATCGACGCCCATGCCGGTTCCTCGCGCATCCCGATCCTGTTCTGCGGCCCGCTGCTGCATCGCCTCGGCGAAGCGTTCATCCCCGATCTCGGCGGCTGTCGCATCGGCGACCGCCCGATCGACTTTCACCTCGAGGTGCTGCGTAAGTTCGGTGCCGTCGTCGAGAAGCAGCCCAACGGCATCCGCATGTCGGCGCCGAACGGACTCAAGGGCGCCAAGCTCGAACTGCCCTACCCGAGCGTCGGAGCCACCGAGCAGGTGCTGCTCACCGCGGTGCGGGCCGACGGCATCACCGAGCTCAAGGGCGCGGCGATCGAGCCCGAGATCATGGATCTCATCAACATTCTGCAGAAGATGGGCGCCATCATCACGGTCGACACCGACCGGGTGATTCGCATCGAGGGCGTCGAACGCCTGCTCGGCTACAACCACCGCGCGCTGTTCGACCGCAACGAGGCCGCCAGTTGGGCTGCAGCGGCCCTCGCCACCGACGGAGACATCTTCGTCGGCGGCGCCCGCCAGCCCGAAATGATCACTTTCCTCAACGTGTTCCGCAAGGTCGGCGGCGCTTTCGATATCTGTGACGACGGTATCCGTTTCTATCACCCGGGCGGCGATTTGAAGCCCGTCATTATTGAAACGGATGTCCACCCCGGCTTTATGACGGACTGGCAGCAGCCGCTTGTCATCGCGCTGACCAAGGCTCACGGCACGTCGATCGTGCATGAAACCGTGTACGAGCAGCGCTTCGGCTTCGTTGACGCCCTCGTCGAAATGGGCGCGACCATTCAGATTCACAAGGAATGCCTCGGCGGTCATCCGTGCCGGTTCGGTCAGCGCAATTTCAACCATTCCGCCGTCATCACCGGCCCGACCAAGCTGTACGGCGCCGATATCGTCGTACCCGACCTGCGCGGCGGCTTCAGCCACCTGATCGCGGCGCTCTCGGCCGACGGCACGTCCACGGTCAGCAACGTGGGAATCATCAGCCGAGGTTACGAAAACTTCATCGGCAAGCTGCGGCTTTTGGGGGCGGACTTCGATCTCGAAGGATAATAGGCGCGTGCCTGAAAATAACGACGTGCCCGCAATTCCCGAGTCGACTACCAAAATTCGTTCGGAGAAGAGCCGCCCTTCGGCATTCTGGATTCTCGCCGGGTTGATTCTGCCGGTGATGAACCTCGCCGCCCGCTACGAGATTATCGACGCCCACAAGTTTCCGCGGAGCGGCGCGTTCGTGTTCTCGCCGAACCACTACAGCGAGATCGATCCCGTGGTCATGGGGGTCGTGGCCTGGAAGCTGGGGCGGTTGCCTCGGTTTCTGGCGAAGGCATCCGTTTTCAAGATCCCGGTCATCGGCTGGGTGCTGACCAAGTCGGGGCAGATTCCGGTGCAGCGCGGGGGATCGGTGCGCGGGAGTGAGCCGGTCAAAGCCGCCCAGCGTCTGGTCGATAAGGGCCAGATCGTCGTGGTGTACCCGGAAGGGTCACTCACCCGTGACCCCGACCTGTGGCCGATGCGCGGCAAGACCGGCGCCGTGCGCATCGCGCTGGAACAGGGGATTCCGATCGTGCCGGCCGCGCACTGGGGCACGCAGCACCTGATGGAACGGTATTCCAAGAAGGTGCACCTGTTTCCGCGTAAGACCATCACAGTGAAGATCGGCGACCCGATCGACCTCGCGCAGTTTCGGGGACGCAGCCTCGACACGGCGACGCTCAACGAGGCGACCGCCGTCGTGATGCTCGCCATCACTGCGTTGCTGGAAGACTTGCGCGGCGAGAAAGCCCCGGTCAAACGATGGAATCCGTCGGAGCACAACCAGAAAGAGACCGGTCGTTTTGAAGCCTAGAACCCCCCAGCTGCCGAAGATTCAACCAGGCACCCGGGTGGCCGTGCTCGGCGCGGGCAGTTGGGGAACGACCTTCGCCAAAATTCTGACGGATAGCGGTGCCGATGTCGTTCTGTGGGCTCGCCGCCCCGAGTTGGCCCGGGAAATCTCCGAAGCGCGCCGCAACAGCGACTACCTGCCCGGGGTGAACCTGCCCGTCGGGCTGCGCGCCACGAGCCGTCTCGAGCTGGCGCTGGCCGGGGCCGAAATGGTGTTCGTCTCGGTGCCCAGCCAGTCGCTGCGCGAAAACCTGAAACAGGTCGAACCGTATTTGGCCGAGAACGCGATCATCATCTCGCTGATGAAGGGTGTCGAACGCGCAACCGGCATGCGCATGAGTTCGGTGATCGAAGAGGTGCTCCGCATCGACCCCGACCGCATCGCGGCGATCAGTGGTCCCAACCTCGCGCTGGAAATCGCCAAGGAACAGCCGACCGGCGCTGTCGTCTCCTCGGCGAGCCTGGAAACGGCGCAGGCCGTGGCCAAACTGGCGACCAACCGCTACTTCCGCTCCTACGTCAACACCGACGTCATCGGCACCGAGTTCGGCGGCGTGCTGAAAAACCTCATCGCGGTCGCCATCGGCATCGTTGACGGCGTCGGCTACGGCGAGAACACCAAGGCCTCGATCATCACGCGTGGTCTGGTCGAAATGACCGACTTCGCGGTCGCCTACGGCGCTCAGCCCGAGACTCTGGCCGGACTGGCCGGCCTCGGTGACCTCATAGCCACCTGCCAGTCGCCGCTGTCGCGCAACAACACAGCGGGCCGGCTGCTCGGCCAGGGATACAGCATTAACGACGTCGTCAAGCAGATGCAGCAGACCACCGAAGGCCTCGCCTCGGTCAAGCCGATTCTGGAACTCGCACGCGCCAAGGGCGTCGAGATGCCCATCGTCGAACAGGTACGTCAGGTACTCGACGGCACGCTCAATCCCCGCGACATTGCGCCGCACCTCACAACTGACTCCGGCGAACCGCAGGGCGAAAGGACACTTGACGATGGACAAGCTCACGGTGGTGCTTCTCTTTGGGGGGCGTTCCAGCGAACACTCGATCAGCTGCGCCACGGCGGGCGGGGTGCTGGCAGCCCTCGACCCTGATGCGTACACGGTCATCCCGGTCGGAATCACCCGGGACGGTGCCTTTGTGCTCGAAGAAAACGACCCCGCCAAGTTTGCCCTCAACGCCTCAGCGCTGCCGGTCGTTGCGGACAACGGCACCCGCGTGCGGTGGCCGGAGAGCGCGTCCAGCCGGGAATTGACTGTCGTCGACGCGTCCGGTGAGCGAACGCTTGGCCCGGTCGACCTTATATTCCCGATTTTGCATGGACCGTTCGGTGAGGACGGCACCATCCAGGGCCTGCTCGATCTGCTCGGCCTGCCCTACGTCGGGTCGGGAGTTCTTGCATCCGCTTTGGGCATGGACAAACACTTCGCCAAGACCGTTTTTCAACAGGCTGCCCTGCCCGTTGCGCCGTGGCGCACCATCACAGCGGATGACTGGGTAACGGCTCCCGGTTTGGCCTATGCGGCCCTGGAACAGCTCGGCCTGCCCGCGTTTGTGAAGCCGGCGCGGGCCGGCTCGAGCGTCGGCGTCAGCCGGGTGTCGACCCCGGACCAACTGGCCGAGGCCATGACGGTCGGGCTCGCCGAAGACAACAAGGTGCTGATTGAATCCGGGCTGGTCGGTCGGGAGCTCGAGATTGCGGTACTGCAGGGGCGCCCGGGGGAGCCGACGCGCGCCTCCACGGCCGGTGAGGTCGTGGTGACCGGCCGGGACTTCTACGATTTCGCCGCGAAGTATCTCGACGCGCCCGGCGTCGACCTGGTCTGCCCGGCGCCGCTGGCACCCGAGGAACTGGCCGAGGTGCAGCGGCTGGCCATTGCCGCGTTCGAGGCGATCGGCGGCGCCGGCCTGGCCCGCGTGGACTTCTTTCTCACCGCGACCGGCTGGGTGATCAACGAGATCAACACCATGCCCGGGTTCACGAGCATCTCGATGTTCCCGAGCTGCTGGCTGGCCAGCGGCTACACCTATCCCAAGCTGATCGACGAACTCATCGCTGTGGCCATAGCCCACGCCCGCCACGGCTCCTGACCTGCCGAGTCCGTCGGCATCCGTCGTATTAGGCTGCCTGCGCGGGAGGTACGCCAGTGCGCGGGAGTTGTGGCCTGGCCAGAACTCCCGCGCAGTTCGCCGCGCGGGAACTGCGCCAGTACGCGGGAGTTGGGCGTCCCGCGCAGCGGCGCAACTCCCGCGCAGCGCGAAGTGGAGGCAACCAACCCGCCGCCGCGCTCGGAGCAGAGCCATCCAGACGTCGTATTTAGCCGCTTTGCACTTAAGCTGGCCATCGACCAGCGCGACGCGGTCTGCGAAACGGGCCATCTCCGTTGGTCGAAATCTCGACAGGCTCGATCCAAGGCTTGCATACGAGACCACCATCGACCAGCGCGACCCGGTCTGCGGTACGCGGCTTCGCGAGACCTCCGCTCAGAGGCTAGGGTGCGCTCGTGGCTCCATCCGTCGGGAGATTCAAATCTTCCGCGCCGACACAGGCGCCGGTCGCGGGAACATACCCGACCGCGTTGGACACGTCGATGAGCGTCGTCGACCCGCTCACCCGTTCAGAGTCGATCACGATTTCGATGGCCGGATCGCGACCATACGTCGTGTAGCGGTAGGTCGGGGCGTCGGAGTCGTCTTCGATCCAATCGATGCCGTTGATGTTCAGGCACGGCAGCGTCGTGGGTTCCGGCACCGTAACGCCACAGTGCAGCAGCACCGCGGCCGGGTCACCCCAGGCGCCGGTCCCCTGCGCGTTCGTTTCGCGGGCCGCCTCATCGGCGACGCTGGATGGCAGGTGCACGATGACGTCGGCACAGGCCACGTTGGTGGCGTCAGGGGCCGGCGTCAACGGCACGACAGTGGCGCAACCGGCCAGCAGCAGCGAGCTCGCGAGCACGCTGAAGACGGCGACGGAACGTACGGGAGCTGAGCGCAGGAGCAGGAATGGGTGAGACATCGCATTAAGGCTACCGTTTCTTACATGACGACTTCTGCGGATGCCCCGCGTCCAGCCCCTGCGACGCCATCCCGACTGGCCTCGGCAGCGCCAGTTTCAGCATCGCAAGCGCCCAAAATTTCCGTGTCGGAGTCGGCTGCGTCTGCAGCGGTCAACCCGTCGCGTGGGCCCGAGCCGATGGCATCCGCTTCGGAAACGCTCGCCGATCTCAGCGAAGGCGCCGTGCTCGCACGAATCTTTCCCCGGCTGCCGACCGCGGCAGCCGAACTGCTCGGCCCCGGCGACGACGCGGCGGTCATCTCGGCGCCCGACGGACGATTCGTCGTCACCACCGACATGATGATTCAGGGTCCCGACTTTCGCCTGGCCTGGTCGACACCGCACGACCTCGGTTGGAAAGCTGCAGCGACCAATCTCTCCGATGTTGCCGCCATGGGCGCTCGCCCGACCGCCCTGGTCGTTGCGATCGCGGCTCCGCCATCAACACCGGTGTCGGTGCTCGAGGGCATCGCTGACGGGCTGCGAGACTGCTGCGAGGCGCTCGCCCCCGGCTGCGGGGTGGTCGGTGGCGACCTGTCGGCGTCCGACGCGCTGACCCTCGCTGTGACGGCGTTCGGCGACCTCGAAGGGCGCGCGCCCGTCGTACGCTCGGGCGCGCGCCCCGGCGACACCGTGGCGCTCTCCGGGCGGCTCGGCGACGCCGGCGTTGGCCTCGAGCTGCTGTTTCGCCTCGGCGTCGACGACGACGGAGTGCCCAACCTCGCTCGCGCCAATGCGCTCAAGCTCACGCACCCGGCCGAGGTCGCCGCCCAGCTGACTCCCGTGCCGCCCATTGCGAGCGGTCCGATAGCTGCCGTGGCTGGCGCCACCGCCATGCTCGATGTCTCTGACGGCCTCGCCATCGACGCCGGACGCATCGCCCGGGCCAGTGGTGTGACCATCAACTTCGCTTCCGCCTGCCTCGGCGATCGCATCGAGGTCGCGCTCGGCGGCGGCGAAGACCACGGATTGCTGGCCACCTTCGGGCCAGACACGGCACTGCCGCGCGGTTTTCGCCGCCTCGGAATCGTCACCGCGGCTTCCGTTGCACTCCCGGCCGGCTCGATCACCGTCGACGGGGCGCCGCACGACCAGGGTGGCTGGGACCCTTATCGCGGCTGGGACGGTTCCGCCGGCTAGAGCGACTGTGACGGTGCCCGGTACGAGAATCGTGCTGGCCGTCGCTCGAACTACGGCGCAGGCTGCTCGACGGGCGACGCGTACCAGACGGTCGTATCGCCATAGTCCTTGCGGCGTTCAAGCTCGAGTCCCGTACCCCACTCCGGCTCGGGCGAGCGTGAGCTGCGCTCGAGTACCACGAGCGCGTCGTCGGCCAACAACGGGGCGAGCGCGTTCAAATTGTGGCCCAGCTCAACCTCACTGAGGTCATACGGAGGGTCGATGAACACGACGTCGAAGCCCTCTTTCGTAGCGGCCAAGAACGACTGGACCGCCTGCGAGGAGACCGCAATCTTCAGGTCGGCGCCCTTCGGTGCAGACCGCTGTACGGCCTCGCCGTTCTTGCGACACATGGCCGCCGCGCCGTAGCTGTTCTCGACCAGCGTCACTACTCGCGCTCCGCGACTGGCAGCCTCGAGGCCCAGGGCGCCCGACCCAGCGTACAAATCCAGCACACGCATGCCGTAGACGGCGTCCCGCGAGTCGAGGGCCGAGAAAATAGCTTCCCGTACGCGATCACTCGTGGGCCGCGTGCCCGACTTGGGAACGGCCAGGGTCAAAGAGCCGGCAAACCCGGAAATAATTCGCGTCATAACCCTCCCGAGCCTAGCCGCAGCCGTTCCCGTGTGGCCGCACACGACGCAATGTCGGAGGCCCGGTTTACCATGGAACCATGACCGGTTCGAGTGCTGCCCATGGCCCCGAATTCGATGGTGCTTCTCTGCCGACGCCCGAGCTCAAACCGCTCACCCTCGACACCACCCTCAAGATCGCCCTCGGCCCGGCCAGGGCAACCGCGCTGCGCAAGGCCTTCGCCATGGAGACCGTCGGTGACCTGCTGAGCCATTACCCGCGCGACTACGCCGACCGCGAGGTACTCCGGCCTCTGAATCAGGTCACGCCCGGAGCTAACATCACCGTCATCGCCGATATCGTTTCGGTGCGAGAACGTCGCATGTCGTCGAAGCCGGGCACAATCGTTGAGGTGGTAATTTCTGACGGCGGGGGCGAGTTCACCCTCACGTTTTTCGGTAAGAAGAGCCAACAGTGGCGGCTTGACCAATTGCGTCCCGGTCTGCGTGGCAGTTTCTCGGGCAAGGTGGGTAGGCATCAGGGCCAGAGCCAGCTGGCGAACCCGGCGTACAAGACCTTTGAGAGTGAAGAAGAAGAGGCCCGCGACGATCCGTCCGTTCGGCTGAGGCACAAGCCGCTCATTCCGATCTACGCGGCAACGGCCTCGGAGACCAGCTGGAGTCTACAGACCATGATCGACCTTGTCCTGCGGCGCATGGACACTTTGCCCGACCCTGTTCCCGACGATCTGCGGGCCGAACACGGCCTGCTGACCCACACCGAGGCCATCCGCTGGATCCATAGCCCCGACAATCCGGCCGAATGGATGGCCGCCCAAAACACCCTTCGGTTCACCGAGGCCTGGGTGCTGCAGTGCGCCCTGATGCAGCGGCACAGCCTGGCCAGGGAGCGTCGCACCCGTCCGCGGGTACCAACGCCCGGCGGGTACCTCGAACGTTTTGACGCCGCGCTGCCGTTCGTGCTCACGGTCGACCAAGAGATCTGCGCGGTCGAGATCGCAGGCGACATGTCCCAGTCCGGCCCGATGAACCGCCTGCTGCAGGGCGAGGTCGGTTCGGGCAAGACCGTGGTCGCGCTTCGGGCAATGCTCGCCGTGGCCGACAGCGGTGGCCAAACGGCTCTGTTGGCCCCGACCGAGGTGCTGGCCGGGCAGCATCTGCGGTCGATTACGACCCTGCTCGGCCCCGATCTCGCGGCCGAACTCATGCCGACCCTGCTCACCGGCAAACTTCCAGTCGCGCAGAAGCGCAAGGCCCTGTTGCGCACAGTGTCCGGCCAGTCCCGCATCGTGATCGGCACCCACGCGCTGCTCAGCGACACCGTGACGTTTTTCGACCTTGGGCTGATCGTGATCGACGAACAGCACCGCTTCGGCGTCGAGCAGCGGGAAACCCTGCGGCTGAAGGGCGCCGAGCCACCGCACGTTCTCGTCATGACGGCCACCCCGATTCCCCGCACCATTGCCATGACGGTGTTCGGCGACCTCGACGTGAGCACCATCCGCATTTTGCCGGCCGGGCGCCAGGGCATCACGAGCATCGTCGTGCCCCTGTCCGATCACCCAGACTGGTTCCAGCGCATCTGGACCAAGCTCGCCGAAGAGCTCGCTCTCGGGCGACAGGGATTCGTGGTCTGCCCGGCAATTTCGCCCGCCGAGGTTGAAGAAGACGCCGAACTGGCACCCGCGTCTGAGGACGATAGAAAGACTCCGCTCGCCAACGTTGAGACCGTGCACGAGAGGCTGCGTGGATTTGCGCCTCTGGCCGGGTACCGCATCGAGGCCCTGCACGGGCGCATGACGAGCGAGGAGAAGGATCGCATCATGCAATCCTTCGCCGCCGGTGAGATCGACGTTCTCGTCGCGACGACCGTCATCGAGGTGGGCGTTGACGTGCCCAACGCTTCGGCCATGGTCGTGCTCGACGCTGAACGCTTCGGCGTCTCCCAACTGCACCAGCTGCGCGGTCGGGTCGGACGTGGCGGCGTGCCCGGGCTGTGCCTGTTGGTCACCAACTCCCGCACCGGCTCGCCCTCCCGCCAGCGCATCGGTGATGTCGCCGCGACCCTCGACGGTTTTCGGCTCGCCGAACTCGACCTGGCGCTCCGCCGGGAAGGTAATGTGCTCGGCGATATGCAATCCGGCGAGGGAACGTCCCTGCGTTTTCTTCGGGTGGCTGAGGACGGCGACCTGATTGCCGAGGCGCGACAAGCCGCCTTCCATCTCGTTTCGGGGGATCCGGGCATCCGCACCAACCCGGCCCTGCGCGAGGCGATTGCCCGTCGACTGAACGAATCCGAGCGCACCTGGCTCGTGAAAGGCTGAATATGCCCACTAGAAGCGCACGACCAGGCAGCGCACCGTCAGTCTCTGGCAGTAGGGTGTGAGCATGCGCAGGATCGCCGTTGTCCCTGGATCATTTGACCCCGTCACACTGGGCCACTTGGACGTGATCAATCGCGCGGCCGGCCTGTTCGACGAGCTTCATGTGCTTGTGGTGCACAACCCCGACAAATCGGCCCTGTTGCCGATCAGTCAGCGCGTGTCGCTGCTGGAACAGGCCATCAAAGAAGCGGGACTCCCCACCAACATCGTGGTCGCCAGCTGGAGTATGGGCCTGCTCGTCGACTACTGCATGGATGTCGGTGCCAGCGTGCTGGTGAAAGGCATCCGCTCTCAGGTGGATGTGGCTTATGAGACGCCGATGGCGATTGTCAATCGCAACCTGGCCGCCGTGGAGACGGTCTTCCTCTTGCCGGATCCGGCCAACGCCCACGTCTCCAGCTCGCTGGTCCGTCAGGTGGCCGGCCTCGGCGGCGACGTCTCGCCGTATGTGCCGCGGGCCGTGGCGCAGTATCTGGAGCGGTCGCGGGTATGAACCGCCAGCCGGCTCGCTCCTCTGAGGACTTAGCGTCGGTTCCGCCAGCCGACACCGCGCCGCTCCGGACTGCGCCGTTCACCACCGAGTCGGGCGTTGACCTCAGCGAGCTTCAGGCCGCCGGGCGCGCGATCATGCGCAACGTCGAGACGGTCATCGACGGCAAACACGAGGCCGTGCAGATTGCCCTGACCGTGCTGCTGGCCGAGGGACACCTGCTGATCGAGGACGTTCCCGGTGTGGGCAAGACCATGCTCGCCAAGGCGCTGGCTCGTTCCGTGGATTGCACGGTCGGGCGAATCCAATTCACGCCCGACCTGCTGCCCTCGGACGTGACCGGCGTCTCGGTGTTCAACCAGGCCGAGCGTCGCTTCGAATTCAAGCCAGGGCCGGTGTTCGCCAACATCGTCATCGGTGATGAAATCAACCGGGCGAGCCCAAAGACCCAGTCGGCGCTGCTCGAATCGATGGAGGAACGCCAGGTCACCGTCGACGGCGTCACCTACCCGCTCGCGCTGCCGTTCACCGTGATCGCCACCCAGAATCCGATCGAGATGGAGGGCACCTATGCCCTCCCGGAGGCTCAACGGGACCGATTCATGGCGCGCATCTCCATGGGGTACCCCGACATCGGGTCCGAGCTCGCGATGCTCGACTCGCGGGATACCAACAGCCCGCTCGCGCTGATCTCCGCCGTTGTTTCGGGGCAGATCCTGCGCGACATGATGCACACCGCCCGAGCAGTATTCGCCTCCGACGCCGTGAAGGAATATGCCGTCAATCTGGTGCGAGCCACACGCGATGATCGGGACCTGCGCCTCGGGGCCAGCCCGCGGGCGACCCTGCAGCTCATTCGCGCGGCCAAGGCACAGGCCGCCCTGAACGGACGAGACTACGTGCTGCCCGACGACATCGACTCCCTGGCCGTTGCGGTGCTCGGCCACCGGCTGGTTCCGACCAGCCGCGCCCTCGGCCACCACCACCAGGACAGCGGCCCCGTCATCGACGACATCGTGCGCCGAATCCTGGGCGACACTCCCGTTCCGGTGGGAGCAGCAGCGTTCGCTGTCCCGGCATCCGCTGTACCCAAAACGGCCGTGCCGGCATCGGGGCGGTCAGGGCCGGTGCTGCCGGCCGTACGCGGGATTCCGGCCAGACCGGTCGGTTCCACCGGACAGCCGTAGCTCATGGCCGCGCGCGGGGCAGGTGGTTCGGAGCGGTTGGCTTGGCTACAGCGGCTCACCGCTGGGTTGACCTCCCGGCTCACCCTGCGCGGCGGTGTCTGTCTGATGGTCGGAGCCGTGATCTTCGCCAACGCGGTCGTCGTGAACAGCCGGGATCTGCTGTTCGTGGCCAGCATGCTCATCGTGGCGCCGCTCATCGCGGTCGGCTATGTGTCCGTGCGACCGGCGCGGGTGGAAGTGACCCGCACCTTCCGGCCGCCGATCCTGTCGGCCGGCGGCGAGAGCGTCGTGTCGCTGCATCTGCGCAACCTCTCGGCGCGGCCGTTGAGCGGCGCCCGCTGGGCCGATACCCCATCGCCCGGTATTGATACGCCGCCCGGCGCCATCCTGCCGCTGGTGAGTCGGCGAGGCGCGCCCGGTGACAGCGTGCGGCTGGAATACGCACTCTCGCCGCGTCAGCGCGGTGTCTACGCGGTGGGACCTCTCGGGGTGTCCCGCCACGACCCGTTCGGCTTCGCGCACGGCCTACGTCTGTTCGGTGAGCCGCATGACCTGATCGTCACACCGCGGGTCATGCTCATTCCCGGCGGGGGACTGGCCCAGACCAGCAATGACGGTTCGATTCGGGAACTGCTGCGCCAGGCCATCCAAACCTCCGACGAACTCATCGCTCGCGAGTACCGGCCCGGGGATGCTCTGCGCCGCGTGAACTGGCCGGCCACAGCGCGGCACGGCGAAATCATGGTGCGGCAGGAGGAACAGCGCAGCAATCCGGAGGCCCGCATTGTGCTCGATACCACCCTGGCCGGTGCAGCCGGCCTGGGTCCCGGTCGGGTGCCGCCGCATCTCGTGGCCGCATTCGAACTCGAGGTCGAGCTGGCGGCATCCGTTGGGGTGCACCTGATAGACGCGGGCTACCGGCTCGAAGTCATCGAACTCGGCGCGAGCCAGCTGGTGCCGGGCGGCGAACAGACGCTCGGTGGGCTGCACGGCGATGTGCCGGCCAGTTATCGTGCCCCCGGCGGCGATCGGGCCCTGTTGGAGGGCCTAGCGAGCGTCGTTCCGGTGCCGTGGCCAAGTCGCAGCGCACGCCTGGCGGCGTCACGACGAGTGCCGGTGCGTGCGGCCCTGCGCGGCGCAGAGTTGTCGCTGCCGACCTTTGCACTGTTGGTCAGCCTGTCTGAAGCGGATGTCGACGACCTCGTCGCTCTCGCCCGTCACTGCGATCCCGCCATTGCGTTCGTGCAACGTACCGTCGTCGCGGTCGCCCGCGAACGGCTGCAGGAAGCCGGCTGGCGCTGCCTGGAGGTCGCGAGCATCGATGACCTCGAAACCGTGTGGAACGACGTGAATCGGGAGCGAGGCCCCGTTCATGACTAGCCTGGCGACGACGCCGGTCGCTCTGCGCGGAGTCACCCCGGCCCAGCCCCGACCGCGTGCCCGGCGGGGCGGTCGGGGTGCCGCCCGCTGGCCGCTGGCCCTGACCCAGCTCTTGCTGGTGCTCGTGTGCTGCGCGGCACTGGGCCCCCTGCTGCGGGGCACCACCTGGTGGTGGGTCTGTGCAGTGGTCGCCAGCGCCGTGCTGCTGGGTTCTTCCGTATTCCGCCGTCTCGGCCTGCCGCGGACCGTCGTTCCGTTGGCGAACACGGCGGTGTTGCTGGGCGCTCTGACGCTGCTGTTCGGCGACGGATCCGGCCTGTTCTGGCTCATTCCGACACCACAAACGGTGAGCACGTTCAGCGGGTTGATTGCCGCAGGGGGAGAGTCGGTTGCCCAGCAGAGCACGCCGGCGGCGGTGACCGTCGGCATCCTCTTTCTGCTCGCCGGCGGAACGGGACTGATCGCTATTCTGATGGACCTGCTCGCCGTGACCCTGCGCCTGCCGGCCGTCGGCGCGGCTGTGGCGCTCGTGCCGCTGCTTATTCCGGGCTTCATCATCGAGGACGGTGCCGATCTCGCCGCACTCGTGGCGGCGGCCGCCGCCTTTCTGCTGCTGCTGCGGGTGGACGTCTACGTTGGCCGCGTGCGGGAAGCCCGGCAATCACCGGCCGGACCGCACGCGCCCCGCGCCTTTCGGTCGGATCGGCCACGCGGGCCCGGACCGATGAGTGGCTCCATCGTGGTGGCATCGTTGACCATCGTGGGCGCCCTGATTCTGAGCACCGCAGCCCCGGCTTTCACTGTCAGAGGACTGGTCGCCGCCCGGTCCGGCGGCTTGCTGTTCGGCAGCGGCGTCAGCCCGATGATTAACCTGGGGCAGGATCTGCGTCGGCCCAAGGCCGGTCCGGCCTTCCATTACACCTCGACCGGCACCGAGCAGCCCTATTTCACCCTGCTGACCCTCGACGAAGTGATCGGCCTGAATTGGACGGCGCGCATCGACGCAGCCGACGTGCAAAACACCGTCGATCGCATTCCGCGACCCTTCGGTCTCGACGCCAACGTGGAGACCGCCCCGGCATCGACCTCGGTCGTCATCGACGGCGTCAACAGCCAATGGCTGCCAGCGCCGGCCCGCGCCACGAGCATCGACGGGCTGAGCGGCCGATGGTACTGGGATAACCGCACCCGGGCGATTACCAGTCGTTCCGCGAACACCCTCGGCCAGGAATACACGGTGTCGGCGCTGGAGCTCAAGCCAACGGCCGTGCAACTGCGCAAATCGAGCACGAACTTTCCGGCGAGCGTGCAGGGCAACCTGCAACTGCCGGTAGAACCGCCGCCCATCATCGAGGAGACGGCACGGCGAGTCACAGCCGACACCACGTCGAACTATGACGCGGCGGTCGCCATGCAAAAGTACCTGCGCAGCAGCGTCTTCGCCTACGACACCGATGCCCCGGTCGAGGACGGCTACGACGGCGGCGGCGTCGACGTGATCGGGCAGTTTCTAGAAGCCAAGCGCGGCTACTGCGTGCACTTCGCCGCCACCATGGCCGCGATGGCCCGCACCCTCGGCATTCCCTCGCGGGTGTCGCTCGGCTATCTGCCCGGCGTCAAGTCGCAGGATCTTGAACAAGGGCTGGGCCGCTACAACGTTGATTCGCACGACCTGCACGCCTGGCCGGAACTGTACTTCGTCGGCATCGGCTGGGTGAAATTCGAGCCGACGCCCGGCCGCGGCATCGTGCCCAACTACGAGCAGGCCGAGGATGCCGGCACCCCGTCGACCGCGCCCGGTGCGCCCGGCTCCACGAACGCCCCAGGCCTGAGCCCCGATCGGCTCGCCGACGATTCCGCCCTGGAACGCGGCGCGTCGGCGCAAACCGGCGACGCCGGTAACCGGCTCGGCATCGTCGGATTCAGCGCACTGGGTCTGCTCCTGCTTCTGGTTCCGGGTGCGGCGAGACGGATGCTGCGGCGCTGGCGGGTGCGCCGCATCCGCTCCAAAAATGCCGGCGCGAGCCTCGCCTGGCTCGAAGTGCAGCACACCAGTCTCGATCTCGGGGTGCCTGTGCGCGTCACCGAGACGCCGCGCGCGTTCGCCGTGCGCCTGGAGCGGCTCGGCCCCCTCGACCCGGCGTCGGCGGCAGCGCTCGAACGAGTGCTGCTGGCGGTGGAACGGTCCCGGTTTGACCGATCGTCGGGCCAAGCGGAGACCCTCGTCGACGATCTGGCCCTGGTGGTGCGCGGGCTGCACGTCGGCGCGAGTGTCGGCATCCGTTTGCGAGCCCTGTTTGCGCCGCGATCGCTGTTGACCGTGCTGGGAGCGGTGCTGCGCGGGGAACGTCGAGCCGCCCCGATCGCCCCCTGAACGGAGTACCCACGCAGAAAGCGTACAATTTACGACCGTGACTAAGTTCAAGAAGACGCCGTACACGGTCGACGTGCGTGACCTCATTAACCGCCCGGGTACCATGCACGAACGCCACCTCGACATTGACGTACCCGACGACCTCGGCGCTGGCCTCGTAGCGGTGAAAGCCGGGTCGACCCTGTCGACCGAGCTGCGCCTCGAGGCGATGCACGAGGGAATTCTGGTGAGCGTCGAGGTCTATGCGCGGGCGCTCGGTGAGTGCGGTCGATGCCTGAAAGACATCGATCTGCCGGTCCGAGTTCATTTTGCCGAGCTTTTCGGTTATCCTCAGGAGGAAGCCTTCGAGTTTGAGATTTTGGACGACCATGTCGATTTGGAATCTTTGATCCGGGACGCGGTAGTGTTATCACTTCCGTTCCAGCCGGTATGTCGGCGTGATTGCCCTGGTCTTGACAGTGAGACCGGGCAGCCGCTTGCCGAACTGCCCGAACTCGTTTCCGACGAGAGCTACGATCCCCGGTGGTCAGCGCTTGCGGGGTTTACGGCTTCCACAGACAAAGACATGGATGCGGACATCCATGTTTCAGACAGAGAAGAGAAGTAGTCATGGCAGTACCGAAGCGCAAGATGTCGCGTTCCAACACCCACTCGCGTCGCGCGCAGTGGAAGGCCACGCCTCCCACCCTCGTCAAGACTATGGAGGGCGGCAAGGTTGTCTACAGCCTGCCGCACCGCGCCAAGGTTGTCACCGACTCCACCGGCACTCCGTTGTTCATGGAATACAAGGGCCGTAAAGTCGCCGACATTTAAGTCGCCTCTTCTCTCCAGACCGGAACTCGGTCGATGAAAAGAGTTAATACCGAGCGGTCGCCCCTGTTGGCGACCCTCGGCGTGCAGATTGAACCGGTGATTCTGGAGCTAGCTCTGACCCACCGGTCTTTCGCGTACGAAAACGGCGGTATTCCCACCAATGAGCGCCTGGAATTTCTGGGCGACTCGATTTTGGGGCAAGCCGTCACGGTCATGCTCTACCGCAGCTACCCGAACCTCGACGAGGGTCACCTCGCCAAGCGTCGGGCCAGCCTGGTGTCCACGGCCGCTCTCGCGCAGATTGCCCGCGGCCTCGGCCTGGGCGACTACATTCTGCTCGGTCGCGGCGAAATCCTCACCGGCGGCCGCGACAAGGCGTCCATTTTGGCCGACACTGTTGAGGCGCTCATCGGCGCCACGTTTTTGGATGCCGGTGGCGAAGTTGCCACCGCGTTCGTGCTGCGTCTGATCGAGCCACTGCTCGCTGAACCTGGCCACTTCGGTGTGTCAATGGACCCGAAAACGAGCTTGCAGGAGCTCGCCGCGAGCCTGGGCGTCGGCGTCCCGGTTTATACGCTCGAAGGCAGCGGCCCCGATCACTCCAGGGTGTTCGTCGCGACGGTCGTCATCGGCTCGGCCGTGACGGCCGAGGGCGTCGGCCCCAGCAAGAAGTTCGCCGAAATGGCTGCGGCTCGTGACGCAATCGACCAGCTCAACGCTCTCTAACTTCTATGCCGGAGCTCCCCGAGGTTGAGGTCGTGCGTGCCGGTCTCGAGCCGGCCGTCACCGGCGCTCTCGTCACCGGGGTTGAAATCTTCGACGAGCGCTCCCTGCGTCGGCACGTTCCGGTGGCCGGATCCTTCGCCGAGCAGCTCACGGGGCGGCGAATTCTCGCCGCCGTGCGTCGCGGCAAATTCCTCTGGTTGCCCCTCGACAGCGATCGCGCCCTGGTCGTTCACCTCGGTATGAGCGGCCAGGTGCTGCTGCGCACACCGGGTGCCGCGGAGGATCGCATGTTGCGCATCCGCTTGACGCTGGAACACCCGACCCACGGCGAGCTGTGGGTCAATTTCGTCGACCAGCGCATCTTCGGCAGCATGGCCGTCGACGCGATGGGCCCGACCCGTGACAGCCTGCCGGGCGGATATTCGGGTCAGCTCCAAGCGGATGCCGCCTGGCAGAACCGCATTCCCTCGCAGGTAGCGCACATTGCTCGCGACCCGATCGACCCCTCGTTTGCTTCGAGCGCCTTCTTCGCCGCTCTCGCGCGCAAGAACACCGGCATCAAGCGGGCGCTGCTCGACCAGAACCTGATCAGCGGCATCGGCAATATTTACGCGGACGAGGCGCTCTTTGCCGCGCGGATCCACTACGAGCAGCCCGCAGCGTCGCTGTCGGCGGCGAAGGCCAGGACGTTGCTCGCGGCCGTGCGCACCATTCTGCAGCGTGCCCTCGCCGAGGGCGGCACCAGCTTCGACGCCCAGTACGTCAACGTGAACGGGCAGTCGGGCTATTTCGCGCACAGCCTCGAGGCCTACGGTCGGCAGGGCACGCCGTGCTCCCGTTGCGGCACCCTGATCGTGCGCGAGCAGTTCATGAACCGCGGCTCGCACTTCTGCCCCCGCTGCCAGCGTTTGCGCTGACTGACGGTCGAAGCCCTCGGGTTTCCGGATCATTTTTCGGCGGGCACGACCCGCTTCCAGGCACCCTCATAGCCCATCGGCATGAAGCCGAGCGCCTCGTTGACCACGAGCATGTGCCGATTCTCCTCCGCGTTGAAGGTCGTCACCGACGGATGCCCCGGGCTTTCCTGCGCAAGATACTCCAGATTCGCCGTTTTCAGTAGCATGCCGAGGCGGTGCCCGCGGTGTTCCCGCAAGACCAGGGTGTCCTCCTGGCTGACGGACCGCTCGCGTTCGGCCGGTACCGATAGCTGGGTGAAGGCGACCAGGTGACCGCTCGGCTCGTGCAGCGCGGCGGCGGTGAGCATTCTCCGGGGGCTGGAGCCACGGGAGGTCTCCTCGTCGACCAGCCGATCGGCGGTCCAGACGTCTTCGGGTTCCGTAAGACCCGCAGTCGGGGCGTCGGTGCTCATCCGGGTATAGAGGACGGCGAGGTCGTCGCGCCAGCGCGGGGGAGTGCCCGCGCTCCAATAGTGCACGGTGTAGTCGCCGGCGGCGTGCGCCGCTGCATCCGCTTGAAAGCGGCGGATCACGCCCTCGTCCGCGGGCAGTGCGAGTCGGCTGCCGCGCTCGACCTGTTCTAGCCGGTAGCCGCGCGCGAGCAGAAAACGCACCTCGGGGTTGTCTTGTGGGACCGACCCGAAGCCGGTCGGTGCGGTCAGGCGTTCTCCGGGGGTATCCGCAGACACCGTGTACACGATCAGCTCGTGCCGATTCTCGGTCGCGGCAAGGTGTTCGACCCGGTCGGCGAGGGCGGTGCCGATGCCGCACCTGCGCCAGGCTGGCAGCACCTGCACGCCCAGCCAGGCATGGTCGTCGTTTGCGTCGAGCAGGGTTTCATAGCTCGCGCGGGCCACCACCGTGCCCTCAACCCGAGCAACGAACATGCGCTTAGGGTCGTATTTCGGATTGAGCCACCCGGGCAGCAGCTCGGCAGCCGAATAGTTGAGTTCGTTCGTACCAAACCCCTCAGACTCGACGAGGTTTCGCAGCGCGGCCACCGCCACGAAGTCGGGCCAGCTGGGCGCGTGCGGTGTAGCGGGAATGACGAGTTCGTCGATTGAGAAGTCGCTCATGCTGCGCCACAGTAATCCGAGCAGCACCAGTCCGTGCGGCCGGCCCCGTGCAGAACTGCGGATAATTTCGCCCGCAGCCCCGATCGGAGTGCCGAGGCCGCCGAAACGTCTCCGCGGTTCTGCACGCAACTCTTCCCAACAAGCGGATGTCCCGCCCGCTGTCGGTGGCGCAGGGTACCGTTGAATCAGTCCCGAGACCAGGACTCGCGGCCGACCGACCGAAAGGGTGCCCGTTGTATCTGAAGAGCCTCACCCTCAAGGGGTTCAAATCGTTCGCGCAGCCGACGACGTTCGCCTTCGAGCCCGGCGTCACCTGTGTGGTCGGCCCGAACGGGTCGGGCAAGTCCAACGTGGTCGACGCGCTCGCCTGGGTGATGGGGGAGCAGGGTGTGAAAACCCTGCGCGGCGGCAAGATGGAAGACGTCATCTTCGCCGGCACCTCCACCCGAGGGCCGCTCGGTCGGGCCGAAGTCATCCTCACCATCGACAACGCCGACGGCGCCCTGCCGATCGAGTACTCCGAGGTCACCATCTCCCGCACGCTGTTTCGCAATGGCGCGAGTGAATACGCCATCAACGGGCGCACCTGTCGGCTGCTCGATGTGCAAGAGCTGCTCAGCGACTCCGGTCTCGGCCGGGAGATGCACGTCATCGTCGGTCAGGGTCAGCTCGACGCCGTGCTGCGCGCGACCCCCGAAGAGCGTCGCGGGTTCATCGAAGAAGCCGCGGGCATTCTCAAACACCGACGTCGCAAAGAGAAAACGTTGCGCAAGCTCGACGCCATGCAGACCAACCTCACCCGGCTGAGCGACCTCGCCGGAGAGATTCGCCGCCAGCTCAAACCGCTCGGCCGCCAAGCCGACATCGCCCGCGAGGCGCAGACCATCGCCGCCGTGGTGCGCGATGCCCGCGCGCGCTTGCTCGCTGACGACATTGTGCTGCTGCGCACCGCGCTCGACGCCCACAATCACACCGAGAGCGAACGGCACACCGAACGGGTCGTGCTGCAGGAGCAGCTCGCGCAGAAGCAGGGTCGGGTGCAGCGGCTCGAACTGGCCCAGGTCGGCGACGCCGTCGATCTGGCCCGCCGCACCAGTTTTGGTCTGGAGTCGGTGCAGGAACGCCTGCGCGGCCTGTTCACTCTCGCCAACCAGCGACTGGCCCTGCTCGGTTCGCAGGCTGAGCCGACCGGTCCGGCCTTCAGCGTTACGCCCGCCATGCTGACGGATGCTGCTGCCGAGGTTGAACAACTGCGCGCAAGCATCGGGACGGCCGAGACGGCCTGGGGCACCGCCCGGGAGCAGAGCGCGGCGGCACGGTCGCAGCTGGAGGCCGTCGACGACGACATCGCCGCTCAGGCTGTGCTCGTCACCCGGCATGATCTCGAAATCTCGCAGCTGACCGGCCAGTCCGAGACGGCCCGGTCGCGGCTGGCCGCTGTGCGCGGCGAACAACTACGGCAGCAGAACGCCCTCGACGCGGCAAACGATCGCAGCGAGAAGGCACAAAGTCAGCTGGCCGAGCTCGAAACGGCCGTGACCGAGGCCGCCGAAGAACCAGACTCCGACGACCTGTCCGAGGCACTCGAACTGGCGCAGACCGCAGTGCAACGAGTCGAGGCCGAGGTGGAGCGACTGCGCGATGAGCTGCACCAGCACGAGCGGGAACGGGACGCCCAGGCGGCACGGCAGGGTGCATTTTCCCTCGCACTCGACCAGAAAGACGGTTCCTCCGCACTCCTCGGCGCGCAGCTCGCCGGTATCCGTGGCCTGGTGGCCGACCGGGTGCGCGTGCAGCCCGGGTTCGAGGCGGCGATCGCCGCCTCGCTCGGGTCTCTCGCCGACGCGGTGCTGGCCGACAACCGCGAGGCAGCCCTGGAAGCCATCGGCCACGCCGACACCGACGATCTCGGCCGGGTCGAACTCCTCATCGCGGACGGTGACGACACCCTGGCTCCGGGCGTTGATTCCAGCGTTGATCTGGGCGCGGGCATCCGTTGGGCGACATCGGTCGTCGACGGGCCGGCCGGAGTGCGTGCGCTGCTCGCCCAGACCGTGATCGCCGACGATCTCGCCGTAGCCCGCGCCGCCCAGCTGACCGACACCGTGACGATCATTACACTCGTCGGTGAGGTGCTGGGCCCGTGGGTCGTGCGCGGCGGATCCGGCGCCCGGCAGAGCAAGCTCGAACTCGTCGCCGAACGCGACACCGCCGCCGAAAAGCTAACCACCGTCACAGCACTGATCGAGCGGGTGCGCTTCGACCTCGCCGAACAGCGTACCCTGCTGCACGCGCACAAGGAGCAGTCGGTCAGCGCGCGGGCGGCCGTGCGCGCCCTCGAAACCCAGCTCGCCGCTCAGACGGAACGCCGCGGTCGCCTCACCGTGCAGGCCGACGCCGCGACCGCCGACCTCGCCCGGGTCAGCGCCGCCCTGACACTCGCGACCCGCGCCGTCGAAGAGGTCGAAGCCGTCGTCGCCCAGGCGTCCGCCACGCTGGTCACCGCCCAGTCCCGGCCACGACCCATCCTCGATGCGACCGTGCGCGATGCGCTCTACCGTGAGCTGGAGGTCGCCCGGGATCGTGAGGTGGAAGCTCGCCTCCAAGTTGAAACGGCCCGCGAACGGGTGCGGGCCGGTGAGGCACACGTCGTCGCCCTGACCGAGCAGCTCGCGGCCGAGCATACGGCCGCCGAGGCCGCGGCCCGGCGCGCCGTCATTCGCCGCCGCCAAGTGGATGCCGCTTCCCGCGTCGCCGAGGCGCTCCCGGCCGTGCTCGCCGCGGCCGACCGCTCGGTCGCCGAGGCCCGGCTGCGTCTGGCCAGCGCTGAGGCCGAACGCACCAGTCAGAACACCGAACTGCAGCAGCTTCGCCTCGACGAGAGCGCCTTGCGTGAGCGGCTGGCCGCGATCACCGAGAACGTGCACGGTCTCGAACTCGAGATCTACGAGAAGAAGCTGCACCTCTCGGCTCTGCTCGAACGGGCCGGCAGCGAACTGGGCCTGACCGAAGACGTGCTTGTGGCCGAGTACGGGCCCGATCAGCTGATACCGCCCGACGGCATGATCGTCTCTGACGTCTCTGACGTCTCTGACGTCTCTGACGTCTCTGACGTCTCTGACGTCTCCGGCGCCGACAGCACCCCGCACGCCAGTGGGGCCAGTGAACGCGCTGCCGGTGAGCGCGACAGCGACGACCGCACCGCGAGCGATCGCGACATCGCGGGCCGCGCGGCCGACGGCATCCGCTTTAATCGGGCCGAACAGCAGAAGCGGTTCGCGGCCGCCGAACGCAAGCTCGGCCAGTTGGGCAGGGTCAACCCGCTCGCGCTCGAAGAATTCGCCGCGCTCGAACAGCGGCACCGATTTCTCACCGAACAGCTCACCGACCTCACCGAAACTCGCAGCGACCTGCTCACCATCATCGCCGACATCGACGAGAAGATGCAGGCCATCTTCTCCGACGCCTTCGACGACACTCAGGCGGCCTTCGCCGAGGTGTTCCCGGTGCTGTTTCCCGGCGGCAGCGGCAGTATCTGGCTCACCGACCCCGATGATCTGCTGACGACCGGTATCGAGGTGTCGGTGAAACCGGCCGGCAAGAAGATCGAACGGCTGTCACTACTCTCGGGCGGTGAACGTTCCCTCGCCGCGGTCGCTCTGCTGATCGCCATTTTCAAGGCCCGCCCCAGCCCGTTCTACATTATGGACGAGGTAGAAGCGGCCCTCGACGACGCCAACCTCGGCCGGCTGCTGACCATCTTCGAAGACCTGCGCGAAACCAGCCAGCTCATCGTCATCACGCACCAGAAACGCACCATGGAAATAGCGGATGCCCTCTACGGCGTCAGCATGCGGCAAGACGGGGTCAGCGCCGTCGTCGGCCAGCGCGTGGGGACTCGTACTGACCAACGAGAGCGCGACCGGGAACCGGCGGCGTCCTGACCGCTCGGCGACTGCCGTCTGCTAGCCTAAGCCTGAAATCATGCACATTATTCGATATGACTCTCTTCGGCCCGCCCCCTGGCGTAACGGCGGCGGCACCACCCGCGAGGTGGCATCGTTCCCCGCCAGCGCGGTGGACTTCGACTGGCGCATCAGCATCGCCGACGTGACTACGGCCGGCGACTTCTCGACTTTCCCCGGGGTGGACCGCATCCTCACGGTGATCGAGGGCGAGCTGATGGTCATTTCTGTCGATGGCGAAGAGCACGCCATGGAGCAATACCGGCCATTCCGGTTTTCCGGTGACAGCGTGACCAGCTCCGCCTTGCCGGTCGGCAATACTCGAGATTTGAACGTGATGGCGCGACGGGGAGCGTTCAAGGGCTTTCTATCGATCGTCGAGCTGTCGAAGAAACGCCCCCACCCGGTGTTCGACGACCAATTCGCCCTCCTGCTGAAGGGGAACGCCGTCGTGACCGCCGGCGGCGAGGACGCCAAGCTGGGTGCCCTCGATACCGTGCGCGGCGACGATCCAGCCCCGGAGGTGCTCGGACGAGGATTCCTCGCCGTCATCACCCTGGAAGCGGTTCCGACCTAAGCGGATGCTGTTGCGGCATTCGCCACCGCTTCCTTGCCGAGCAAGCCCGCGGCATACAGAAGCACCAGCGCGACGAGAAGTGCGACTGCAATGAGCAGTACAGCTAGCCACAGTGCCGGCCTCAAGCCAGAGCCTTATCCATGGCGTGCAGCGTAGCAGTCGCGCCGCTACCCCTGCGGCGGCAGCGCGGAGATGACGGGGTGGTCCTTGGCGAGCACGCCGACCTTGGCCGCGCCGCCCGGGGAGCCGAGGTCGTCGAAGAATTCGACGTTGGCCTTGTAGTAGTCGGCCCACTGTTCGGGCAGGTCGTCTTCGTAGTAGATGGCCTCGACCGGGCAGACCGGTTCGCAGGCGCCGCAGTCGACGCACTCGTCGGGGTGAATATAGAGGGAGCGTTCGCCCTCATAAATGCAGTCCACCGGGCATTCGTCGATGCAGGCACGATCTTTGACGTCGACGCAGGGCAGCGCAATCACATAGGTCACAGGGTCAGCAACGCTTCCGTGCGAGAGATCGCAACCTGTTCGGCCCGAGAGACGACTTTGACTCGCTCCCGACCGGGAGTGACCAGGTCCTGCGCGCCGAGCAGCTGTTCGTGCGCGTCCAGGGTGCGCCAGCCCGCCCAGGTCGTGAACTCGACGCCGCGCTCCGCCAGCAGGGCCAGAATCGCCTCCGCTGATTCGTTAGCCGTTTCGCCGGCGACGAGCGCGGGCAGGTCGGCCACGAGCCGGGTCACCGTCTCGAGGGCGTCGCCCTTGGTGTGGCCGATCAGGCCGACCGGGCCGCGCTTGATCCACCCGGTGGCGTACAGCCCGGCAAGAGGCTCGCCGGCGGCATCAAGCACCCGCCCGCCGTCGTTCGGGATGACGCCGCGCACGGCGTCGAACGGCACCTCGGTCAGAGCGCTGCCCCGATAGCCGACCGCGCGATACACGGCCTGCACCGGATAGTCGACGATCTGGCCGGTCGACCGCACGCCACCGTCTCCGGTGTGTTCGGTACGTTCAAAGCGGATGCCTTCCACCCGTTCGTCGCCGTAGACCTCGACCGGCGAGTGCAGAAAGTGGAGGTGCAGGCGACGTGAGGCGCCGAGCGGAGCCTTGGTGAGCCATCCGTTCAGCGTGCGGGTCATGATCTTGACCTGATTGTTGCTGGCGACGAGCTGTTCGCTGTGCGAATCGGGAGTGAAATCTTCGGCGTAGACGACGAGGTCGACGTCGGGAATGTCGGCGAGCTCGCGCAGTTCGATCGGGGTGAATTTCACCTGTGACGGCCCGCGGCGGCCGAACACGTGCACGTCGGTCACCGGGGATCCGGCGAGCCCGGCGTAGACCGAGGCGGGAATGTCGGTGCTGAGCAGATCGTCGGCGTGCTTGGCCAGGATGCGGGCCACGTCGAGGGCGACGTTGCCGTTTCCGATGACGGCCACATCGGTCGCGTCGAGCGGCCATTCCAGCGGCACATCGGGGTGGCCGTCGTACCAGGAGACGAAGTCGGCGGCGCCGAACGAGCCGGGCAGGTCGATGCCGGGAATGACGAGCGGTGCGTCGAGAATGGCGCCGGTGGCGAAGATGACCGCGTGGTAGTGCTCGCGCAGATCGGCCAGAGTCAGGTCGGTGCCGTAGGTGACGTTGCCGATGAAACGAATGATGCCTGCGTCGAGCATTTCCTGCAACGACTTGACGATGCCCTTGATGCGCGGGTGGTCGGGGGCGACGCCGTAGCGGATCAGGCCATAGGGGGCCGGCAGCGCATCGAACAGGTCGATGGCCACGGTATGGCCGGCCTCCAGCACGAGTCGGTTCAGAATATTGCCGGCGTAGATTCCGGCCGGGCCGGCGCCGATGATGGCAACGCGCAGTGCAGTGGGAGCGGGGGTCATAAGGAGCCTTTCAAACTACGAGAAGAAGAGTGGATGCGGGCTGGTCAGCGCAGGCCAGCGGCCATCAGTCCGCGGCGGCGCAGCAGGCGACGCTCGATCGGGGCGAAGATCACGAGTTCCACCAGGACACCGACGAACAAAATCACCAGGATCGTTGCGAGCACCCCGGAGAGGTCAGCGAGCACGCGGCTCTGGTCGAGCATCGAACCGAGGCCGAAGCCGATCGTTCCGCCCGTGGTGATGATCTCGGCCGCCATCAGGGAGCGCCAGGCGAAGGCCCAGCCCTGTTTGAGCCCGGAGAAATAGCCTGGCAGAGCGGCCGGCAACACCACGAGGGTGGCCATCTCGAAGCGCGAGGCGCCGAGTACCGTGCCGACGCGGCGCAGCTGCGGTGGAATCTGGTCGACGCCCGAGACCAGCCCGTTGGCGATCGAGGGCACAGCACCCATCAGGATGACGAAGTACACGGTGGCGTCGGTGAGGCCGAACCACATGATCGCGGCCGGCACCCAGGCAACGGAGGGGAGCACCTGCAGGCCGGACAGGAGCGGCCCGACGGCGCGTCGCACCGGGCGGCATTCGGCGAGCAGCAGCCCGATCGGCGTGCCGATGGCGACGGCGACGAGGAATCCGAGCCCGCCGCGTTCGAGGCTTGTCGTCACGGCGAGCTGCAGGCGGTCGCTGTTCCAGGCGCTGGCTAAAGCGCCGAACACGTCGAGCGGGCCGGGAATCAGATCGGGCCGCGGTTTGGCGATGAGAATGTAGATCTGCCAGGCCACCACGAGGCCGATGAGCAGCAAAATCGGCGGTACGACACCGTCGAGGGTGCGGCGAAAGGCGCCGCGAGGCGTTTCGGGAACGGCCTGCAGCGAATCCAAACCGGCTTCGAGACGGCGCAGTTCGTCGTGGCTCGGGTCGTTGGTCGCTCCGCCACGAATGGTGTCGGTTCGAGCGTCAAGCGGCATTGCGGCGGATCTCCTCTCGCAGCTGGTCAGTGATTTCGTCACCGAGGCGGGCGACCTCGGGGGACTCGATCCGGCGGGAGCCGGTGTCGGTGATGGTCCACTCGTTCACGATACGGCCGGGGCGGGAGGACATCAGCAGAATGCGCTGTCCCAGCCGGGCCGCCTCCCGCACGTTGTGCGTGACGAACACGATCGTGCGACCGGTCTGGCGCCAGACCCGTTCGAGTTCCTCGTGCAGCAGATCGCGGGTGATGGCGTCGAGCGCGGCAAAGGGTTCGTCCATCAGCAGCACCTTGCGATCCTGCGCGAGCGACCGGGCCAGGGCGACCCGCTGCCGCATGCCGCCGGAGAGTTCGTGCGGGCGCTTGTCGGCGGCATCGGCGAGGTTGACCAGGTCGAGCAGTTCGAGGGCATCCGCACGGCGGTCCTTGCGCGGAACCCCGCGCAGTTTCAGGGCCAGCTCCACGTTGCGGCCGGCGGTCAGCCACGGAAACAGCGCTGCGTCCTGGAACATGACGGCGGCCTTGCCACTCACCACAGTGACGGCGCCCTCGGTGGGTTTCTCCAGGCCGGCAATGATGTTGAGCAGTGTGGACTTTCCGCATCCGCTTGCCCCGAGCAGGCAGACGAACTGGCCGGCTTCGATCGACAGGTTGATGTCGTCGAGCACGAGCGGTCCGGTGCCGTAGCGCTTGCCGAGGCCGTCAATCGTGATCGCGACCGGTTCGAGCGCGGTCGGGGCCGGGGCGACAGACACGCTGGTCAGGGAGGTCACGGCGACACGTCCGACCCGGCACCCGAGCCGTCGCCGGCGCGGGTGGGCTCGCCCGGCGCGGTGACGATACCGGCGGCCAGGGTTGCGCCGTCCTGCGGGTGAATGACGAGGAACGCCCCGGAGCGACGATTCTGCGCATAGCGTTCCACCGGCAGATCGCGCGACAAACGGATGCTGGCCTGCCCGATATCGTTCACGACCAGGCTGGTGGCGGGTTCGACGCCGAGGGTCGTGAGGTCGAGGCGGCCGGTGACCTCGCTAATCAGGGCCTGCACGACGGTCGTGCCGAACTTCAGGAGCACGCGGGCTCCCGGTGCGAGCGGACGCGGGTCGAGCCAGAACAAATCGGCTTCGAGGGTTCGGGTGACCGGGGGCAGGGTGCCTGCGGCCGCGATGACGGCGCCGCGGGCGATGTCGAGGTCGTCGGCCAGGCGCAGCGCGATCGACTGGGGCGCGAAGGCCTCGTCGAGCTGCACTCCGGCGAAGTCGATACCGGTGACGGTGCTGGTGCCGCCGCCGGGCTCGACGCTCACCATGTCGCCGACCTTGATGCTGCCGCTCGCGACCTGCCCGGCGTAGGCCCGGTAATCGCGGTAGGAATCGGCCAGTTCCGGGGAGACGACGACCGCGCCCTGCGGCCGCAACACGAGCTGAACCGGCAGGCGGAACGCCTCGGTGGCGCGCCCGGACTCGTCGAGGTCGTCGATCACGGTGAGGGTTTCGAGCAGTTCGAGCAGGCTCGGACCGGCATACCAGGGGGTGCGCTCGGAGCGGTCGACGACGTTGTCGCCGACCAGGGCCGACACGGGAATGACGTGGACCTCCGCACGCGAGTCGGAACCGAGGCCGAGTTCGGCGGTGACCATGCGAACGCTCGCCTCCACCTCACGGAAGGAGGCCTCGTTGTAATCGAGGAGGTCGATCTTGTTGACCGCGACGATTACGTGCGGCACGCGCAGCAGGGCAACAACGCTGAGGTGCCGGCGGGTCTGCTCGAGCACGCCCTTGCGGGCGTCGATGAGCATGATGACGGCATCCGCTGTGGTGGCGCCGGTGACCATGTTGCGGGTGTACTGCACGTGGCCGGGGCAGTCGGCGAGAATGAACGAGCGGGCGGGAGTCGCGAAGTAGCGGTAGGCCACGTCGATGGTGATGCCCTGTTCGCGTTCGGCGCGCAGGCCGTCGGTCAGCAGGGCGAAGTCGATGCCACCGCTCTCGCCGCCGAAGCCACGCTCGGTGGAAGTGCGGGTGACGGCTTCGAGCTGGTCGGCGAGGATCGCCTTCGAGTCGTGTAGCAGTCGACCGACCAGGGTGGACTTGCCGTCGTCGACCGAACCGGCCGTCGCGAAGCGGAACAGGGTGCCTTCGACGGCGGCGACGGCGGCTTCTTCGGTTTTCGCTTGGGTGTCAATGGTGAGGGTCATGGTTATTCCGTTCCCAATCCGCCGGCCGAGACCGGGACTTCAGAGCGCTCAGCCAGTACGGCGTTGAGCAGTGCCACGTTGAACAGGCCGTCGAGGCCGCCGTCCTTGCCGATGCCGGCCTTGACCGCCTCCGCGAGCGAGACCGGAAAGGTCGAGGCCAGCGGGTCGACGTTGAACTTCACTTCGGTCAGGGCTCGGGCCAGAACGTCGTCGGCGAGGGCCTTGCCGGTGTCGGCTTTGAGCTTCGCGTTGATGGCGGTGGCAGCATCCGCCGGATTCTGGGTGAGCCAATCAACGGCGCTGACGTGTCCCTCGAGCAGGGCGCTCACAGTGGCGGGATGTTCCTCGAGAAAACCCTTGCGCACGAGCAGCACGGTGGTCGGAAAGTCGCCGTTGTCCCACAGATCGGCTTCATTGACGAGAACGTGGCCGCCGGCCTCGAGCACGAGTCGGGAGACCCAGGGCTCTGGTAGCCACGCGCCGTCGATCTTGCCGCTTTGGAACAGGGTCAGGGTCTGCGCGTTCTCGGTCGGTGACACGTTGACGTCACCACCGCCGGTCGTGCTGGTTTTATAACCCTCATCGCCGAGCCAGGAGCGCAGGGCGACATCCTGGGTATTGCCGAGCTGCGGGGTGGCGAGGAGGGTGCCGGCCAGGTCGGCAGGGCTGTCAATGCCGTCGCGCACGACGAGCGCGGCACCGCCGCTGGCCGCGCCGGCCACGATGATGGCCGACTGGCCTGAGCTCTGGATGAAGGTGTTCACGGCCGGGCTCGGCCCGATGTAGGCGGCGTCGATGGCGCCGGCGCTGAGGGCTTCAACGGCGGCCGGACCGGCGTTGAAGATCTGGGTGCTGAGCTTCGTGTCACCGAGGGCGTCTTCGAAGAATCCGTCCTGCAGCCCGATCAGCGCGGCGGCGTGGGTGACGTTGTCGAAGTAGCCCAGGCGCAGTTCGGCGGCGGGTCCCTGGTCGGTGGCGGGCGCGGTGCTGACCGAGGTTGCGCATCCGCTCAAAAGCAGGACGGTTCCGAGCATGAGTGCGCCCAAACGTAGTGAGGTCTTCATTAGAAATATCCTTCCTTTTTGCGGTCTTCCATGGCGGCCTCTGAAATGCGGTCGTCGGCGCGGGTTGCGCCTCGTTCTGTGATGGTGGAAACGCCCACTTCGCGCACGACATCGGCGACGGATGCTGCGGTCGAGTCGACCGCACCGGTGCAGCTCATATCACCCACCGTGCGGTACCGAACCGTGCGCGTTTCGACGGTTTCGTCGGCACGGGGCAGGCTGACCGGGCTGACCGAGCGCCACATATTGTCGCGGCGGTAGACCTCACGCTCGTGGGCGTAGTAAAGCGGGGGCAGCTCGATGTTTTCGCGTTCGATGTAGCGCCAGACGTTGAGTTCGGTCCAGTTGCTGATCGGGAAGGCGCGCACGTGCTGGCCGACGGTGTGGCGGCCGTTGTAGAGGTTCCACAGTTCGGGGCGCTGGTTGCGCGGGTCCCACTGGCCGAATTCGTCGCGCAGGGAGAGGATGCGCTCCTTGGCGCGGGCTTTGTCTTCGTCGCGGCGGGCGCCACCGAAGACAGCGTCGTGCCGGCCGGCGGCGATCGCGTCGAGCAGCGGGAGGGTCTGCAGCGGGTTGCGGGTGCCGTCGGCGCGCTCGGCCAGACGGCCGTCGGCGACGTAATCCGCGACCTTGGCGACCGTGAGGCGCACCCCGTGCGCTGCTACGGTCTTGTCGCGAAACTCCAGCACCTCGGGGAAGTTGTGGCCGGTGTCCACGTGCAGCAGCGAGAAGGGAATCTTGCCCGGCCAAAAGGCCTTCGCGGCGAGGTGCAGCACCACGACGGAGTCCTTGCCGCCGCTGAACATGAGCACGGGCCGCTCGAACTCGGCGACGACCTCACGAATGATGTGGATGGCTTCGCTCTCGAGCACGTCGAGTTCGGAAAGGCGGTGTGCCGTCGTGGTCGTCATAGGTGGAGCCCGCATTCTGTCTTCTCGAGGGTGGCCCAACGGCCGGAACGGGGATCGGCTCCCGCCGCGACGGGCTGGGTGCACGGGGCACAGCCGATGGAGGGGTAGCCCTGCGACAGGAGTACGTTCACCGGCACGTGATTCTCGGTGGCGTAATCCATCAGTTCGTCGTAGCTCCAGGCGGCGACCGGGTTGACCTTGACCAGGCCATTGCGTTCGTCCCAGGTGACCAGGGGCGTGTTGGCGCGGGTAGGGGCTTCGTCGCGGCGCACACCGGTGAACCACAGTTCATAGCCGCCGAGCGAACGCTGTAGCGGTTCGACCTTGCGCATGGCGCAGCAGGAGTTGGGGTCGCGGGCGAACAGTTCGGCGCCGTGCGCGGTATCCTGCTCGGGCACGGTGGTGAGCGGCAGTACGTCGACCACCGTCACCGGAAGGGCGGCGGCGACGGCGTCGCGGGTCTCGTAGGTTTCCTTGAAGTGGTAGCCGGTATCGAGAAAGAGTACGTCGACGTCGGGCAGTTGCTTCGACACGATCTCGGGGAGCACCGCGTCGGCCATGGAGCAGGCGACGGCCACGGAATCTGCGCCGAAATTACGGGCGACCCAGGCGACGACCTCCGCAGCGGTGGCCTCGCGGCCGTTGGCTGCCGCGGCCGCTTCGAGTTCGGCTGAGCCAGCTTCGGCGAGGGCGTGCAGTTCGGCGGCCGGTCGGCGCGGCGGCAGGTCACGGGCAACGGATGCCGCGGCCTGTTTGACCGCGTTCAAATTGATGGCGCTCATTTGAGGTCTTCCTCGTCGGCGCGGTGCGCCCACTGGGCAAAGGTTTCGTCGTCGGTGCGGGCGGCCAGAAAACGCAGCACGAGGCGCTCGACATAGTCGGCGAGGTTCTCGGCGGTTACCTTGAGGCCGCGCACGGTACGGCCGAGGCCGGCCTCGTCACGGTCAGCGGAGACCAGGCCGCCGCCGAGGTGCACCTGAAAGCCGGGGGTGGACCCGCCGTTGCCGTCGGGCAGCAGCTGGCCCTTGAGCCCGATGTCCGCAGTCTGAATGCGGGCGCAGGAGTTGGGGCATCCGTTCACGTGCAGGCTGATCGGGTGCGGGGCATCGATTCCGGCGAGCCGTTTCTCCAGCTCGAGGATGGCATCCGTTGCCGTCTGCTTGGTCTCGACGATGGCGAGCTTGCAGAATTCAATGCCGGTGCAGGCGATGGTCGAGCGGCGGAACAGGCTCGGGCGGGCCGACAGCCCGATCTCGTCGAGGGCCGCGATCAGGGGTTCGACGTGTTCTTCGGCGATGTCGAGCACGACGAGCTTCTGGTGCGGCGTGGTGCGCAGTCGGCTCGAACCGTGGGCTTCGAGCAGGTCGGCGACCCGGGTAAGGGTCTGACCGGAGATACGACCGACGAAGGGGGCCAGCCCGATGTAGAAGCGGCCGTCCTTCTGCTTGTGCACACCGATGTGGTCGCCCTGCGTCTTCGGGCGCGGTGCGGCGGGGCCGTCGGGCAGGGTATAACCGAGATACTCGTCTTCGAGAATACGACGGAACTTGTCGGTGCCCCACTCGGCGAGCAGAAACTTGAGGCGGGCCTTGCCGCGCAGGCGGCGGTAGCCGTAGTCCCGAAAGATGGAGACGACGCCGCGCCAAACCTCGGACACCTGGTCGGGAGCGACGAAGGCTCCGAGCCGTTCGGCCAGACGCGGGGTGGTGCTGAGCGCGCCGCCGACCCAGAGGTCGTAGCCGATGCCGAGTTCGGGGTGCTCCACGGCCACGAGGCCGATGTCGTTGATCTCGTGCACCACGTCCTGGCTGGGGTGACCGGTGATGGCGGTCTTGAACTTGCGCGGCAGGTTGGCGAATTCGTCGGTGCCGAGATATTTGCGGGCAAGCTCGTTGATCGACTCGGTCGGGTCGATGAGTTCGTCGGCGGCGATGCCGGCCACGGGGGAGCCGAGGAACACGCGCGGCACGTCGCCGCAGGCCTGGGTGGTTTCGAGGCCGACGGCTTCGAGGCGGCGCCAGATTTCGGGCATGTCCTCGATCTGGATCCAGTGCAGCTGAATGTTCTGGCGGTCGGTCAGGTCGGCGGTGTCGCGGCCGAAGTCGCGGGACACCTCACCAATCACGCGGGCCTGTTCGGTCGTGAGCTGGCCGCCGTCGATGCGCACGCGAAGCATGAAGTAGCGGTCTTCGAGCTCTTCCGGCTCCAGGGTGGCGGTCTTGCCGCCGTCGATGCCGGGCTTGCGCTGCGTGTAGAGTCCCCACCAGCGAAAACGGCCGTGCAGGTCGGTGCCGTCGATCGAGTCGAAGCCCTGCTTGGAATAGATCTGCTCGATGCGGCCGCGCACCGCGAGGCCATTGTCGACCTGTTTCCAGACCTCGTTGCCGTTGAGCGGTTCGGTGCCGTCGATCTTCCACTGGCCGTTCGGACGGGTGGATGGCCGCGGTGGGCGGGCTGCTGCCAGCTTGGTGGCTGCCGCGGGCGCGTTCTCGGTCCCGGTCGTGACGGTGGGCACCGTCTCGGTTTCGTTCGGCACGTCGGCTCCCTCGGTTTGCGGCGCCGCCCCGGTAGTTTTCGACCGGGACAACGTCGCCAACGCTACTGCGACCTAGGCACAATGTCGCAGTCGTAGGTCACGTGCTGTCACACACTGTCACGCAGCGTCACACAGACCGCCGGGTACTCGGCGCGCCTTCCGGGTAGTGGATGACGGCTGCGCCTGAGTGGTGTCGCGGACATCCGCTTGGATGGTGCCGCTCACCGGCCGTTGCTGCCACGGGGACAGGCTGGTGCCGCTCGCCGCGCGCAAGGCGGCGCCGCCCCCGTAGGCTAGGGACATGGCTGAACGCACCCCCTGGTCCCTCTCCGGCGCACTGCGCGGAATGTTCACGAAGAAGACCATCGACGCGCAGACCTGGGACGACCTCGAGGACGCCCTGCTGCAGGCCGATTTCGGCCCGAATATCACCGAGTCGGTCATCGCCGACCTGCGTGCCAAGGTCGCCAAGTACAACACGACCGACCCGGCCGATTTACAGCGGATGCTGCGCGAAGGAATTGAAGAGCGGCTGTCCGTTCTCGACTCCACCCTGACCCTCTCCGAACGGCCGGCCATCGTGCTCGTCGTCGGCGTCAATGGCGTCGGCAAGACCACCACGATCGGCAAATTCGCCAAGTTTCTGCAGACCTACGGTCGCAGCGTCGTGATCGGTGCGGCCGACACTTTTCGGGCGGGGGCGGTCGAGCAGCTGGCAACCTGGGCCGAACGAGCCGGGGCGCAGATCGTGAAGCCGCAGATGACCGGCCAGGATCCGGCCTCCGTCGCCTTTCAGACGGTCGAGAAGGCGAAGAACGAGGGCATCGAGATCGTGCTCATCGACACCGCCGGGCGATTGCAGACCAAGGGCGGACTGATGGACGAGCTGACCAAGATTCGCCGGGTCGTCGAAAAGCAGGGACCGATCGCCGAGGTGCTGCTCGTGCTCGACGCCACGACTGGTCAGAACGGGCTTGCCCAGGCCGAGGCGTTCATCGAGCACGCCGGGGTGACCGGTCTCGTGCTGACCAAACTTGACGGCTCAGCGCGTGGCGGCTTCGTGCTCGCCGTGCAGGAAAAGACCGGCATTCCGATCAAACTAGTTGGGCAGGGTGAGGGCATCAACGACCTCACCGGTTTCACCCCGCACGTGTTCGCACAAAAACTCGTCGGCTGATGAAGAATTTAAGAGGAGCACTATGAGCATCGAACACGATTTCTTCGGAATACTCGGCGACGAAGACGAGGGCGAGGTGTACTGGTCGGAGTCGGCTGAGCTCGGAGACCAGAGCGTCGAGATCGACCTCAGCTCGCCCGACGAAGATTCGGTCACCGCCGAAGCGCTCGATATCGCCGCGGCCATGATCGGGTCGATGGAGGACCTCGACTCCCAGGTGCGGGAATCCCTCGTCGCCGATCTGTCGGCCGAGGTCTCCGTGACCAGCCAATACATCGCCGAGCAGCTCGACGAAATGGACCAGGAAGCGATCGAAAACGCCATCATCTGGGATTCCGGCGACCAGCAGATTGACTTCCTGCGCTCGCTGCGCCTGCAGCGTATCGGCTTTCACCCGCACCGCGCCGGCAGCGAAGCGCACTTCGCGGTGCTCGAATACGCCATCAGCCCCGACGACACCGACGGCCTGCTCGTCGTGACAATCGACGTGCACGGCGACACCGTCCAGGTAGCCCTGGACAGCTGACCCATCATTTCCGGGCCCGGGCCCGGAAACCGGGCCCATGATCTATCGTGGGCCCGGTTCCTTAGGGTGGGCCCGGGTGAGCGCCGGCAGCCCCGAACCCGCTACCCGAGGTGTGCGGCCTAACCCGCGCCGAGCAGGTCTTCCTTGCGCGGGCGCACCAGGAAGAAGGCGATGGGCCCCGCCGCGAAGATAATGATGGCCGCCCACAGGAAGGCGGACTGGTATCCGCTCACGAGAGCGCCCAGCTGAACGGCTTCGGCGGGAACCTTGCCGATCAAGTACGAGCTCACGGCAGCGGTATACAGCGCGGTGAACAGCGCCGTTCCGAGCGATCCACCGATCTGCTGCATGGCGGTGACGGCCGCGCTCGCCGCACCGGCATCATGCTCGGCGATTCCCGACAGAGCCACGTTCTGCAGCGGCACGAAGATCATCGCGAGGCCGAGGCCGAGCAGGATGAGCCCCGGCAGCACCTCAAGCGCATAGTTGCCGCTCACCGTGATCTGAGTCATCCAGAGCAGCCCGGCCGCGCCGACGATCGGTCCGACGGTCATCGGAATGCGCACGCCGGTACGCGCCAGAAACTTCGACAGGACGCCAGCACCGATCATGATCGTCGCGGTCATCGGCAGTGAAGCCAGACCGGACTGAATCGGGGTGTAGCCCAGCACGATTTGAAAGTACAGGGTGAGAAAGAGGAGCCCGCCGAGCAGTCCAGCGCCCGACAGCAGCGCAGTGAGGAAGGCTCCGCCGCGTACCTTGTTGGCCATAATGCGCAACGGCAGCAGCGGATGATTCGACCGCTTTTCCACCAGCACGAACAGCACGAGCAACACCAGTCCGAGTGGGAGGAAGACGAGCACGGGCCAGCTGGCCCAGCCATTCTCGGCCTGCGCGAAGCCGAATACCAGGGATCCGAGGCCGAGTGCCACGAGAATAGTCCCCGGCACGTCATATCGGGTGTTGCCGTGTGCCTTGCTCTCGCGAACGACCGGGATGGCGGCCGCAATCGCCACGATGGCGATCGGCACGTTCACGTAGAGGCACCAGCGCCAGCTCGCGTACTCGGTGAGCACGCCGCCGAGGATGAGGCCGACCGCCGCGCCGCCGCCGGCGATCGCGCCGTAGACGGCGAAGGCTTTGATGCGGTCCTTGCCGCCGGGAAAATTGACCGTGAGCAGGGCGAGCGAGGCTGGCGCAAGCAGCGCGGCGAACAGGCCCTGCAGGCCGCGGGCGGCGAGTAGCTCCCAGGTGCTCTGGGCGGCGCCGCCGAGGGCCGAGGCAATGGCGAACCCGGCCATGCCCACGATGAAGGAGCGCTTGCGGCCCCAGAAGTCGGCAATACGCCCGCCGAGCAGCAGCAGCGCGCCGAACACAAGCGAGTACAGCGTGACGACCCAGGTGCGCTCGCCGTCGCTCATGCCGAGCGCGGTCTGCGCCTGGGGGAGCGCGATGTTCACGATGGTTCCGTCGAGTACGACGGTGAGCTGGGCGAGCGCCACGATGGCCAGCAGCAACCACTTTCGTGGGTGGGGCGCGGTGGCCGCCGACGCGGGCGGGGCAGAACTGGACTGGTTTGTGCTGATACCGGGCATAACACTGACTCTATCGTGCAAACCGAACGAACTAGTTCGTTTTTGTGAACTATAGTGAAAACATGGCACGCGACGGAGCAGACCCCCAGACCCGCATTCTCGAGGCGGCGCGCACCGAATTCGCCTTCTACGGCCTGGCCGGGGCCCGCATCGACCGCATCGCCAAGAGCGCCGCGGCGAGCAAGGAACGCCTCTACGCCTACTACTCCGACAAGCAGCAGCTGTTCCTCGAGGTGTTGGAGCTCAACCTGCGCGAGTTCGCGAGCGACGCCGTGCTCACCGACAACGACGTGCCGGCCTTCGCCGGAGCGCTGTTCGATCACGGAATGCTGCACGGTGACCACCTGCGCATGATCGACTGGGCGAGGCTCGAAACCGACGGCACCTGGCTGCCGGCCCTCGAGGTCATGCTCGGCTATCGAGACGAACAGGTGCGGCGCATCCGTCTGGCACAGACAGCCGGACGGGTCGACGCGACGTGGGATCCGGTGCAGCTCATGACGCTCATCTTCGGCATTGCCTCGGCCTGGGTGCATGAGCCCAGGGCGGTGCTCGCGCACGGCGGCCCTCCGGACGTGACGGCAATCGCGGTTCGCCGAGCCAACGTCGTTCGTGCGGTCGAGCGGCTGATTGCACCGAGTGTGGCGGCGCAGAACTGAGGCTCGCCCGAATTTGACGGAACCGCGCCTCAGCATCCGTTTCGAAGTAGCAGCGGCCACCGGTTAAACTAAACGCATCATGGCAACTTTTGGAAACCTCTCAGATCGTCTTGCCGAGACGTTCAAAAACCTCCGCACCAAGGGCAAGCTCAGCGCAGCGGATGTCGACGGCACCGTTCGTGAGATCCGTCGCGCCCTGCTCGACGCCGACGTCGCCCTCGAGGTCGTCAAGGATTTCACCGGCAAGGTGCGCGAGCGCGCCCTCGGCGACGAGGTCAGCAAGGCGCTGAACCCGGCCCAGCAGGTTGTGCAGATCGTCAACGACGAGCTCATTACGATTCTCGGCGGCCAGCAGCGCCGGCTGGAATTCGCCAAGAAGCCGCCGACCATCATCATGCTCGCGGGCCTGCAGGGTGCCGGTAAGACCACCCTCGCCGGCAAGCTCGCGAAGTGGCTCGCCAAAGACGGCCACACCCCGCTGCTCGTCGCCGCCGACCTGCAGCGCCCCAACGCCGTCACCCAGCTCGAGGTCGTCGCTAAACAGGCCGGTGTCGCCGTCTACGCGCCCGAGCCCGGAAACGGTGTCGGCGACCCGGTCAAGGTCGCCCGCGACGGCGTGAAGTACGCCCTGCAGAAGGTTCACGACGTCGTCATCGTGGACACCGCCGGACGTCTCGGCGTCGACGCGGAGCTCATGAAGCAGGCCGCCAACATCCGCAAGGCGATCGATCCAGACGAGGTGCTCTTCGTCATCGACGCCATGATCGGCCAGGACGCCGTCGCCACGGCGAAGGCCTTCCAGGACGGCGTCGACTTCACCGGCGTCGTGCTCACCAAGCTCGACGGTGACGCCCGCGGTGGCGCCGCCCTGTCGGTCGCTTCGCTCACCGGACGCCCGATCATGTTCGCCTCGACCGGTGAGGGACTCGACGACTTCGAGCCGTTCCACCCGGACCGCATGGCCGGTCGCATCCTCGACCTCGGTGACATCCTCACCCTGATCGAGCAGGCGCAGGGCGCCTTCGACGAAGACGAAGCCCGCAAGGTCGCCGAGAAATTCGCGACCGACTCCTTCACCCTCGACGACTTCCTCGGCCAGATGCAGCAGCTGCGCAATATGGGTTCGATCAAGAAGATGATGAGCATGCTGCCCGGCGCCGGCGCCATGAAGGCGCAGCTCGAGAACTTCGACGAGCGCGAGATCGTGCGCACCGAGGCCATCATCCAGTCGATGACCAAGCTTGAACGCACCACCCCGAAACTGCTCAACGGATCGCGCCGCATGCGCATCGCCAAGGGGTCGGGCATGACCGTCACCGAGGTGAACCAGCTCGTTCAGCGCTTCGAACAGGCCGCCAAGATGATGAAGACCGTCGCCAAGGGTGGCATGCCCAATATCCCCGGCATGGGCCCCATTCCCGGTGCCGGCTACGGCGGCAAGCCCAAGCAGGTGGCCAAGAAGAAGGGCTCCAAGTCGGGCAACCCAGCCAAGCGCGCCGCCGAGAACGCCGCGATTGCCTCGGGCGTTAAGCCTGCCGGTGAGTCTTCCAAAGCGGATGCCGCCGGCTCCGGTTTCGGCCTCGGCTCCGGCTCCCAGCCGGGCAAGGGCAAGGCCGGCGGCCCCACCGAAGAGGAAATGGCCGCGCTGCAGAAAATGCTCGGCCGGTAGCATCCGTTTGAGGAAAGCCTTTGGTGGGCCGGGTCCACCAAACGGAAGCGAGCCCTTGATGGACCGTGGGCCCAGTTTCCGGGCCCGGGCACGGTCGCAGAACGTGGGCCCAATCTGCTCATTGAGCCCGTGGACCGCGCGTAACTCCTGCAAATCGTGAGCGCCAGAAGGCCGTTCCCTGCAAATTACTGGGATCTGCGGAGATCGCCGAAGAAATTGCAGGAGTTGTGCGCGTGCAGTGGCCTTCGGTCGGCGCTGGGCGCCTGGGCGCCTGGGCGCGAACCGTGGGCGGTCCTAGGCTGGACGCATGACTTCGACGACGAACCACAACGTGCGCATCGGTGTGCAGATTGCCCCGCAGCACGCCCAGTACTCCAAGATTCGCGACACCCTCACCGAGGTGGAGGCGCTCGGCGCCGACATTGCCTTCAACTGGGACCACTTTTTTCCGCTCACGGGTGAGCCCGATGGTCTGCACTTCGAGTCGTGGACCATCCTCGCCGCCTGGGCCGAGCAGACCACGACCCTCGAGTTCGGCGCCCTGGTCAACTGCAACAGCTACCGCAACGCCGACCTGCAGGCCGACATGGCGCGCACGATCGACCACATCAGCGGCGGTCGCTTCATCTTCGGTACCGGCGCGGGCTGGTTCGAGCGCGACTACCAGGAATACGGCTACGAGTTCGGCACTCCCGGCACTCGGCTGAACGCCCTCGATGCCAGCCTGGGCCGCATCGAGGCCCGCTGGGCTAGGCTCAACCCGCCGCCCACCCGCGACATCCCGGTGCTGATCGGCGGTGGCGGTGAAAAGAAGACCCTGCGCATCGTCGCCCAGCACGCCGATATTTGGCACTCGTTCTCCAACCCCGAGGTGCTCGAGCACAAGCTCGGCGTGCTCGGCGCCTGGTGCGCCGAGGTCGGCCGCGACCTGAGTGAGATCGAGATCTCCACCGAGCTGCGCGGCCGCACGGTGGACGACGCCGATGCGCTCTACGACCTCGGCACGCGCCTGTTCACCGTAGGAATCTCCGGCCCCGACTACGACCTCGCCAAGGCCACCGACTGGCTGGCCTGGCGCGACAGCAAGAACGCCTGACCCGAGCGGATGCTGCTGGCGCGGCCCCGCGCTGCTCGCGCGGCTGGTGTGCGCCGCGCGCGAGCCACGAAGGGGCGCCCGTACAGCGAACCGGGGCGTGGCGACCGCACGGCGTGGCCGCGCGTGCAGCCAACAGGCTAGCTCCCGAGCCCCTCCGCGAGCTCGTGGCTGAGCGCCGCAACCACCGCCGGCAGGCTGCCGTCATGCGCGGCCGCGACGGCGAGCTGCCGCTGGGAGCTCCCGCCCTCATCGATGATGCGGTGCAGTCCGAGCAGCTCCAGCAGGCAGCCGAGCCGCTCGGCAACGGGGGAGAGGGTCTCGATGAGGCGACGCACATCATCCGTTACCAGACATTCGGCGCCCGCAGCATCGAGGATGATCTCGGCGTCGAGCCCGTAGCGGGCGGCCCGCCACTTGTTCTCGCGCACGAACCACGGATGCATGCGCGGAACGTCTTCCCCCGCGTCGAGGCGGGTGGACATCCATTCGACCAGGCACTGGATGAACGCGGCGATCGCGCCGAGCTCCACGGCCGTAGAGACGCCGTCGCAGACTCGAATCTCGATCGTTCCCCAGCGCGGCGACGGGCGAATATCCCAGCGCACCTCGGTGACGTCCTCGATGATGCCGGTCACGGCCATGTCGTCGACGTAGCGCTCCCAGGCTTCCCAATCGGGCAGGTCCCAGGGCAGTCCGGCGGTCGGCAGCTGCTGGAACATGAGCGAACGGTTGCTGGCATAGCCGGTGTCGACGCCGGCCCAGAACGGGCTCGACGCGCTCAGCGCCTGCAGGTGTGGCACGTAGGTGAGCAGGCCGTTCATGATCGGGATGACCTTGGCCTTGTCCTCGATGCCGACGTGCACGTGGATTCCCCAGATCATCATGTTGCGGCCCCACCACTGGGTGCGGTCGATGAGCTTGTGATAACGGGCTTTGTCGGTGACGGTCTGGTCGAACCACTGCGCAAACGGATGCGATCCGCTGCAGATCAGGTCGACCTCGCGTCCCGAAAGCACGCGGCGCACCTCGCCGAGCTGGCCCGCGACATCCGCTACCGCACCGCCTACGGTGGTGTGCACGCCCGAAACCAGCTCGACCGTATTGAGCAGCAGCTCGCCGGTGATCGTTGGGTGGGCCGAGCCGTCGGGGCCGCGCAGGGCGTCGAGCACTTCGTCGGCGACATTGACCAAATCGCCGGTCGAGCGGTCGACGAGGGCGACCTCCCACTCGATGCCCACGGTGGATCGGGCGGATCGGGCGAATTCCAGTGGCACGGGGGCTCCTTGGGTGGGCCGGTAAAAGTCGTTGAGGTTCGATTATCACAATGCCCGCAATCTCTGACAGAATGATTAGTCGCGATCCGTTGTGCCCGACCCTCTATCTCGGTGCAACGTGATCCTATAGAGCTTATGCCGAGTGTGCCCCCACGCTCACGGCCCAAGGTTCGCCAAACAACGAATTAACACTGGAGAATTGTGGCTGTCAAAATCCGTCTGAAGCGCATGGGCAAGATCCGTGCACCGTACTACCGCATTGTCGTTGCCGACGCGCGCACCAAGCGCGACGGTCGTGTCATCGAAGAAATCGGCATCTACCACCCCACGGAGGAGCCCTCGGTCATCGAGGTCAAGTCCGAGCGTGCGCAGTACTGGCTGAGCGTCGGCGCTCAGCCGACCGAGCAGGTTGCTGCACTCCTCAAGCTCACGGGCGACTGGGGCATCTTCAAGGGCGACAAGAACGCTAAGAACACCGTCAAGGTGAAGGAACCGAAGGTCGCTTTCGTCGCTGACGAGAAGAAGAAGCCCGTTCTCAAGCCCAAGGCCGAGAAGCCGGTCGCCAAGGCCCCCGAGGTTGCTGCCGAAGCAACCGAAGAGGCGTAACTGTTGCTTGCTCCCGCGCTCGAACACCTCGTCAAGGGGATCGTTGATCACCCCGATGATGTGCACGTTGCAGAAAAGAACTCGCCCCGAGGCGAGGTGCTCGAGGTTCGTGTGAACCCCGAGGATCTCGGCCGGGTCATTGGTCGTGCCGGTCGCACAGCCAAGGCCCTGCGCACCCTCGTTGCGGCTCTGGCCGATGGTCGACGCGTACGCGTCGACGTCGTCGACACCGATTTCTAGTTCAGTGAACGACACGACGGTGAACGATAGCGACAAGGACCGCACCCAGCAATTACGGGTGGGGCGCCTGACTAAGGCTCACGGCCTCAAGGGAGCAATCAAGCTCGAACTGTTCACGGATGACCCGGGACGACGTTTCGTCCCGGGCGCCGTGTTCACCCTGCAGGTTCCGACCGGGTCGGCCTGGCACGGCAAGACGATTGAACTCGTCGAGCTGCGCTGGTACAACCAGCACGCGGTCGGTTTTTTTAAGGATGTTCCCGACCGTTCCACGGCAGAAACGCTCGCCAAGGCGATCCTCTGGATCGACGCGGACGTCGCCGAACAGTCGGATGAAGAAGACGCCTGGTACGACCACCAGCTCGTCGGGCTCGCCGTCATGCGTGACGGTGTGCGCATTGGCACCATCGGTCGCCTCGAGCACATGCCCGCGCAAGATCTGCTGATCGTGAAGACGCCCACCGGCGACGTCATGATCCCCTTCGTCAAGGCCATCGTGCCGAGCGTCGACGTGAAGGCCGGCATCGTCACCATCACCCCGCCGCCCGGACTGCTCGAAGAGCTGCCCGAGGACCCGGCCGATGCTGTAGCCGACGCCGTGGTCGAACCGGTCCCTGAAACGGATGCCGCGGCATCCGCTCTCGAGACCGACCGCCCGTAACGCGCTCCATTCACGGCGCGCGGGACTTGCGCCGCTGCGCGGGAGGCGCAACTCCCGCGTACTGGCGCAGTCCCCGCGCGACGCGTAGCGCTGGAGTTCTGGCCACTCCGGAACTCCCGCGTATTGGCGTAACTCCCGCGCAGCGTAACCTCACCGAGTGGATGTCTGCGGCTATAACTCCCGCGTATTGGCGCAAGTCCCGCGTACTGGCGCAGTTCCCGCGCAGGGCGAGGCGCCGGTCACGAATGGTACCGCCCGGCCTACACGTTGAGCCGGTAGCCTCGCTTGACCACGGTCGCAACCAGCCCGGGCGCGCCGAGCGTCTGCCGCAGGCGGCTGAGCGATACCTCCATGGCGTGATCGTCGGAGTAGCCGGCCAGCGCGAGGTCTTCGCGGGAGACGACCGCTCCGCGCGCCCGCACGAGAGCGCGCAGAATGGCGAGTGCCGTCGGGGGAAGCTGCACGCGTTCCTCGCCGATCTGCACGATCGAACCACGCAACTGCACGAGTCCGTTCTGGGTTTCGATGCGCTCGACCATGTTCTGTTCCAGGTGTTCGCAAACCAGGCGAACCAGCGCGCCCATGCGAAACCGGGTCGGTTGAATCGGCGCGACCCCCGCGGCAATCAGCGGCGCACTGGTCACCGGTCCGACGGCGGCCGCGCAGACCTGAGTCTGTAACGCTGCAATCAGCTCGGGGTAGACATCCATTCCCTCTGCCGCGGTGAACAGGGCGTGCACGGCCGGGGCGCTCGTGAAGGTGACGCAGTCCAGTTGACGGGAGCAGATGGCCTCGACAAGCTTGTAGACGCGCGCGTCGCTGTCGTCCATGGCAATCCAGCGGTACGGCGCTACGACGAGCACACGCTGATGCACGGCGCGCAGCCGGTCGAGTTGCACCTCATCGGTGGCCCCGTGCACCTGAATGCCGATGGTCAGCCCCGGCGGATACTCGGCCAAAACCTTGTCAACGAGCGAGGCGGTCGTCTCTGAATCGCTCATGCCAGAGTCATTGAGCCCGGTTGCGCGAATGCCGCCGCGGGCCTTGGGTCCCCGCACCAGAATCGTGGTGTCGGCGAGCGCATCGGTCAGTTCGGAGCCGATTCCGTCGGCCTCGGCCACCTCGAACCAGCGCCGTACGCCGTAGCCGGTCGTCGCGAGCAGTAGATCGGGCCGCGCGGCGATCATGGTGCGGGTATCGTCGAGCAGCGGACCATCCTGCTGCGAGTGGGCGATGCGCAGCGTCGGTGCGTGCACGACCCGCGCGCCGCGTCGTTCGAAGGCGTCGATCAGGTCGCTCGAGCGGCGATCACTCGTCACGCCGATGCGAAATCCCTCGAGCTGGTTTGGCTGCAGGAACGGGGCAGCGACCTCAATGGGCTCGGTCGCTCCCGGCAGGCGTACGTGGTGCGCCTGCCGGTCCGGTGCCGGCAGCTGTGAAGCGGATGCCGCCGGCTCGGCTCCCGAAGCAGCCTCGGCCCCGTCGTTCGTCGCCGCCATCAGTCGGTCACCGAAAATTCGGCGGCGCGGGCCACGAGGTCGTTCGCGGCCGCGTCACCGCTGAACGCGAGGCGTACGACCTCGCCGACGACAAGCACGGCGGGGCTGCGTACGCCGGCCGCGGCCGCATCGGCCAGCACCGTCGCGAGCGTGCTCACGGTCGTGCGCTGGGTGGCACTGAAGCCGCGCTCGATAATCGCCACCGGCATGCCAGCTGGCATGCCGTGGCGGAGCAGGCCCTGGCTCAGGGTCGGCAACGTGCCGACTCCCATCAGCACGACGATGGTGCTGCCGAGCAGAGTGAGACCCTCGAGCTCGTTGTCAGTGAGCGGCGCGTGGCCGCTGATCACGGTGAACGCATGGCTGATGCCGCGGTGGGTGAGCGGGATTCCCGCTGCCGCCGGCACCGCGATCGCACTGGTGACGCCGGAAATCACGGTCACTGGAATGCCGTAGCGGTGGCAAGCCAGAACTTCTTCACTGCCGCGCCCGAAGACATAGGGGTCGCCTCCCTTGAGCCGCACCACGCGCTTGCCGGCCAGGGCATGTTCGGCAATGAGTTCTTCGATGCCGGTCTGCGAGACCGGATGGCTGCCGGCGCGCTTGCCGACGTCGATGAGGACCGCGTGGGGCGCGAGCAGGGCGAGTTCGTCGTTCGGGGCGAGGCGGTCGAACAACACGACATCCGCTTGAGCGATGGCCGTCACTGCTGCGACGGTCAGCAGTCCGGCGGCGCCGGGGCCCCCGCCCACGAGTGTGACTGATCCGGTGCTGACTGACCCAGCCGTTCGGGAATTCTGGGCTGTCATTTGCTTACTCTTTTCGTACAGGAATGCGGCTTCCACTTAGGAGAACAGTACCCGAGGAGGCTCGCTCGGCCGGGGTCGCCGGCCGGATTTGGTCACGCTCCGTAACGAGCGCGATGCTCGGGTCGGGTTCGGTCGGCGCGTTCACGAAGGAACGGAACCGGCGCAACCGCTCCGGATCAGCGAGCGTCGCCGCCCACTCGTCCTCATAGTTGTCGACGTGGGCGAGCATGGCCTGTTCGAGTTCCTCGGCCAATTCGAGCGAATCATTGATAATCACGTCGCGCACGTGCTCCAGGCCGCCCTCGAGGTCTTCCATCCAACGGGCGGTGCGCTGCATCCGATCGGCCGTGCGAATGTAATACATCATGTAGCGGTCGATGTACTTGATCAGGGTTTCTTCGTCGAGGTCGGTCGCGAGCAGCTGCCCGTGGGCCGGCTGAAAGCCGCCATTGCCGCCGACATACATGTTCCAGCCGTTGTCGCTCGCGATGATGCCGACATCCTTGGCGCGGGCCTCGGCACACTCGCGGGCGCAGCCCGAGACCCCGAACTTGAACTTGTGCGGCGCGCGCAGCCCGCGGTAACGCAGTTCAAGGCGGATCGCGAGGCCGACGGCATCCTGTACTCCGAATCGGCACCAGGTTGACCCGACGCACGATTTCACGTTGCGCAGCGCCTTGCCGTAGGCCTGCCCGGATTCGAATCCGGCGTCGACCAGGATACGCCAGATGTCCGGCAGCTGCTCCAGCCGGGCACCGAACAGGTCGATTCGCTGGCCGCCGGTGATCTTGGTGTAGAGGTCGAAATCGAGAGCGACCTGCGCGATCACGGCGAGTTTGGTCGGAGTGATCTCGCCGCCCGGAATGCGCGGAACGACGGAGTAGGTGCCGTCCTTTTGCATATTGGCCATGGCGCGGTCGTTGGTGTCCTGCAGGGTACCGCGGCCGGCATCCAAAATGTAGGCGGTGTTCTGACTGGCCAGAATCGAGCCGACGGCGGGCTTGCAGACATCGCAGCCGCGGCCGGTTCCAAAGCGGGAGAAGATCTCATCGCTCGACGTGAGGCCGAGCACCCGCACAGATTCGAACAGTTCCTGCCGGCTCAACTCGAAGTGTTCGCACAGCGCGTGCGACACGGTTTGACCGGATGCCGTCAGCTCGGCCTCGAGGATCTTCTTGACCAGCGGCACGCACGACCCGCACTGGGTGCCGGCCCGGGTGCACACCTTGAGCGCGCCGAGTTCGGTGCAGGCTTCGGTTTGGTGTTCATTGTTCACATCGTCGCCGCGCACGGCGCTCCGCACCGTTCCGGCCGAGACCATGTTGCAGGAACAGACCAGCGCGTCGTCGGGCAGTTCGTCGCCGGCCGGAGCCTCGGCGCCGGCGGCCGAGAGGTAGGCGGCGGGTTCGCTGCTGAGCTCGCGGCCGACCATGGGGCGCAGGGCCGAGTAGGGCGTGGCGTCGCCGACGAAGATGCCGCCGAGCAGGGTCTTGGCGTCGTCGGTCATGACGAGCTTTTGGTACAGGCCGCGGGCCGGGTCGGCGTAGACGATTTCGAGCGATCCCGCCGTGGTGGCAAGCGCGTCGCCGAAACTCGCGACGTCGACGCCGGAGAGCTTGAGCTTGGTGGCATCGTCGACGGTTGTGAACTCGGCGCTGCCGCCGAGCAGCCGGTCGGCCACGACCTCGGCCATGGCGTTCGCCGGGGCGACGAGGCCGACGCAGCGGTCGTTCCAGCTGGCAACCTCGCCGATGGCCCAGATATTCGCATCGCTCGTGCGGCAGTCGTTGCCGATCGTGACGCCGCCGCGGGTGCCGACGGCGAGTCCGGCGTCCCGGGCGAGCTCGTCGCGCGGGGAGATGCCGATCGCGTAGACGACCATATCGGCGGCGATCGTACGGCCGTTGCCGAGTTGCAGGCCGGTTACTGCGGTGTTGTCATCGTTCGTGAGAATGGTGCGGGCCCGGGTGCCGAGGTGCAGCTCGATGCCCTGGGCCACGATGAGCCGGCCGAGGGCCTGTCCGCCGCCCTCGTCGAGCTGGGCCGACATCAGCCAGCCGCCGGAGTGTACGATGGCGGATTCGGCGCCGAGCTTGTGTAGTCCGCCGGCCGCTTCGAGGCCGAGCAATCCGCCGCCGGCCACGACGACCTTGGGGGTGCGGCCGAGTGAGGCCGTGAGGGCGGCGAGTTCGTCGACGAGGGCGTCGACGTCGTCGACGGTGCGGTACACCCGAATGTGATCGCGACCGGGCATCTCCGGAACGGGCGCGCTTGACCCGGTGGCGAGCACGAGGTCGTCATACTCCAGCACGGCTCCGGCCCCGGTTGTGACTGTCTGGTTGACCCGGTCGATGCGGGTGGCGCGTTCGTTGATGCGCAGGGCGATCCGTTCGCTGTCCCACGGCGCGGTGGGCTCCAGGGTGAGGTCGATCATTCCGGCGAGCCGCTGGCTCAGCGCGACCCGGTCGTAGGGGCGGTGGTTCTCCTCGGCCAGCACGACGATCGACAGGGTGTGCTCGGTGTCGCGGGAGTGCAGGGCGTCGGTGAGGCGGTGGGCAGCGGGTCCGCCGCCGATCACGATGACCCGGCGCGGCGTCTCGGCAGCGGGAATGGCGGCATCCGCTTTGCTCGTCGATGTGACGGCGTGTGTCGCAGTCCCAGCGGTTGTTGCAGGGTCTGGGGCAGAATACGCGGAAGCGGTTTCATTCGAAGCTGGCATCAGCATCCTTTCGAAGCGGGGCAATTGTGAGCGTAGTTCGGGGCAGTTTCCCCCTCGTGTCGCTCGTGTGTCCCGTACTGGTCGAAAGCCACACAGCGGCGCACCCCCGCTGTGAGGCGAGTTTCACGGCGAGGAAACATAGGGGGCGTCTGGTCGAAATATGGCCCGCCTACCGTGGGACCAACGCACAAACGCGACAACCCAGGGAGCGCACCATGACGATGACAACCGCCGAGTCCCGCCCTACCGCTGCACTGGCCCGCCCCACCCTGGTCTGGGAGCGCGCCTGCGCCGTGGCCGATCTGGAACCCAGCTGGGGCGAAGCGGCCCTCATCCGCGAAAACCAGATCGCCCTGTTTCTGCTCTCGCCCACCGAGATCTACGCCGTCGACCACCGCGACCCGCACACCGAGGCCCATGTCATGGCCCGCGGCATCGTCGGCTCCAAGGGCGACCGCCCCACCATCGCCTCCCCGCTGCACAAAGAGGTCTATGACCTCGGCACCGGGGAGTGCTTCACCAACCCGACGCTGGTGCTGAACACCTACGAAACCCGCGTGGTCGGCGGTTTCATCGAGGTCGCCGTCGATACTGGACTGCACGCCCCTGAACTACTCAGTGCCGCATGACCTTGCTCGGCGAACGACTCAGGACCGACCAGGTGCGAACCATTCCGGCTCGTACCCCACAGGCTCGCACCGACCAGGTGCGAGCCGATCGACCCCGCAGCAATCAAGCGGATGCCGCGCCCCAGACGGCGCTACCCGCCGCGCTCGTCGCCATCTCGCACGGCACGAGTTCCGCTGACGGGCAGGCCGCCATTGCCGCCCTCGTCGATGCCGTCGCGCTCGCGCGCCCCGATCTGAGCGTGACCGGCGGTTTCGTTGACGTGCAACAACCGGATGTCGCGGCCAGCCTCGGCGCGCTGCGCCCGAATCGCGCCGCAGTGGTGGTACCCCTGCTGCTTTCCGCCGGCTACCACGTGCACGTCGATCTGCAACGCGAGTCCCGCGTGCCAGGCCGCGTGACCACCGTCTCCCGGGCCCTCGGCCCCGATGATCGCCTCATCGATGTGCTCGAGCACCGGCTCGCCGCCGCCGGATTCACCGCCCAGCCCGGCCGCGAGGTCGTCCTCGCCGCTGCCGGTTCCAGCGACACACGCGCGGTCGAGGACTGCCGCCGCATCGGCGAGATGCTGGCGCAGCGCCTCGGCGTGCGCGTCACGGTCGGGTTTTTGTCCGCCGCCTCGCCCCGACTGGCGTGCGCCGTCACCGAGGCCCGCCTGCGCAGCGACAGCGTCACCGTGAGTACCTACTTGATGGCACCGGGATTTTTCTTCGACCTGACCCGCACACAGAGCGCCGGTGCCGAGTCGGTAACCGCTCCACTGCTGGTGCCGGGCGAACCAGCCCCCGCTCCGCTGGTCGATTTGGTCGTCGACCGGTACCTCGAGGCGAAAGCACGCGCCGGACTCTTCTAGAATTTGACCATGCGCATCGACATTGTCACCATTTTTCCCGAATTCTTCGATGTGCTCGATCTGTCGCTGCTCGGCAAGGCTCGCCAGAGCGGACTGATCGAACTCGGCGTGCATAACCTGCGCGACCACACCCACGACCGGCACCACTCGGTCGACGACACGCCCTATGGCGGCGGTGCCGGCATGGTCATGAAGGCCGAACCGTGGGGCGCAGCCCTCGACGCCATCCTCGGCGCCGCTCCCGAGGCCGTAGCGACCGAAGCTGTAGCGACCGACACCGAAGCCGCAGCGACCGAGGCTACCGCGACCGAAGCAGCCGCAACCGAAACGCCGACCGCCGACCAGGCCGAAACCGAAGCGCCGACCGCCGTCAACGCCGCCGACGACGGCCCGATCCTCATCTTTCCCTCCCCGGCCGGCGATCAGTTCACCCAGGCGATGGCCCGCGAACTCTCGCTCGAGCAGCACCTCGTTTTCGGCTGCGGCCGGTACGAGGGCATCGACCAGCGCGTCGTCGACCACTACTCACAGCGCGGCCGGGTGCGCCTGGTTAGCCTCGGCGACTACGTGCTCAACGGGGGAGAGGTTGCCGTGATGGCCATGATCGAAGCCATCGGACGCCTCATCCCCGGCGTCGTCGGCAACCCGGAAAGCCTCGTCGAGGAATCCCACGAAGACGGCCTGCTCGAATACCCGAGCTACACCAAACCGTCCAGCTGGCGCGGCCTCGACGTACCGCCCGTGCTGCTCAGCGGCAACCACGGAGCCATCAGCACCTGGCGCCGTCAGCAGCAGATCGAACGCACCGAACGGGTGCGCCCCGACCTGATGTCACCCGATCTTCTGCCGCCAGCGAACGCCAAGCAAAGCCTCAGCCGCCGTCGATAAACTGACCCGGTGATCATCCGCCGCGCCTTCTACCACTGGCAATTCATTGCCGCCGGAGCCCTGCCGCTCTGGCTCCTCGTCGGGTCCTCGATCTTTGGATCGGGCGCCTGGGCCGTTCTGGGCATCTTCTTCGGAGCCGTGCTCATCGGCCTCGGGCTTCTCCTCGTCGCCCTCCTCTTCTATGCGCGCAAAGAGGTGCGCGAAACCCGCGCCGTCTCCTACGCCGACGTCGGCGTCCTCACCCTCTGGCACACCCTCATCATCGCCATCCCCTTTTCCACGGATGCCGCCGGCTGGCTCAGCGTGTTGGTCATCGTCGGCGGGCTGGCCGTGTTCTGGTTCGCACTCTGGGAGCTGTTCGACTCCGCCAAGCGTCGAATGCGCGCGATGGTCGACCTGGTGGAGCAGACGGCACGCGGGCAGTCTGCACCGGCCGCGCCGGGACATCCACTGCCCTATGCGTCGCCGAAGACGACCAGGCCAACGCCCGGCTTTGGCCGTCCGGGCACCCCCGAGGTCATCGTTATCGAAGAAAAGCGCGACCGGATCTGAGGCAATCGAGCCCGACTTTGCAGCCGGGCCTCGTTCATGGCAGAATAGGCGACTGTGCCGCTGCAGGACTCTGCCACAGGGGAACCTGCTTTGTGCGGCGCACAACTCATACTGATTGCTTCGAATGAAGCACCTAGCGTAGTCGACCTGTGGCGGGTACAGAGAGCGAAACAACATGCATATTCTCGACGCGGTAGACGCCCCATCACTGAAGAAAGATCTTCCTGACTTCCGTGCCGGCGACACCGTCAAGGTTCACGTCAACATCATTGAGGGAACCCGCTCTCGTATCCAGGTCTTCCAGGGAGTCGTCATCGGCCGCTCCGGCGAAGGCGTGCGCGAAACGTTCTGCGTTCGCAAGGTCAGCTTTCAGATCGGCGTCGAGCGTACCTTCCCGGTGCACTCCCCGGTCATCGACCACATCGAGATCGTGACCCGCGGCGACGTTCGTCGCGCGAAGCTGTACTACCTGCGCGACCTGCGTGGCAAGAAGGCCAAGATCAAGGAAAAGCGCTAACTTTCGCGCTAACCCAAGGTTCAACCGGATTCTTACTGAGCTCCCCATCACCTAAACTGATGGGGAGCTCAGGCGGTTAAATGACAGATGAAGTGCTCGCCTCCAGGTCCGATCATCGGGTGTCAGAGTCGAAGAGGTCCCGAAGCAAAATGGCACGAAGTACCAGGGCGCCCAGCAAGAAGCGCAGCGTCTTGCTGTTTATTCGCGACCTGTTGATCATTTTCGTGGTGGCTCTGCTGATCTCGTTTTTAATCAAGACCTTTCTGATTCGGTCGTTCTACATCCCGTCCGGGTCGATGGAGAACACCCTGCAGGTGGACGATCGCATCATCGTGAACCAGCTCGAACCCGAGCTCATCCCGATCACGCGCGGCGATGTCGTCGTATTCAAAGATCCGGGCGGGTGGCTGCTGCCGCAGGCCGAGATCGTGCAAAATCCTGTTGTTGCCGGCGCCGACTGGCTGCTCTCGGTCGTGGGCCTGTCTGCCCCCGACAGTAACGACCACCTGATCAAACGGGTCATCGGCCTGCCCGGCGACCACGTCGTCTGCTGCAACGCCCTCGGCCAGATGACTGTGAACGACGTTCCGCTCGACGAATCCGCCTACGTGCTGCTGCCGGCCGGCGAGGCCAAGGTCTCCGACATCGACTTCGACGTGACCATCCCGGACGACTCGCTCTGGATGATGGGGGACAACCGCTACAACTCCAAGGATTCCCGGTTCAACGGCGAGACCGCAGGTCAGGGCTATGTGCCCGTCGAGAACGTCGTCGGGCGGGCTCTGGTCGTGAGCTGGCCGCTGGCCCATTGGGCCTGGCTCGACGACTACCCCGACGTCTTCCGCGAGGTCGAGCAGGCCGAGCAGGGCACCGAGTAGTGGCAGTATCTGATCCCACCCTCGAGGTGGAGTTCGACCTGCTGCACCGCGGAGCGAGCTTCGTCATCGGGTGCGACGAGGTCGGCCGCGGTGCCCTCGCCGGGCCGGTGGCCGTCGGATTCGCCGCGGTGAACGCATCCGTTCTGACCATGCCCGTTGGACTGCGCGATTCGAAGATGCTCAGCGAGCCGCGCCGCGAACTTCTTGCGCCGCTCGCTGCGGCCTGGGCGACGTTCTCGGCTGTCGGACTCGCCTCGGCCGCGGAGGTCGACGAACTCGGCATCATTGCCTGCCTCGGCCTGGCCGGCAAGCGTGCCCTGTCCGACCTGTATGCGCAGGGCGTCGACGTGGCCGGCAGCATCGTGCTGCTCGACGGCAGTGACGACTGGTTGAATAAGGCGCTGGCCACCCCGCTGAACGTCGTGACCCGCATCAAAGCCGACCGGGATTGCGGGTCGGTCGCGGCAGCATCCGTTATTGCGAAGGTATACCGCGACCGTCTGATGATCGCGGCGCACGATGACGAACCTGGCTACGGCTGGGCGTCGAATAAGGGCTATGGCAGCGCGGCGCACATGAGCGCGATCGACCTGCTCGGACCGAGCCCTTTACATCGAAAATCGTGGCTGAAAATCTCATTGTAAGATGGGGTCACCATGGAAGAAGACGAAATCGAGGACTACGACCGAGAGGTCGAGTTGGCCCTGTACCGGGAATATCGAGACGTCGTTGGCCAGTTCCAGTACGTTGTCGAAACCGAACGACGCTTCTACCTCGCAAACGAGGTCGAATTGGTGCGCCGTGACACTGAGCACGACTTTTATTTCGAACTGACCATGAAGGACGTCTGGGTCTGGGACGTTTACCGCTCCGACCGGTTCGTGAAGTCGGTACGCGTGCTGACCTTCAAGGACGTCAACGTGGAAGAGCTCGCTTCGAAAGACTTCGAACTCCCCAAGGAACTTGCGCTCGACGAGTAAGGAATGACTCCGGGGCCGTGGGTGGCCGGACATGCTCCGTCTAACTGACTAAAGATGGTTTAGGAAGGCAACCCTGTGATTCAGGACGCTGATCGTGCCCGTGCAACGTGGAGTAACCGCGAGGCTCTCGCCGAGGCGATGATTCCCCTGATCGGGCGCCTCTACCGCGATAACAATGTGGTGACGAGCGTCTACGGGCGCGGCCTGGTCAACCGGTCGGTCATTGGCCTGCTCAAGGCGCACCGCTTCGCGCGTCATATAGCGGATGTCGAGTTGCCGCTCGACGAGACGCTGCCGATTCTGCAGGCCCTCGACGGGTTGGGTCTCGGTGCTGCCTCGGTCGACCTGGCCCGCCTGGCCCTCGGCTTTCGCGAGCAGAACGACCGGGTCACCCTCGAGGAATACCTGCGCGGCGAACTCGCCGATGTGGTCGGCCAGCACGGACGGGATGGTCGCTCCAGCACCGACGTGGTGCTCTACGGGTTCGGCCGGATCGGCCGACTGCTCGCGCGCATCCTGATCGAACACGCCGGTGGTGGCCAGGGGCTCCGTCTGCGGGCCATCGTCGTGCGGCGTGGATCCGCCAATGACCTGGTGAAGCGCGCGAGCCTGCTGCGCCGCGACTCGGTGCACGGCCCCTTCGAGGGCACGATCACGATCGACGAAGAGAACAACACCATCCTCGCCAACGGCACGCTCATCCAGGTGATCTACTCCGGCGACCCGGCCAGCGTCGACTACACGCAATATGGCATCCACGACGCCATCGTCGTCGACAACACCGGCAAATGGCGCGACGAAGAAGGCCTCTCGCAGCACCTGAAATGCCCCGGAGTGTCCCGGGTGCTGTTGACCGCGCCGGGCAAGGGCGCGCTCAAGAACATCGTGCACGGCATCAACCACGGCGACATCCTGGCGAGCGACCGCATCATCACCGCTGCGTCCTGCACCACGAACGCGATCACCCCGGTGCTCAAGGCGATCAATGACCGCTACGGCATCATCGACGGCCACGTCGAAACGGTGCACTCCTTCACCAACGACCAGAACCTGATCGACAACTTCCACTCCGGCGACCGCCGTGGTCGCTCGGCCGCGCTCAACATGGTGATCACCGAGACCGGTGCGGCGAAGGCCGTCGCCAAGGCTCTGCCCGAGCTCGCCGGCAAACTCACCGGCAACGCGATTCGCGTGCCCACGCCCGACGTGTCGATGGCCATCCTCAACCTCAACCTGGCCGGAGCCACCGATAAGGACGAACTCAACACCTACCTGCGCACCATGTCGCTGCACTCCTCGCTGCACCGGCAGATCGACTACATCGACTCGCCCGAGGTCGTCTCCAGCGACTTTCTCGGCTCACGTCGCGCCGGTATCGTCGACGGGCTGGCCACCATCGTCACCGAGCAGAAGGCCGTGCTGTACGTCTGGTACGACAACGAATTCGGCTACAGCTGCCAGGTCATCCGGGTCCTCGAGGAGATGGCCGGCGTGCACGCGCCCATCTTCCCGGCCATCCTCTCCGCTGAGGCCCTCGAGCCGGTAGCCTAGTAATTTGATTTGCACCGGGCCCGGGCCCGGAAAGTGGGCCCATGATCTATCACGGGCCCAGCTTCCTAAGGTGGGCCCGGGGATGTGCCCGCGTTCCGCAGGCGGCCCGCGGAGTCGGCGGGTCACTCGCTCCTCGCTCAGACATCGAGGGTAAGCAGGGAAGCCCGCCGCCGCTGCTTTCGCGTAGCGTAACCTCAACACCGGGTTAGCGCGGCTCGCAGATAACCACGGGAATGTCGCGGTCGGTTTTTGCCTGGTAGGCGCCATAGCCGGGGTAGGCGGCCACGATGCGCGGCCACAGCGCGGCTTTCTCAGCGGATGTCGCGGTGCGCGCCCGAAAAGGCCGCGTCACCCCGCGAATGGTCAGGTCTACGTCCGGCTGCGCCACGAGGTTGCTGTACCAGAACGGATGCCGGTCGTCGCCGCCCTTGGACGCCACCAGCACGTACCGCCCGCCCTCATGAATCGGCGCCGTGAGCATCGTCGACCGAGGGAACCCGCTGCTGCGGCCGATCGTGTGCAGTTCAACGGTCTGCATGGTGCCGATGGTCCAGCCGAGGCGTCCGCCCGAGAGGGCCAGCAGCATCCGGTGCACACCATTCATGGCGCGCATTGTGAGATCGGTCACCCGGTTGCGCAGCGTGGTCATAAGCCCAGCGTACGTGGCCGCTGGCGATAGGTTGGAGGAATGACTCCAACAATGATGCTCAGCACGATTCTTCGCGAAGCGGGCTCGGCGCGCCCCTACGCTGACAGCCGCCCGCTGACGTTTGAGCAGATTCCGGTGCCGGTCCCGCGCGCCGGCGAGGTGCTCGTGCGCATCGAACGGGCCAGCCTCTGCCACTCGGACCTGTCGGTCATTGACGGTTCGCGCCAGCGCCCCCTGCCGATGGCGCTCGGCCACGAAGCCGCGGGAACCGTTGCCGGGCTCGGCGACGGCATCGATGATCTCAAGCTCGGCGACCGGGTCGTTCTCGTGTTCGTGCCGAGCTGCGGCGACTGCCGCGCCTGCCGGGCCGGGCGGCCAGCACTCTGCCACCGTGGCGCCGAGGCCAATGGAACCGGCGACCTGCTGCACGGCCCGGCCGTACTGGTGAGCGGAGCGGGGGAGCGCATCAACCACCACCTGGGCGTCTCGGCGTTCTCCCAGTACGCCGTCGTCGCCCGCGAATCCGTCGTGGTGATCGACCAGGACGTTCCGTTCGAGGTCGCTGCAATGTTCGGCTGCGCGGCCCTGACCGGCATCGGCGCCGTGCTGGGCACCGGCGCCTTCGCGCCCGGCCAGTCGGTGATCGTGTTCGGTCTCGGCGCGGTCGGCCTGATGGCGGTCATGGCCGCCGCGCAGGTCGACGGCACGACCGTGATCGCCATCGATCCGCTGCCCGAAAAACAAGCCCTCGCCGTGCGGTGCGGCGCCGACCACGCCGGATCGCCCGAGCAAGCAGCGGAGCTCGTGAACACGCATGCCGGCGACGGCGTTGATCTCGCCATCGAGGCGGTCGGCAGCGCCCGGGTCATGGAGGCGAGCCTCGCCCTCCTCACCCGCGGCGGCGCGCTCGTCTCGGTCGGCCTGCCGCACCCCGAGCAGACCATCACAACGCCCGCGCTGCAGTTCGCGGGGCTCGGTCGCCGGCTGCTCGGCTCCTATATGGGCGACTCCGTGCCGAGCCGGGACATTCCGGCCTACCTGCAGCTCTGGCGCGACGGCAAGCTGCCGGTCGAGCTGCTGCACACCGATACGCGTCCGCTCGCCGACCTCAACGAGAGCCTGGATGCGCTCGTCGCCGGCGAGGTCGTACGCCGCTTGTTCGTGCTGCAGGACGAGTAGCCGCCCCGGTCTGTTCTGCACCCCGACGCAGCCTGCTCCTGCTGCGGGTAGCCTCCTCCACAGCGCCCGGATCGCCGCATTCTGTTCCAATTCGGGGGCGGCCCGGCCACGGCGCCCCGCGAGCGGTCACTCTGGTTCTCGGAGGCACTCGTGGCGCGCAAAGACGAAGTCGGCAAACTCGGTGAAGAGCAGGCCGCTCGCTTTCTGGAGGGTGCCGGCTACACAATTCTGACCCGCAACTGGCGGTGCGCCGAGGGAGAGATCGACCTCGTCGTACAACGCGGTTCTGCGGTGGTTTTTGTCGAGGTGAAGACGCGCAGCAGCCTGAGCTTTGGGCATCCGTTTGAAGCCATCACCGTGAAAAAACTTGCCCGCATGCGCCGCCTCGCCGCGGCCTGGTGTGTGCAGGCCGAGCGGTGGCCGCGCCAGATTAGGCTCGACGTCATCGCCGTGATCGCCCCGCGGGGCCGCGAACCGGTCATCGAACACCTCGAGGGCGTGTTCTGATGGGCATCGCCCGCACCCATGCCGTGGCGTTGCTCGGCCTGACCGGGGCGCTCGTCGAGGTCGAGGCCGATATCTCGGCGCAACTGCCCGGCATGATTCTGATCGGCCTGCCCGACGCTGCCCTGTCTCAGGCGACCCAGCGGGTGCGTGCTGCGGCTGCAAACAGTGGATGCCCCCTCACTGTTCACCGCCTCACCATCAATCTGTCGCCGGCCGCGCTGCCCAAACACGGTGCCGGGTTCGACCTCGCGATCGCCCTGGCTTGCCTCGCCGCCGACAGCACCATTTCGCAGGTGTCGGTGGGCAAGGTCGTGCACTTCGGCGAGCTTGCCCTCGACGGGCGGCTGCGACCGACCCCGGGAATCCTGCCGGGCGTGATGACCGCCGCCCGCCTCGGTCACACGACGGTGATGGTACCCATCGGCAATGAGGCAGAGGCGCGGCTCGTTCCCGATATTCGAGTGATCGGCGTCGCATCGCTGCGCGAGGCGGCGATCTGGCATGGGGCAGACCTCCCGCCGATTCCGGTCGAGCCGATCCTGGCGGCGACCGTACCGAGCAGTCTGGCTGCCGAACCCGACCTGGCCGACGTGATCGGCAACGACGACGCCATCCTGGCGCTGCAGATCGCCGCCGCCGGTGGGCACCACGTTTTTCTGCTCGGCCCGCCCGGCGCCGGCAAGACCATGCTCGCGGCCCGACTGCCCGGGCTGTTGCCCGATCTCGACCCGGCCAGCTCGCTCGAAGTCAGCTCCCTGCGCTCGCTCAGCGGTCTCGGACTCGGCGATGCCCTGATTACCCGGCCGCCATGGGAAGCGCCCCATCACACCGCAACGGCCGCAGCCATGGTCGGCGGCGGCAACGGGCAGATTCGTCCCGGTGCTGCCTCGCAAGCCTCGCACGGAGTGCTGTTTCTCGACGAAGCGACAAATTATTAATTCACCCAATAGTGCATCAAAGTATCGAATGTGATATCTATTGAAACAACGGCAATATCAGTGATGTTCCGCAGCCTTCTGAGCGTTGAGTGTTAGAGGTTCTCTCCACTCCGCAAGTCAGGCAGCAGTCAGCGTCGACCAGTGGTCACGCGCCATCCATTTTCACTGACCGTTAGGAGTTGCCATGGACCTTCAGTTCCGTGACATCATCGGAGCCGATCGAGGCTTCAACGTCGGGAGTGACATCCTCTCGACAACGGCTGACGGCGTTTCGCTCCAGACAATCTGGGATGAGTTCCAGAGCGCACTCTCCGCGTGGAACTCTGGCCGTAGCGCATTCACCGCCCTGTTCACCTTCAACACGACAGCTTCTTCCGACCTTGTGCCGCTCGACGGTGGCCGCATGGACCTTGAGCTGGCATCGGAGTTCGGCGTGCCTGTCGCCGGCCGCGCCACCCCGAACTACGGTCGCGTGGGTTACTACCTAGACTGGCACGACACCGCGAGCCGGTTCACGTACAAGTTCCTTCGCGACGCCAGTGCCTCACAGGTTGCAGCCGTGCAAATCGCAGCGCAGGAGGCCGACAACCGCCTCATCTTCAAGTCGATCATGTCGGCAATCACGACCCCGACTGGTGGCTTGTTCAGTCCTCGCGATGTGAACGAGTTGGGTCAGACGATCTACTCGCTCTATGCCGGTGACGCTGACGACAAGCCGCCGATGGCACCTGATGGAACAACCTTCTCTGCCAGTCACACTCACTATCTGGTGTCAGGTGCCGCTACCGTTGATTCTGGCGACCTTGACGACCTGATGGCGAAGCTGACCGAGCACGGTCGGGGTCTGAAGTCGTCGGGTGAGCGAATTGTGATCCTTGTCAACAAGCAAGAGAGCACAGTCATTCGCACCTTTCGCGCTGCGCTCGGTGCCAGCTTCGACTTCATCGCGACAGCCGACGAGCCTGCGTACCTCACCGACCTCTCGCTGGTTGGTTCGCGCCCGCCGTCAACATTCAACGGTCTGGATGTTCTTGGCTCCTACGGAGACGCGCTGATCGTTCAGGACTCACTTGCGAAAGCGGGCTACGTGATCGCCGTCGCAGTTGGCGGCGCCAACGTACTTGGCTTCCGTGAGCACCCGGTTGCTACCAACCGTGGTTTCCGCCTCGTCCAGGACAAGAACATGCGCTACCCACTGATTGACTCCGTGTACATGCGCGGCTTCGGTCTTGGCGTCCGCAACCGCGAAGGTGCAGCGGTCACCCAGATCAAGGCCAGCGGGGCATACACGGCACCGATCTGGTAACAGACAGGGCGCTGGGGACTTATCACCCCTTTCACCTCAGCGCCCAACATCTGGGCGTCGTCGCCTGTGGCCCTCGCGGCGACGTCCTTTCCAACCACAGAGGGCCGATTGGAAGGGCCACACCATGCACGCAAGCACTGACACTTTGGTCAACGCGATGACGGACCAGCTTGAGGCCGAGACTGCCGAAGCGCGGCGACTCGCCCCACAAAACCGCTTTATGCGAGCGCACCCAGTCATCGGCCCGATGATCACCGACGCTGTGACTCACCTCGACGGCGAGATTGAAGCTCACGGCACTGTGCCGATCATCCGGGCCCGCGATGCCCTCAGCGCGCATACGACGGAGCTGACCCGAACAGGCACATTCCCCATTGCATCCCGGGCATGCGTCCGATACTGCGATGTCTGCCGGAACGCTCAGGCGATTCTGGTGCCGTTCTGGGTTGCGTTCGGCCGTTACGTTGTGCAGATCGAGATGTGCGGTTCGTGCGCGGACGAATACATCTTCGAGCACGGTGCGACTCCGCAGACCGCGTCGGAGTGAATCATGGCTGCTAAGCGACAATGTAGAGGCACAGTCGGTGGGGCAAAGAATCCGCATAAGGGTGACCCATGCCGTAATTGGGCTATCTCTGGGAGCGACTTCTGTGGCGTGCATGGAGGTTCGATCAAGATTGCCAACGCGACAGCGGCCGACCTCCAGAACCGCTGCAAGGCTCACTCAACTCGTAGTGGCGAACAGTGCAAGAAGGCGGCCATCAGGGGCGGCACGGTCTGCAAGACGCACGGTGGCAGCGCTGGACACGTCGCGAAGAAGGCCCGCGAGCGTCTGCTTGAGCTCGCCGAGCCTGCTGTCATGCAGCTAAATCGCATCCTCAGCGCCCAGGGCACATCGGACAGTGACCGCCTGCGCGCTGTCCAAATGGTGCTCGATCGCACAGGCCTTGGCCCGGGGGTGAACGTGGAAGTGGAGGTGAAGCCATGGGAGATCACTATGCAGCACGTCTTCACGCAGGGCACTGGCGTGCAGATCAACCGTGCCGTGCCTGAGGACCTCGTCAAGGAGATGGGTGAACTTCCCGCCTACACCACGACAGACGCAACCTTTCTGAACGTCGAGGATGCCGAAGTGGTCGAGGACGAAGACGATATTCCTCGCATCATTCCGGGGAAGCTTCTTGGTGAGAAGGCTCACGTTCGAGGCTCAGCTGAGCCGCCCCGACGCAAGCAATAGGAGACACCGTGAACGAACCGCGCTTACCCGCTGGCCGCCAGTCGGGCGAGTTCTCGCCCGACCCCAACCGCGAGTGGAAACCTCTTGTCGATCCGAACGCGCCGCCGAGCGAGACACGTCGCAACATCGAGGAACGGTTCACGGAACGATCCGTCGACAGACGGCGTCGGCTGTGAGCGAGGACATCAGCACGTGGCGGCATCGAACGATCGAGGCGCGGCACGTCGCAACAGCACCGGGCTGTCCAAACAGTCCACAAGGAATGGCGCATTGCAGATGCCGCACGTTCAAGTCGCGTCGAGTCTGCCGCGACTTCATCGAGGAACAACAAGGCGTTGACTCGTAGCGCGCCCGCAGCGATCCCAGGATGCCCGCTGAGGCCCTAGCTTCGCGAGGTCGATAACAATATCGACCGCGCTTGTTAGCGCCGCAGATGTCGATTCCGTCAGACAGTCGATTACCCAGATCAAACGCGATATATTGAATCTATTACTCGCGCATCGCGTTGGTATTCGCTGGAGGGCCGACCTAAGACGGCACCAGGTACAACAGCCCGGAGGAAAACACACCGGGGGACCAAAGTACCGGCGATAGGACTACCGAAAGGTTCCTGTCGTGGCTCTCCCACACAGTCGGCAACCACTTGTCCGGCATATCAAGGTTCATGACCTCACCTACAAGAAGGTCGCGCAAGCGCTCGGAACGAACGCTGTCCGCATCAATAATCTTGCCCACGGCCATACGTACCCAACCCCGCGAGAAATCGATGCGCTGGAGCGGTTGTTTGGTCTGCCCGCTGAAGTCCTTCTAGACGAAGCCTCGCTGGAGTATCGGCACAGTTGGCCGCCGCGCTATGGCGACACGGTGGGTGAGTGACATGGCCGCCGCCGACAACGCGGCCGAAGATCGCCTCGCGCCGTTCTACGAGGCTGTCGCAGAAGCGAAAGTCATCTCAGACGCGACAGTTGATCGTGTCATTGCCTTCCTGTACTCGCTGGAGGTCGAAGATGATGCCTGATAACGCAGAAGGGGCCGCTTCACTGGCCAGCCAGCAAAACAGCCCCTCCCCGAAGGAAGAAACGCCCGCTCAAAAGTGTTTCGATAGCGATTATATCGCTGATCAGGGCATTAGTACATTATTGAGGTTCTTGCCTCTTCGGCCTGGAACTAACCGCCCATGGCTGACCGAATGGCCAAAGCGTGCGAGTGCCGATCACGACGTCATACAGGCATGGCGGCATGAGTTCCCTCGGTGCAACTGGGGGATTTTGACCGGGGATGGCATCGGCGTGCTTGACGTCGACTGCAAGCCGAATTTAGAAGAACCATGGAGCTTCCAAGGGTTCGCCTCGCTGATCGACGTAGAAGAACTGTTGGGCATCGACCTCAGCAACCTGCCATTGGTGCAGACCGCGAGTGGTGCCCACCTGTACTTCCGGTACAGCGGTCGCCTCGACAGTAAGGTCCCTTGGGTTCCTCACCTCGATGTGAAGGCTGACGGCGGCCATCAAGTCGCGGCACCGGGCACCATTCGCGACGGTGTCGATGGTGAGAGGGTCTACACCCTGCTTCGCGGTGACCTGAGAGACATCCCTTTCGCGCCCGAAGCCTTACTGCGGGCAATTCAAGGGTGGCGAATCAACCGTTCAGGCCTTGGAGGAGGGTCACCCTCTCCCCGCGCTGATCTTCCGTCGACAGAGGAGGCGATCACGAATGGACTGCCGCTCAGTTCCCGGAACGACTACATGCACCGGCTGGGGTGTCGTTGGTGGCTGAAGCTAGGTCTTGACGCCGAAGCGGAGGTCTGGGTGTTAGCTCGATTGGTCTGGGAGGCAACGCCTGGACAAGACAGCTTCCCATGGTCAGAGGTCGAGAAGGCCGTGCACAGCGCTCGGGGCTTCATCGACAGGGAGGACTACATCAACCGGCAGTTCATTACTGCCTGGCTCTACAGGGAGGGCTTGGCATGAGCCAGGCATTTGACAACAAGCGAATCGCAGAGTTGCTCGGAAAGGTCAATGACAAGCCGCGTGTAGCGGACAACCGTAGAACAGTTAGAAGGAAGGCGTCCGACATGATGCCCAGAAAGACATGGTGGGCGTGGCACAACTACGTCCCAATGGGAGCGCTTACGATCATCGCCGGTACAGCCGGCGTGGGAAAGTCAACGATCCTCACGCGCATGGCAGCCGACTGGTCAAATGGCGCAATGGCTGGTGACCTCGCTGGAAAGCCAGTCAACGTTCTGATGGCCGCTGGCGAAGACGACTTTGAACGACAAGTAGGCCCAAGACTGCGTGCGGCTGGTGCCGATCTTGAACGCATTGAAGAATTCATTGTCGAGATGGACACCACCACCGTAAAGGGCGTCGAGACGATGTTCCGTCTCGGTGACGACCTTGACTCATTGAGGGGCGACATCGAGGATTCTGGCGCTCGGATCGTGATTCTCGACCCGATAATCAGCTTCATGGATGGCAGCCCAGATCGTCCCAAGGAAGTTCGCATGGCTCTTGACCCTGTGGCGAAGCTCGCGCAGGAGTTGAACGTGGCGATCATCGCAGTAATGCACTGGCGAAAGGGTCACGGCTCGATTGCTGAAAAGCTGTCTGGTGCTCACGCTTGGCGAGACATTTGTCGGTCATACATTGCAGTGGCAAGAGATAAGCAAACTGGCTACACCATCGCCCAGCAGGATAAGAACAACTATGGTCCGGACGGTGACTGTTGGGCCTATGCAATGACTCAGGCACCAGTCAGGGTGCTGACTGGTGAGTTTGATGCCCACGGCGTCGAACAGACCGTCGAGCAGGAATTCGGCGTGGCGATCTACCTCGGGCCTAGTGACACATCTGTGGATGATCTACTTGCTCGTGAGAAACGCGCTCAGGATGGCCGGAGCACAGGTGACCCTGTCCGTGATGCGATCCTCGAATTCCTCAAGGGCACTGCACAGCCGCAATCCGTAACAGATATCCGTGAGCATGTGAACAGCATCGACGGCGCTGGCATCGGGCACAACCAATCGGTGCAGAACGTAGTCAATAAACTGATGCGAATGGTCAAGGCCGGTGACATCGACAGGCCTATGAGAGGGCATTATTCTTTCAAGTCGAGTGCCTCACCGTTCGCAACGCCAGCATCCAGCACAGGGGTCAACCTCGATGGCTGGGGCGAGTAATACACCCGCCTCGCGGGTAAATAAATATCGGGTGTACGGGTGTATAAGTCGCCCTAGAAGTGACTTATACACCCTATAAACCCCATTTTATATATACGCGCGAGGTGATACCTCGGGAGGGCAGATAGTCCTCGCGACCAACTGAAAGGGAGAACACGAACGATATGAAAGACACGAAAACCGTCACTTGCCCGAAGTGCCACACGCCGTGGGCAGGTGAGGTTATGAAGGGTGCTCATGGCCAATGCGCCGGCTGTGGAACATGGCTCGTAGCGGACTACCCGAGCACGCAGGGCAAGCCTCTCCGCATGTACGCGTACAAGACGCGCTATTTGGCTAATCAAGAAGTCGGAATCACCCATGCCATCAGGCACAGCGAGCCGACTGTAGTGATCGAGTGCCCTTACTGCGGTGAACTGCACTCACATGGCGGCTTCGGGCATCGCTACAGTCACTGCAGCCCCGTGACGGTACCTCGACACGGAATCGTTCAACTGCTGAAGCAAGACTCCGGAAAGGGCTATTGGATCATCGAGCGTAATGGCGTACCAGTCGCATTGACTTCGGAGCCGTAACAAGCTGCTCAAAGCCATGGATGGAAACAGCCGTAGAAGGCGCTTTCGAGGCGCATTTCAACAGTGAGGCACAGATCGAAGTACCTCGCGCGATGTCCATTCCGCGCCAGCGCCGCAGAGGCTTGCGGTAGGCCACACGATGCCTACCGAGGCGACGTAGGTGCGAGGTCGAAGATCGATATCACCCTGCCTGTCGATGCCTCAGATGCGCCCACGTCGCATGGAGTAAAACCCCAGATCAAACCCTATGTACAACAAACCGAGGGGTTATTTGACAAGAGGTGCACGATTGATATTGTCAACTTTGTAATCGAACAAATCTTCGAGACTCAAGGATGGAAAGACAATGACCGTTGAAGAACTTATCGAGGCGCTCCAAGGCCTCAACCCCAGTGCCGAAGTCCGCATGGCCTACCAGCCGAACTACCCGCTATGGTCGCTCGCCCAAAGCGTTGCCGAAGGCGACGAAGACGGCATGGCTGTTCACGCCTCGCCCGAGTGCAGCGAGTGCGGCGAAGACTCCGAACACCTTGCCGGTTGCCCTGCCGAAAGGGAACCGATCTCCGAGGCGGTGCCGGAAGGCGAAGCCGGATACGTGTACCTCACCGCGAGCGACGCTCGAAACGGCTACGCCTCGCCGTCGCTCTGGGAGGCTGCGAATGTCTAACCTCGATGCCTATTGGAGCCTGTACGATGTGACGCTCGCACGAATCCGTGCCGAAAAGCCGGACACGTTCGCGGCGTTGAAGGCGATCCTGGATACCTTCGAGCCTTCAAGCAGTGGCGACGCCTTCTTTCCAGATGGTGCCGACGACACGCTTGCCGACGCACTGGATAACGCAGGTTGGCGAGTGGAGTTCCGCGAGGCCTCATATGTCTACTACGCAAAGCACTCCACGACAGGTGCTCGTCTGTCCTACTTCGAGGGTGATCTATTCGAGGGCATCCGATGAGGGTGATCGGCTACCTCAGAGTCAGCACCATCACTCAGGAGCATGGCCTCGACGCACAGCGTGCAAGCATCACCGCCGAGGCGAAGCGTCGAGGTTGGCAGGTGGAGTGGATCGAGGATGCTGGAAAGTCGGGCAAGGACATCGACCGTCCTGGCATCACGGCTGCGCTCGCCATGCTGAAAGCGCGTGAGGCCGATGCTCTGGTCGTCGCGAAGCTGGATCGGCTGTCGCGTTCACTTGCCGACTTTGCTCGATTGCTGGAGTCTGCTGCGAAGCAAAACTGGAGCGTTGTGGCGCTTGACCTCGGCATCGACACGACAACGCCGACAGGCAAGCTGGTGGCGAATGTCATGGCAGCCGTTGCTCAGTGGGAACGCGAGACTATCGGGCTTCGCACCAAGGAAGCGCTCGCAGCCGCGAAAGCAAAGGGCGTGCATGTCGGCCGCCCTCAAGGTCAAGACCCTGCCGTTGTGCGCCGAATTCGCAACCTTCGCTCGCGAGGTCACACCTATCGCGCCATCGCAGATCGCCTCAACGGTGATGCTGTGCCGTTACCGGGCGGCGGCGTGCAATGGCATCCAAATAGCGTTCGCAGCGCCGAGGGTGTAGCTAACCTGTCGGTGGTCACGCCTAGGCTTGTCACTATGGAGTCAAGGGTTACCGCATGAGCAAGAGCATCGCGATGCTGCCAAGTTTTACCACTGAGCACGGGCAGCTCTTTCAGGGCGACTGCCTTGATCTAATGTCTCAGATGGAGTCTGGGTCAGTCGACCTCATTTTTGCCGACCCACCGTTCAACCTCGGGAAAATGTACGGCGATCACTACGATGACGCTACGAGCGAAGTCGAGTATTTGCGCTGGTCCAAAGAATGGATCGAACGAGGGTGTGAATTGCTTTCACCCGGGGGAGCGTTCTTCCTCTACAACATTCCGAAGTGGAACATACATAACGGCAAGACGTTTATGGAGCTGGGGATGAACTTCCGTCACTGGATAACCGTTGACATGAAGTTCGGATTGCCAATCCAGGGGAAACTGTACCCGGCTCACTACTCGATGCTCTATTTCACGAAGGGCAAGCCTCGGACATTTACTCGGCCTCGTTTGCCCATCCAGGTCTGCCGTCACTGCGGCGGGGACGTCAAGGACTACGGCGGGCACAGGAACAAGCTGCACCCCGACGGCATCAACGTTTCGGACGTGTGGAACGACATTTCGCCAGTGCGTCACAAGCGCACGAAGAATCGCGGCGCGAATGAGCTGAGCGAGAAGATGCTTGAGCGCGTCCTAACGATCGCCTCGAACCCTGGCGACACGGTCTTTGATCCGTTCGGTGGGTCAGGTACGACATACTCTGTCGCAGAGCGAATGCACCGGGAATGGATCGGCGTCGAACTTGGCGACGTAGAGCCAATCATCAATCGGCTGGATGGAACCGGGAACGACGTTGCGTTGCCGGACCTCGGTGATGGTGGCCGGAAACGGGCTAAGTCATTGAAGCCAAGGCCCCTAGATGAGAGCGCGCCCGTCCTTTCCCTTTGGTAGGCGGAGTACGTCAGTCGATGTGCGGTCATGCTCGACAGCGACAATGGCGAAATAGCTCAATGGAGCCAGCCGCCAGTCTGCCCATAGCTGTCGGTATGGCTGCAATTCCGGTTCGTTTCCGATTCGGTCGGTGAGAAAAGGCGCAAGCTTGCTGCTGGGCAGTATCAAGATGCCTCCGGAGATATAGCCAGATTTGATTCCCAAGGCGATGCGATTGATTGCACGGTGGCTAGACGAGATATTGCCCGTCTCCCATTCAGCGACGAAGGGAGCCATTTCACTATCATCGAAGGTTAGGTGTGCATCGAAGGCACCGGGGCGGGACCCTTTGATCGTTTCAGTGACGGAGCCGTCTCGTGGAGCATTCTTCTCAAGCTCCCAGCCGCGCGCCAAAATTGAGCGTGCAAAGCCGTTCTTGATCGGAACGACACCGTTGCCTTCGCCCCGCTTCTTGCCCGACTCCGGGTAGATCGCAAAGTCGACTGCTCCGACGGGCCAGACGACGCCAGTGATCGCGGCTTCGAGGTCTGCTTCGGCTTGGGCGAATTCCGCGGTTTGGGAGTAGCCACCTTCGTCAACAAGTGTGTCCCAGTTAGTTATCTTCATTTATTAAGCGTAACGAGCACTGGTGGTCGTTGCGCTACGTCGTAGTCCTCTCGGCATAAGTGCCCCCCTCACTGGGGTCTACAGATAAAGGTGTAGCAAAATTATCACTACAAGTTCAGGTACCGACTGATGACAGGCTCATTCGAAAATTACAAGGCGTCGACTACTCAGTAAGGCGCTCAAAAGGGAGCGGACCCCTCGATTCCGTCTTTGGTGAGTGACACCTTTACAGTCTTTCGCCGCAGTGCCTCATCGAGCCACGTAACGGACATGTTTACGCCTTGCGAGTAAGCACTCGAAGACAATTCGCCGATAAATGGGCCGGTTGAAGTTCCAGATAAGTTTTCCCAATGTCCAGCGTCCATAATTGTTAGGTTCGCGTCTGTTTCAATACGAACTTCCCGGGCGACGCTGCGAGGAACGGTGTTTACGAGCTGGAACTGGTCAAAGGTGCCTGGTTGAAGCCGAACGGCCCAGCGGGGTTCTGGAAGCGGCTTGGATGCGCCGATCGCGGCTGCGGCCTGCACCTGCTCCGCGCGCACCAGGGCGTCAGCATAGATCCTTCTGTCTGCTGCTGTAGATCTGTCGAAATCATCACTTTCGAGCTTTAGCCTCCTGACAGCATCCTCGGCGACGTCGTTCATCTCGCCTCGTAGCGCCTTGACCTCACAAGAATGTCTGCGCGCACTCACAGGGTGGAAGGACCAAGTCCAATTCAGGAACTTGCCGATGTGCGGGCCAATCTTTGGGATGAAAGACAGAAGTTTGAGGGCACCCAACAGGATGGCACCACCGATTACAGTAGCGGCGAGTTGGTTCTCATTCGCCCACGTCCAGAAGCTGTTCCATGTGTCCACGCGATAAACTTACCGAATTGGAAGTGATCGAGAAATACCTCTCTCCCATGCTGCCTTGGCCCTAGGCGCTGTCTGCCCGACCTCAAGCGGGCGCGGGCCGAGTCTTAACCTGCAAAGGTACCTATCCGCTCGGCTACAGCTCTAACCCGAAATCCCCGCGAGCAAATCCGTCGTCACGCGGTTCATGTGCTTGAGGGCTACTTTGTTGCGTTCAATGATTTCGGCATCGACGAGACCGTTTCCAGCACGCCGCTGTTTTTCGAATTTCGCTATCGCTCGTCTGAATTCCGCGTCGTGTTTCCAGATCTGGGCGAGAATCGCATGGTTCGATTGGCTCTGGATACGCTGTTCAGTGGTCCAGCCATGCCGGTCATTCTTAATCTCCAACGGGATGATCCCGATATATACGTCCGCCAGAGCCATCAGACTAGAGATTCGACGCCCCCGCACGAAGCGAATAGCTTCGGCGTGCAAAATGTCGCCTTGGCGGACGGTGCGCCGAAGCGTGTTTATGGCTGACCATGGGAACATATCCCCCAGCAATTGCAAGAGGTCAGTTAACGCAACGCTTAGTAGGCGCCACGCCGGAATGTAGGCCACGAGAAAGATCGCCGCGCCGATCCACAGCGACACGAGAAGACTCCCGATTCCGCTGGTGCTCTCTTCGGCAGTATTCGCGAGCGATAACATCAACACGTTCGGGAGGGGCACCACTACCAGCGAATAGGCAATTCCGAGGAACCATCGGCTCTTCCTATTTTTCTTGAATTTTTTCTTGCGCCAGCGTCCGGCAATGAATCGCGTTTCAATTACAAGGGCCAAGGCGAGTATCGGAACAATTTGGGCAGCTGCACCCCAGAACGCACGGCTTTCATCCCCAACTAGATCCACCCCTGGATACTATCTGGCCTCTCAGACGATGGCCGCCGATCAGGAAGCATCCCGAATGGCGCGTTTGCTATGCACGCTCGAGGAGTTCACTTAGATCTTTTCAAAGCCAGTCGCCTGATCGAATCACTCGTCACGCCATTCAATTCGAGTTCTCGCCTCGACGGCCGCCATTAGGCGTACTCTTTCGCGGTTCTTGTAATCCCTATCGGATTCGCTTGGTAGCTGGAAGGTGTTGCGTGGCACGCCCGAAGGCCAGTCGTCAATGACGACACGCTCTATGAAGAACTTCAAAAACTCTCGACGCTTGCCCGGAGTCCATTTTGGCCATGCTGCCAATATTCGATCTAGCTTTCCGAAGACTTCACCAACCGAGGGCTTCCCGACCAACTTAGCGATGTCCCTGCTGATCTGTTCGATCTCGGCGGTGATGCTGTCTCGCGCCGCTTTCAACTTCGCCTTGCTGATCAGACCGTCCAACGCGAAGTCCTCAGTGCGGTCAAGCTTCTGAGCCAGAGCCGTGCGTTGTTCGTTGAGGGCCGCGATCTTCGCATCGACGGCGGGGTCCTTCTCGGACTTGCGCGAGTGCCATTGCTCAGTCGACTTCAGCCGTGCTGTCGCCTGGCTGAATACGTACTCCTCAAGGAGGTCGTGGGCTACGGCGACTCGTCCGGTGTCTTGCCAGACCTCGACTTTCTTGCCATCGCGGGTAACCATCCGCTGCACCTGAGGGTGATGCTCGCTCGGGCCGTGTACGCGCCGAAGACACGAGAGGGAGGGGCGCTTGCCTTCGCCTCCACCTGACTTGGTGCTTGTAATGAGGGGCTTGCCGCACTTGCCGCAAACGGTAAGGCCTCCACCCATGCTGTATTTCCCACCTTTGACGCCGGGGGAGTGAGTGACCTTGCGGGAGGGATCGGTGAGCAATGCTTGGAGGCGGTCGAAGGTGTCTTGTTCGATGATCGGCTTCCAACCGACTTTGCCTGCCTTGGTCTCTCCGAGCATTGCACGGTTCATGAGGATGTGCCGCAGATTCGACTGCCTCCAGTGATGACCGCCTCGCGTCTTGTGTTTCGGTACTGAACCGCCGGGAACTTTCGGACTGTTCCAATCAGTGATGATTGCGTGCATCGGCTCGTAGTTTTCGAGCAAGCGTTTCGCGGCATCCTTGATCAGCTTGACCTCACTCTTTACTTCAACGAGCGCACCATCTTTGGCGCTGTAACCGTAGGGCGGTATCCCTCCGTGCCATTTGCCTGACTCGCTTGCATGCTGCTTCGAGCGCTTCTGACGCTCCGACGCGCGGCGTGACTCGAACCGAGCAATGCCAGCAAGCATCGTGCCTCGGAACTCACCGTCTGCTGTGCTGAGGTCGATCTCGCCATCGACGGTGACGACCCGTGCGCCAAGATCAATCAGCGTGTTGAGATCGCGGGTGTTCCTGAGCAAACGGTCGAGGTCCACCGCGATGACAACGTTGAAGTCATTGCCGATGCGGGGGAGCATCTCACCCCAACCTGTCTCTGGGCCGCGGGGCTTGGACGCTCGGATCTCGTTGTCCTTGAAGGTTGCGACGATATTCCAGCCGCGAGCTTCAGCAAGCTTGGTGCAACGAATGAGCTGGCTGTCGATGCCTTCTGCACGATCGAGCGATTGCCTGAGGTATAGGGCCGCCCTCTTCGGGGTCGATGATTGACTCATAGTTGACAATATCACAAGGGTGTATAACTGATTCTTTGCTGAAGCCCCCGAATTCGCTTCGCCGGTGCTTGACGCGCTGCGCCAACCGTTGGAATCCGGCTGGATCAGCATTCACCGAGCCAATGCCGTCGCCCACTTTCCGGCCAGTTTCCAACTGGTGATGGCGGCCAATCCTTGCCCCTGCGGGCAGTACGGGGCCGGCGACCTGAGCTGCACCTGCCCGCCGAACGCGCGCCGCCGCTATCTTGCGCGCATCTCCGGTCCGCTGCTCGACCGCATCGACATCCAACTCAACGTCAAGCGCATTACCGCCGCCCAGCTGCGCTTCGCCGCCGGCACCCAGCGCGTCACGAGCATTAGCGCCCGGGATCGGGTGGTGGCCGCTCGGGCTGCAGCAGCCGAACGGCTGGGCAGCACGCCGTGGACCGTGAACTCCCAGGTGCCCGGCCCGTGGCTGCGCGGTGCCCCGGTGCGGCTGGCCCCGGCATGCACGGCGGGCCTGGATCGCGCCCTCGAACGTGGCGGAATCACCATGCGCGGCTACGACCGGGTGCTGCGCATCGCCTGGACCCTCGCCGACTACGACGGTCTCACCAGTCCCGGCGCCGACCAGGTCGGTCAAGCCCTTTACCTACGCAAAGGAATGACATCATGAAGCTGTTTGGTCTCGACGAATCCCGGGTCAGGGCACTCGCCGCCGGTGTGCGCGGTGGGATGCCGGCGGCCGGTGACGGACCGCAGACCTGCGATGGCACCGCGGCTGCAGGCCAGAACCTGGTCCCGATTTCGAGCGCCAGGAAACCAGGTCTGGCCGGCAGCGCAGGCGTTGCTGATGGCACGGATCGGGCCGACGGTGCAGACGGGAGCGGCACGACCAACGGCGACGCCATGGAAATCGAGACCGCAATGGTCGCCGAGGTGTTCGCCCGCGCCGCGTGGTCGGGCATCGCCGAGCCGGGCGACGGCACGGCCGGAGTGCTCGTGGCGAGCCTCGGTGCCAGCGTCGCCCTGACCGTTATTCTCGAGGCGTGGAGCCCGGTGCGCCTCGGTGCCCTGGTGCGCGACGCGCTCTCCGGCGATACGACCGTCGGCCCGAGTGTGCTGTTCGCCGTGAGTCCGTCCATCGATTTCAGCGAAGCGGATGCCGACACCAGCGCCGAACTCGAGGCCGCGTTAGACCAGGGGCTGCAGCGCTGGCGCCCGCGGCTCAACTCGACCGAGGTCATCCGCTCGCTGCAACAGGCGGCCCGCGTCGAGGCTCGTTTGCTGCTGGCCACGGATTCCCTCTGGCCGGCGGCTCTCAATGACCTCGAGAAACACGCCCCGCTTGCCCTGTGGTGGCGTGGCGAACCCGGTGCCCTCGCCGCGCTGCCCAACTCCATTGCACTGGTCGGGGCGCGGGCAGCCACCGGATACGGCGAGCACATCGCCATGGAAGCTTCGGCGGGGCTGGTCGACCGTGGCTTCGCCATCGTTTCCGGTGCCGCGTACGGCATCGATGGGATGGCCCACCGGGCCGCCCTGGCCAGTGACGGTCTGACCGTGGCCTTTCTCGCCGGGGGAGTCGACCGGTTCTACCCGAGTGGCCACGACTCCCTGCTCACCCGCATCGTGGCCTCCGGCGCGGTCGTCTCCGAGCTTCCCTGCGGCGCAGCACCCACGAAATGGAGGTTTCTGCAACGAAACCGGCTCATCGCCGCGTCCAGTGCGGCGACGGTCGTGCTTGAGGCCGGCTGGCGGTCCGGCTCGCTCAACACAGCCGGCCACGCCTCCGCGCTCGGTCGCCCGCTTGGCGCGGTGCCCGGCCCGATCACGAGCCCGACCTCGGCTGGCTGCCACCGCCTCATCCGGGAGTTCGCCGCGGTGTGCGTGACCAACCCGACCGAAATGGCCGAACTGGTCGGCGATCGGTCGGTTCAGGTGCCCTTGGCCAATTTCCACCTGGAAGCGGGGCCCGAAACCGACACCGGCCCCGGGCCGATACCCCGCACGAGCGACCAGGTGCGCGTGTTTGATGCCCTCAGCGGTCGCTCGCCGCGCACGGTCGCCGACCTGTCACGCCGAGCCGGGCTGTCGAGTGCGGCCGTGCGCGGCGCCCTGGGCGGCCTCGACCTCGACGGCGCCGCCCAGGAACGCGAGGCTGGCTGGGTGCGCCGCGCGTAAGGCGCGTATGGGGCTACCAGGAACCAGCTGGAGCGGCGCTCCCGTGGCCGGGCGTGCGGCGTCACTGGATGGTGGTCGGATGCGGCCGTTAGATCCGCAGGGTCAATTTCGATCGTCCGTTGCGGGGCTATGGATTGCGTGCGCGTGCGCGTGCGCGTGCGGGTGCGGGTGCGGAGCTGAGCACGTGGCGTCCGGCCAGCGCTCCACTATGTCGTTGGCTGCGTCCACAACTGTGCCCATCGCTGCCTCCAAGTCTGGGACCACAGCTTTGTCCTCGGCCCCGTCCATGGCCGCGCAGGCCCGCTTCACGGCGGCGAGGGAGGACGCGACGTCCGCGGCATCCATCGACCAGTTGCTCACCGAGATGCGCAGAATGTCCCGGTCGTGCCAGCGCGACCTCGACATCCACGCTGAGCCGTCGGCAATGAGCTGTTGCGTCACCCGCCGGGTGCGATCGTCGCTGCCGAAACTCACGCACACCTGCGTGAACACCACCTCGTTGAGGACCTCGACCCCGGCATCGACCGTAGCCCATCGGCCAGGGCACGCGCATTGGCCGCGAGCCCGTCGACCAGCGCGATCGTGCCATCACGACCGAGGGATCGGAGCGCAGCCCAGACCGGAACGCCTCGCGCCCGACGGGACAGCTCCGGCACCTTCTCGAACGGGTTGCCCGGGCCAATGTTGCCGGAGTGCCGTCGGCCGCTACCCACAGGCCGAAAGCCCCGTCCACGTGTACCCAGGCTCCCTGCCGCTTCGCCACGTCGATCGCTGCACCCATCGGGTCGGATGCTCCAGAACCCACTGCCGACCGGCGGCAAGACCGACGAAATTGGCCATCGTCGCGCCCGTCGTGAATCCGACATCCGTTCCGGAAGGAAGCCCGAGCAGATCAAGGAGCCAGCCCGCAGCGGCCTCCTCGAGCACGGCAGTCGCGGGAGTGGCGAAGCGCATTCCGGCGTTCTGGTCCCACGCGGTCACCAGCAAGTCGTCGGCGAGGGCTGCTGGCAGGGTTCCCCCAATCACCCAGCCGAAGAACCGACCGGACGGCATCGCCATCAGACCGGGTTCCGCAAAGGGCCCCAGCTCGTCAATGACGTCGGCCGCAGCGGTTGGAGTCGGGGGAATGGGGCCGGTCGACAGCGCGGCCAGAGTATCAGCGTCGACGCGGGGCCGACCGGGCGGATAGGGAGCGACGCAAGCCAGGCTTGGGCGTGCAGCAGTGCACGGTCCAACGCCTCGGTGTAGGCGTCCGGCTGGGCAGACATGCAGCCATGATAGCCCCGGGTGACCGGACTGTCGGTGGCAGCCCGTAGGGTGGATCCCAACGACGGGACGGGAAATGGCGAGCATGCAGTGGGGCCAGTATGCGCCCGCCGACAAGATTCTGGTTCACCTCAGCGACACCCATTTTCTAGCGGATGCCTCGGCGCTGTACGGCACCGTCGACACCGACACCACGGTGCATCGTGCCCTCGAACAGCTGCACCGGTCGGGCATCCGCCCCGATGCCCTCATAATCACCGGTGATGTCGCCGATCGTGGCGAAGCGGATGCCTACCGCCGCATCCGCGGCATCGTCGAAGCCGCCGCGGCCCAGTGGCAAGCGAAGGTCATCTGGGTGATGGGCAACCACGACCAGCGCGCCGCATTTCGGAGCGTCCTACTCGGGCAGGATCAGCCGGGCGAAGCTGCGCGCGCAGCTGATCAAGGCACTCTCGACCAAGGCCGCGTCGACCAGGACCCTGTCGACCAGGTGCACGACCTCGACGGCTTGCGAATCATTGCCCTCGACACCAGCGTGCCGGGCTATCACCACGGTGAGGTGACCGACGCGCAGCTGGAGTGGCTGCGCACGGTGCTCAGCACGCCCGCCCGTCACGGCTCCATCCTGGCGCTGCACCACCCGCCGATTCCCACCCCGCTGCCGTTGATGAGCGTGCTCGAACTGCAGGAACAGCCGCGCTTGGCGGCGGTGCTGGCCGGCAGCGACGTACGCGCGATTCTCGGTGGTCACCTGCACTATGCGACCCAGGGTCTGTTCGCCGGAATTCCAGTCTCCGTGGCCGCGGCCACCTGCTACACGATGGATCTCAGCGCTCCCGAGCGTGAACTGACCGGCGTCAAAGGCGGCCGCACCGTCAACCTGCTGCACGTCTACGCCGACCAGATCACGCACTCGCAGGTACCGATCGGCGCCTTCGATACGGCCACCCATTTTCCGGCCGACTACGTCGATCGACTGGCCACCCTGTCACCCGAAGCCCGACTCGAAGCCTTTTCCCGCCAACAATGATCACGCGAAGCGCCCCAGCGCCAGCAGACCAACGCGACCACGAACGGATGCCGTTCGGCCCGCCAATTCTGCCCCCGTGCCGCGGGTTGCGCGCGGCACGCTCGCTGCCGAGACGAAACTGAAACCGTGACCCTGACCGACGACATCGACGCGTTTCTGCGCTACCTGAGCGCGGAGCGTGGCTACTCGGCGCACACCGTTCGGGCGTACCGCACCGATCTGGCGCAGCTGGCGGCGTTTGCTGCGGAACGTGGTGCCGCGGCATCCGCTGATCTGACCCTGGAGCTGCTGCGGGAATGGCTGTGGGTCGGCACCCAGGCCGGCCTGGCCCGCGCGACGCTCGCCCGTCGGTCGGCGTCAGCGCGCAGCTTCTCCGCCTGGCTGGCGCGGGCCCGCGACGACAGTGTGGATCCGGCCGCTCGCCTGCGCTCGCCGAAGCCTGGCCACACCCTTCCCCGCGTGATCACCCACACCCAGATGAACGAGTTGCTCGAACTGCTGACGGCCCGCGCGCACGGGGGAGTGGAGGCCAGAGGTATGCCAGATGGCGCTGAATCCGGGACCCGCATCGATCGCGAACCTGCCGTGCGTGATCTGGCCGTGCGTGATCTGGCCGTGCGCGACCTGGCAATCGTCGAACTGCTCTACGCCTCGGCCCTGCGTGTTTCCGAACTCGTCGGACTCGACGTCGCCGACGTCGACCTCGACCGGCTGACCGTGCGGGTCACGGGCAAGGGCTCCAAGGAGCGCGTGGTACCGTTCGGCGTGCCGGCGCAGCGTGCGATCGTGCACTACCTCGGCCTGGCCCGCCGCTCGCTCGTGGAACACGCGTCGAGCTCGGGCCCGACGTTAGCGGTCGGCACCACAGCACCCGGCACCACAGCGTTGTTTCTTGGCCGCCAGGGTCAGCGTCTGGGCACACGCGGGGTCTACCGACTGGTTGCCACGCTGCTCGCCGAGGTTCCCGGAACCGGTCCGGCGGGTCCCCACGCCTTGCGACACACCGCGGCCACCCACCTTCTCGACGGCGGCGCCGACCTGCGGGCCGTGCAGGAGCTACTCGGACACGTCAGCCTCGGCACCACCCAGATCTACACGCACGTCTCCGCCGAACGGCTCAAGGCCAGCTACGGACTGGCCCACCCCCGCGCCTGACCGCCGGCGTTGCTATGGTCGCGCTGACACGTCAGTACGGCGCACCGTCACGGGCCGGCCGGAAGCAGAACTGCCCGCTGTAAGCCGCCGAGATAGAGCAGCGGCGACACGTAGTTCCCGTGCAGGCGTATCCCCAGGTGCAGGCAGCCCGGCGGGCAATGGCCGCCCGTCGCCACAGTTCCGATCTGCTGCCCGGCCTGCACCCGGTCGCCCTCGGCCACGAGCGCCAGCACCGGCTCCACCGTTGTGATCAGATCACCGGCCTGGGTGAGGGAGAGCACCGGTCGATCAACGACCACTCCGGCGAACGATACGACGCCGTCGTGCGGAGCCAGCACGGTATCGCCGGTCTGCGCCGTCAGGTCGATGCCTCGATGACCGGCAGCATAGGGCGTGACCGGCGCAATGAACGGGGCGATCACCCGGTGCGGCTCCGGAAGCGGCCAGCGCCAGCCATCCGCTGCCGGCGTCACGACCGCCGGGGGAACCGCGCTCGCCGTGGCAACGGGACTCCCGAGAAGAATGAGCAGCATCACAGCGGATGTCGCCAGGCGGCGAATCGCGAGATTGCGTACCGTATGCATGGGGCCAGCCTGGCCGGGTGGCGCCTCGGGCGAACAGCTCGTGGGCGCAATCGTGCAGAGGACATAAGGACCGCGGCGGTGGAGGAGCCGTTCTCCTGCGGTCCGGTCTCGACCACCCGGCCGACGGTGGTACGCTATCCCCAGCAGCGCTTTGTGCGCTGACTACGCGTGCCCATTTGGCCGCCATGTTCAATCGGTCCCGTACAGCCAGATTCATGCACAGCGAATCTTGCAGGTACAGGGCGGACATGTGCCGGGCACCAGGAGCGATGATCGACCGATCATCGCACAAACCGATTGGTGTGCGTGCGAGCGCGCATCAGAACAGGAGTACGGCACATGGCCGTCGTAACCATTCGCCAGCTGCTTGACAGCGGCGTGCACTTCGGGCACCAGACCCGCCGTTGGAACCCGAAGATGAAGCGCTTCATCTTCACCGAGCGTTCCGGCATCTACATCATCGACCTGCAGCAGTCGCTCGGGTTCGTCGACAAGGCCTATGACTTCGTCAAGGAGACGGTTGCCCACGGCGGCACCATCCTCTTCGTTGGCACCAAGAAGCAGGCCCAGGAATCCATTTCAGAGCAGGCGCAGCGCGTAGGCCAGCCCTACGTCAACCAGCGCTGGCTCGGTGGACTCCTCACCAACTTCCAGACCGTTTCCAAGCGTCTGGCCCGCATGAAAGAACTCGAAGAGCTTGACTTCGAAGACACCGCGAAGAGCGGTTTCACGAAGAAGGAAATGCTCATCAAGAAGCGCGAACTCGTCAAGCTGCACAAGAGCCTCGGCGGAATCCGCAACCTCACGAAGACCCCGTCTGCGCTGTGGGTTGTTGACACCAACAAGGAGCACCTCGCTATTGACGAGGCGCGCAAGCTCGGCATCCCCGTCATCGCCATCCTCGACACCAACTGCGACCCCGACGACGTGCAGTACCCGATCCCGGGCAACGACGACGCCATCCGCTCCGTTGGCCTGCTGACCCGCATCATCGCGGACGCAGCAGCCGAGGGCCTGATCCAGCGCCACGCCAAGCCGGAGGCCGAAGTTGAGCCTCTCGCCGCGTGGGAAGCTGAACTGCTTCAGGCCTCCGACGCCGAAACCACCCCCGCGCAGTCCTCTGCCGAGACCGAGAAGGTTGCCGACGCTACCGTCGCCGCCGACGAGGCCGTCGTTGCAGAGCCCTCCGTCACCATCGCCGACGCTGTCGCCGACTCCGACATTGCCGCCGTACTGGCTGCTGTCGCCGACGAGCCGACCGTTGCCGCCGAAGAGACCAAGTAAGGAACCCGGTATGGCAAACTTCACACTCGAAAACGTCAAGGCTCTCCGCGAAAACCTCGGCACCGGAATGGTCGACACCAAGAACGCCCTCGTTGAAGCCGACGGCGACATGGACAAGGCCATCGAGATCCTGCGTCTCAAGGGTGCAAAGGGCAACGCCAAGCGCGCTGACCGTTCCACCTCTGAGGGACTCGTCGCTGCCAAGGAAATCGGCACGACCGCGTACATGATCGAACTCGCCTGCGAGACCGACTTCGTCGCCAAGGGTGACAAGTTCGTCGTTCTGGCCGACAAGGTGCTCGACGCGATCGCCACCGCTGGCGCGACCACGGTTGAGGCTGGACTGGCCGCGACGGCCGGCACCCAGACCGTTGCCGAGCTCATCGACGGCGAAGCGGCCATCATCGGCGAGAAGTTCGAACTTCGCCGTGTTGCCGCCGTCACCGGCGAATCGTTCTCGATTTACCTGCACAAGACCAGCAAGGACCTGCCCCCGCAGGTCGGCGTTGTTCTCGGCTTCTCTGGAGCCGACGTCGAGACCGCTCGCAGCGTCGCCCAGCACATCTCGTTCGCCAACCCCGAGTACCTCGCGGCCAGCGATGTTCCTGCTGACCTGGTGGAGACCGAGCGCAAGATCGTCACCGAGATCTCAAAGAACGAGGGCAAGCCGGAAGCGGCACTGCCCAAGATCGTTGAGGGACGCGTCAAGGCGTACCTCAAGCAGGTCGCCCTGCTCGAACAGGACTACGCCAAAGACAACAAGGTGTCCGTTGCGAAGGTCCTCGACGATGCAAAACTGACCGTGTCGGGTTTTGCCCGGTTCAAGGTCGGCGCCTAACAAAAAACGACGGAGGTCGGATTGCGAAAGCGATCCGGCCTCCGTTTTTGTGTGTGCCCCTGGGGTACGCGCGCGCTCTTGGTAGTTTGGTAACACCCCCACTTCGGAAGGCCCCGCACGACATGACTGACACGGCCAGCAACCCCACCCATAACAGCCCAGTGAACCTCACCGCTATCGTCAAGAAACGACGAGTGCTTCTGAAATTGTCGGGTGAGGCTTTTGGCGGCGGAGCCGTCGGAGTCAACCCGGATGTTGTCAGCTCGCTGGCCCGTGAAATCGCCGAGGGCGCCAAGCAGGTCGAGGTCGCCATCGTCGTCGGCGGTGGCAACTTCTTCCGCGGCGCAGAGCTCTCCCAGCGCGGCATGGACCGTGGCCGCGCCGACTATATGGGCATGCTCGGCACCGTCATGAACGCTCTGGCCCTGCAGGACTTCCTGGAGCAGGCCGGAGCTGAAACCCGGGTGCAGTCCGCCATCTCGATGACCCAGGTCGCTGAGCAGTACATTCCGCGCCGCGCCGAGCGTCACCTCGAGAAGGGCCGCGTCGTCATCTTCGGTGCCGGCGCTGGCCTGCCCTACTTTTCCACCGACACCGTCGCTGCCCAGCGCGCCCTCGAAATCGACGCTGACGTCGTGCTCGTGGCAAAAAACGGTGTCGACGGCGTGTATTCCGACGACCCGCGCACCAACCCCGATGCGCAGAAGATCCACCACATCACCTACCTCGAGGCGCTGCAGCGCGGCCTCAAGGTGGTCGACTCCACCGCTTTCAGCCTGTGTATGGACAACCACATGCCGATGCAGGTCTTCGGCATGGCCCCGGAAGGCAACGTCACCGCCGCCATTCTGGGCACCGATCTGGGCACGCGCGTCTCCAACTAGAATTATTCCACCACCAATAAAGGAGTCACCGTGATCGCGGATGTTCTTTCCGACGCCACTGCGCGCATGAACCGGGCCCTCGAGGCCGCCAAAGATGATTTTGGAACCGTGCGCACTGGGCGCGCCAACCCGCAGATGTTCGCGAAAATCCTGGTGAGTTACTACGGCACCTTGACCCCGCTGGAGCAGCTCGCTTCCCTGCAGAATCAGGAAGCGCGCACCATGCTGATCGGCCCGTACGACAAGGCGGCCCTGCGCGACATCGAGATCGCCATTCGCGACACTCCGAACCTGGGCGCCAACGTCGGCAACGACGGCACTACCATTCGCGCGACCCTCCCAGAGCTCACCACGGAACGCCGCAAGGAATTCGTGAAAATCGTCAAGGCCAAGGCAGAGGATGCCCGCATCTCGGTGCGAAACATCCGTCGCAAGGCCAAGGATGAGCTCGACGCGCTCAAGAGCGAGGTCGGCGACGACGAGGTCGGTCGGGCCGAGAAAGAGCTGGAGCTGATCACCAAGAGCCATGTGGACGGCATTGATGACGCGTTCAAGCGCAAGGAAGCCGAACTCCTCGAGATCTAGGAAGCCTTCAGATGACCGAGAAACCCGGGAACGACCAGCCGCACAAGCGCGGTCACGGTGTCAGTCGTGCCGAGTTTCGGGCGCAAGTGAAGACGACGCGGGCCGATTTTGAACGTCAGGTGCAAACTACCAAGGCTGATTTCGAGCGGCAGGTGCAGGCGACGCGTGCCCAGCTTGATGCCACCAACGAGCGCATCGAAGCCCGTACCGGGCGCAACCTCATTCTCGCAATACTGATCGGGCTCGTGCTCGGCGGTTCGATGCTGGTCAGCCTCATCATCGTCAAGCAACTGTTCATGATCTTCGCGGTCGTGATCGTCGCCTTCTGTGCCTTCGAGCTGGCCCAGGCGCTGCGGCACGCCGGACGTAATGTTCCGCGCATCCCGGTCGTCATCTCTGCCGTCGCGATCGTCCCGGCCGCGTTCTACGAAGAGGCGACCGGCCAGTGGCTCGTGATGCTCGGCGGGATCGTGCTGATCGCCCTGTGGCGGCTGGCGCTTCTGGTGATTCCGTCCCATCGCGCCCCGGCCCGGTCCATTGTCGGCGACGTGGGCGGCGGCATCCTGATTCAGGTCTATGTCGTGTTCCTGGCGAGCTTCGCCGTGCTGCTCGTCGCCCAGCCCGAGGGGCAGTGGTGGGCGCTTGCCTTCCTGATCCTGGTTATTTCCGCCGATACCGGGGCCTACGTCAGCGGGCTCAATTTTGGCAAGCATCCGATGGCACCCTCGATCAGCCCCAAGAAAACCTGGGAAGGCTTTATTGGTGCCGGCCTGATTTGCATGATCGCCGGCGTTCTGCTGTCCATCTTCATGCTGGATCAGGAGTGGTGGTTCGGGCTGGTCTTCGGCGTCGTGATTCTGCTCACGGCGACGTTCGGCGATCTGGCCGAATCGCTGATCAAACGCGACCTCGGTATCAAGGACATGAGCTCCTGGCTGCCCGGGCACGGCGGTTTTCTGGACCGGCTGGACTCGATCCTCCCGTCGGCCGCCGCGGCCTACGCCCTCTACCTGGTCTTTGCGTGAGCCGAACCGATTCGCCCCCCGTCAGCACAACCGAGACAATGAGGCTATGAGCACCATATTTCCCCGAGTGGGCAAGAAGACTCTCGGCTACAACGTGAGCCAGGTCGATGCCTTTCTGGCCGCGGCCCGACGCGCCTACGATCGGCACGACCTGACCGACGATGAAACGGATGCCGACACCCGCGTCGTCGAATCCGTGAACGAGATCACCGCCCGCAGTAGTGCTGACCGCCACGGGAGCCCAGTATCGGGAACTGTGCCGGACGGGACGGAGGCCATCCACGCCATCGTCGGCGTCAAGGCCGCCGCGGAAGCCGACCGCACTGGCGCGACCTTGACGGCCGAAGCCATTCGACACACCGCCTTCGCCATGCACAAGGGCGGATATTCGCCGGAACATGTCGACGCTGCACTGGAGCGACTCGAGGACGCCTTTGCCGCCCGGGAACGCGATGACGCCACGCGCACCGGGGGAGAGCAGGCCTGGATGGTCGACGCCGAGAAGACCGCCACGGTACTTGTTGCCCGCCTCAGCCGTGCGCCCGGGCACCGATTCACCCGTACCAGTGTGCTCGCGGTCGGCTACAAACGGGTCGATGTTGATCGGTTCGCAAACAAACTGGTGAAGTATTTTCTGGACGGTCGTGAGCTCACCGTCGACGAAGTACGAACCGCCGTTTTTCGCCCTGAACGGGGCGGATACCGCGAAGGCCAGGTCGACCTGGTGCTCGACAGCGTCGTCGACGTGATGCTGGCGGTACGTTGATTTGGTGACCGTTATCTGGCCGTTACCAAAGATGTGGGCTAGGGTCATCTAGTAATGGGTAGGCATCTGCAACTAATCGAATCCGTCCCGGCCAAGGCGCGGCCGTCGGTTCGTCGAACTCGGCGTCGGGCCAAGCCGACTCACTTTCTGTTCGGATTCACCGCCGCCTTCGCGTTCGTGCTCGTGACCGTCGTCGATCCCTACTCGGGTGCCACTGCATCCCCCTACTTTCAACTCGCCGGCAGCACCACCGACGAGGGGCCGGCCCAGGCCGTGCTCGTGGCCGGCAGCTACACCAATACCATCACTCGCGACGGCTTCACCGTCACCGAGAAGCCCAAACCGGTACCGGTGGTCGTCGCCGTGGAAAAGAAGCGAAGCGTCACCGCCCCGTCCGCCGCAGTTCCGGATCCCGGTTCCGCTCAGGCCTACGCGTACGACGCTGTCGCGGGTCGGGGCTGGGGCGAAGACCAGTACAACTGCCTGGTCTCGCTGTGGCAGAAAGAATCAGGCTGGCGAGTGAACGCCGAGAACAGTTCGAGCGGAGCCTACGGCATCCCGCAGGCGCTTCCCGGCTCCAAAATGGCCACGGCCGGTGACGACTGGGCGACCAACGCCGGCACCCAGATCGAATGGGGCCTCAGCTATATCACCGGCCGCTACGGCACCCCGTGCGGCGCCTGGGCCAAGTCCCAGGCTTCCGGCTGGTATTAGCGCTTACCGTTCTCATTTACGGTGTCGTCGGGCAGCAACCTAGACTGTTGTGATGGCGCGCAGCAATCGACCCCGAAGCCGCAAGAGCGCTCCGCGAGACGATGGCGCAGGCGCTGACCTGAACGACCTGCTGGCGGGCTGGCGCCGCAGCGAGGTGCGCCGCGACGGACTGTGGCACGTTCAACCGGTGCCGGCCAAGCAGGCCGCGAAGACCTATCTGTGTCCTGGCTGCACCCTCGACATCGTGCCCGGCACGGCGCACATGGTCGCCTGGCGCGGCGATGGAGTGCTTGGCGATGCGGCCGACCTAGCCAACCGGCGGCACTGGCACACTCACTGTTGGAGAATCAAATGACCGAGGAGACGTCCGTGACCCTGCCGGTCGACATTCGTGGCGGCATCGAACTGCCCGCCAGCATCGAGCACATCGAACTCAAAACCAGCGATGGCCTCACCCTGGTGGGGGAGTTGGCGACCCCGATCGGGCGTACGCCGGTGGCGACGCTCGTGACGCTGCATCCGCTGCCCACGGCCGGTGGATTCATGGACTCGCACATTCTGCGCAAGGCGGCCAACCGCCTGCCGGCGATGGCCGATCTGGCCGTACTGCGCTTCAACACCCGCGGGACCTCGTCGCCGCGCGGCACCAGTGGCGGTGACTTCGGGGAGGGCGTCACCGAACGCGCCGACGTGGCCGCGGCGATGGCCTTCGTCGCCGAACGCCATCTGCCCAATCCGTGGCTGGTCGGCTGGTCCTTCGGCACTGAGCTCGCCCTCAAGTACGGGCTGGAGCACCCGATCCGCGGCGCCATTCTGCTGTCACCGCCGCTGCACCGCACGACGAAGGCCGAACTGGCCGCGTGGGCTGGGAATGAGCGGCAGCTGGTCGCGGTCATTCCCGAATTCGACGATTACCTGCGACCGGATGCCGCTCGCTTGCGGTTCGCGAGTGTGCCCAGCCTTCGGTTCGTCGCCGTCGAGGGCGGCAAACACCTCTGGGTCGGCGAAAACCTGACCCGGCGGGTTCTCACCGAGATCGTCGCCACCGTTAACCCCGCCGCGGTGCCACTACCCATCGAATGGACGGACGGCTTGCGCGACCCGTCCTGAGCCGGTTGTAGCAGCTAGAGCTCGTTCTGGCGGGGGATGACGACCTGCTTGACGATCATGATGACCGACGCGGCGACCGGGATGGCGATCAGCGCGCCGAGAATGCCGAGCAGGCTGCCGCCGGCCAGGGCCGCAATCACCACGACAGCGCCCGGAACCGACACGGCGCGGCTCATGATGTTTGGGCTGAGAACGTATGCTTCCACCTGCATATAGATGAGGTAGTAGATGGCGGCGGCCAGCGCGGTCTGGGGTGAGCTGCCGATCTCGGGAATCAAACAGGTCAGCACGATGATGACCGAACCGGAGATGGTACCGACGAGCGGAACGAGCGAGAGTAGAAAAGCGATGAAGGCGAGCAGCGCCGGGAACGGTGCGCCGATGATCGAGAGAAAGATGAAGCTCAGCACGCCGTTCACCGAGGCGAGCGCGGCCTGTCCCACGATGTAGCGGCCGACGGCCGTGGTGATCTGCTCGCTGATATCGGTGAACCGCTCACGTTTCGATGCGGGAACCAGTTGGTAGGTGGCGCGCTTCATGCTGTTGAGGGAGGCGGTGAAGTACAGCGTGAGAATGAGAATGATGAGGGCACCGAACAGGCCACCGACAAACGCGAGCCCAGACTGAACGATGGTGGTGGTGATGTTGGTGAGGTTGCCGCCCACAGAGTCGGTGACGGTCTTGGTGATCCCCGTGATGTCGAGGCCGGGAAACTGCTCCTGGAGATCACTCAGAAACGTAGAACTGTTCACCGCCTTGACCAAATCCGGAATGAGCTGGGCCAGCTTGGAGACCTGGTCGACGATGATCGGAGCGATTGCGAAAACGACGCCGGTGAGCACACCGAGCACGGCGGCGACCACGGTGAGAATCGCGGCCCAGCGGGGAAATCGCTTCTTCTCCAGCCAGGAGACGGCCGGATCGAGACCGAGCGCAATGAACAGCGCGGCGCCGACGTAGATGATGATCGTCTGCAGGGTGATCACCGAGGTGATGATCAAAAGGCCGAGGCCTACGCCCAGAGTCCCGACGAGTCCGAACCGAAACGCATTCTGAATTTTCACGGGTCGTCTCCAGGAGTAGGGAATTACTCGGCTGCGACCCGTTCGGCCTGGGTCAAAACGCTGCGCAGGCTTTCAAAGTACCCCGCTACGGCATCGCGCTCAATTCTAATCTGCGCCATGCGATCTTCGGCGTCAGCGACCAGGGCACGCGACCGTGTCGTCGCGTCCTCGACGAGGGCCGAAGCGCTGGTCTGGGCGTCGTGCAGAATGCGCGCGGCAGTCTCGTCGGCGAGGTCCTTGTTGGCCTTGGCCTCCGCCCGGGCTCCCGTGTCCAGCTGCTCGTTGAGCGCACGTAGTTCGAGCGTACGCTCAGTGGTCTCGGCGAGCTGCCCGGCGGCATCCGTCTGGAATTTCTGCGCCAGTGCCACCGCCTCCTGGTGCCGGGTGAGGTGTTCCTGCTCTGCTTCGTCGCGGCGGGCTTTCAGCTCGACATCGAAGTCGGCTCGGGCCTGGTCGATTTCTCTGGCCAGCTGGGCGGCCTCGTGCTGGCCGGTCTTCCGGGTCGCGGCGAGCTCGGTTTGTACGTCGATGCGGGCCTGCTCGGCCTCGGCCTCGGCCTCGAGGCGGGCTTGCTGGTTGTCCCTGGTCAGGTCGGCGCCGGCTTGTTCCACGTCGGCGGCCAGGGTTGCACGTGCCTGCTCGATCTCGCGATCGGCCGTGACGCGCTTGCGGTCGAGGTCGCGGGCGAGGTCAGTCTGGGCCTGCGCGCTTTCGACCTCGGCGACTGCGCGGGCCTGCTCGATCTCGCGGGCCACGTCGATGCGGCCCTGTTCCACCTCGGCGGCGAGCAGGGTGCGGGCCTGCTCGGCTTCGTGAGCGCGGCTCAGGCGGGCTTCTTCGGTGTCGCGCGCGCGATCCACACGAGCCTGGTCGGTTTCGGCAGCCAGCGTTACGCGGGCCTGGTCGGTTTCCTGTTTGAAGGTCGCGCGCTGCTGGTCGAGTTCCAGCGCTACTTCGGCGCGAATAAGTTCTGTTTCGCGCGTCAGGCCGGCCGCTTCTTCGCGAGCCTCGGTGGCCTCACGCTGTGCGACGACGCGCACCTCGGCGGCTTCGCGATCCGCTTCAGAGCGGATGGCTGACACCTCACGTTTCACCGTGGCTCGGGCCTCGGCCGCCTCGGTGGCGACAGAGCCGCGAATCAGCGAGGCGTCCCGGGCAGCGTCCTGCATGACCCTCGCCTGCTCGTCCTGGGTACGTGCGCGCAAATCATCCGTTTCAATGCGAGCATCGTCGAGCAGTCGGCGAGCTTTGACGGCGGCGTCGGAAAGGGTGCGCTCGGCCTGCTCAGTGGAATTCCGTCGCAGCTGCTCGATCTCGTCGCTGGTCGTGGCGCGCAGTTTCTCCGCGTCGATATCGGCCTGGGCGATGACGCGGGTGGACTGTTCCTCGGCGACGCGAAGGGTGTTTTCCAGCTTCGTGCCCAGACCGGAGAACGTGGGACTGCCGACCTCTTCGATCTCGGCGGTGAGGTCATCGATGCGGGCGGCCAATCGTTTGACCTCGCGGCCGGCCTCAGCATTTTGGGTATTGGCCTGGATGAGTTGTCGGCGCAGGGATTGAACAGCCTTGGCGACCTCATCCTTGTCATAGCCACGAAATACCTGGGTGAAATCGGCGTCGTCGTCAGACACTTGTACTCCTTACACGCGGGGCCGGGCCCATCAATGGATCGTGCATTACGGGTCACCCGGTCAATTTTAGTGTGTTGGTGCCCCGTACGGTACGCGCCAGCTGCCAAATGGAGGCTGGACGGCTATTAGGCTCCTTTCAGGCGAACGGAGTAACGTTGAAAATCGTGTCTGAGGACTTTCAGTCACGTGGTTCAGCCAAAGTGACTGAACGGTACCAACCAGCTCAATTGCTGAAGGGTGATACGTGCGTTTTGTTCTAGCCATCGTGGCATTCGTGCTCGCCGCCGTGATGATCGTGCTCGGCATCGCGCAGCGAACTATCCTGCTCGAACCGGCCTTCAGCTCACTAACCTCGACCGCCACCGGCGAGACTTTGTACACCGTGATCGACCCGAGCGCCCTCGCGGCCTCCCCGGGTAGCCAGACGATCAACGTACGCGGCGAGGGACCCATCTTTTTGGCCTACGGGCGCTCCGAAGACGTGGCCGCCTGGATCGGTGATGACGCCTATGCCACCGTGGCGCTGAGCGAAAAAACGGGCGAACTGACCTCCACTGTCACGGCTGCCGTCGAACCCGACACGGACGACGACAGCTCGGATGCGCCGGTTGCCGCCGATGCTGCCGAGCCCCTGATCGTCAATCCGGCCGGTTCCGACCTGTGGCTCGAGGAGATCAGCGACACGGATTCGTTGACGACCACGCAGACCCTCCCGGAGGGCATCTCGGTGCTCGTTGCTTCGGACGGGGTCGAACCGGCGCCCGCGAACATCCGTTTGTCGTGGGCATCGGATAATTCCACCCCGTGGGCCGGCCCGCTGCTCGCCGGCGGCGCCCTGTTGCTGCTGTTCGGACTCGTGTTGTACCTGCTGGCCCTGTTGCACCTGCGCCGGTCCCGGCGACCGCGCCGCAACGTTCCGCGCGGACCGCGCCTGCCGCGGCTGCCGCGCGCACCCCGGCCGAAGGCCATCAAGGCCAGTCAGATCACCTCGTCGCGCCGCGGTATTGCCCGTCGCACCGCGATCCTGCCGATGATTTTGGTGTCCGGTCTCGCTCTGAGCGGATGCTCGGCCGATCTCTGGCCGGATTTCAGCGCAACGACGACGGAAACGGCGACTCCGACCCCGACTCCGGTGTCTACCGACTCGGTCGAAGCGGCCGCTGAGCTGGCACCGCCGGCCGTCACAGTCCCGCAGCTTGAAATCATCATGGGCGAGATTTCGCTCCTGACAGCGGATGCCGATGCGACCCTCAACGCGGACACTCTCGCGACCCGGTTCACCGGACCCGCGCTGGAACAGCGCCTGGCCAACTACGCGATTCGGGCGGTCGACGCGACAGTGCCGCCACTGCTGGCCTTGCCGGGAGCCCCACTCAGCTTCACGCTGCCGCAGCAGACGAATTCCTGGCCGCGAGTGGTGATGACGGTGATTCAGAACGAAACGGATGCCGAGATTCCACCGACCGCAATTATTCTGCAGCAGGAATCACCGCGGGCGAATTACCTCATTGAGTACGCCTTTCAGCTTGAGCCGGCTGCGCGGGTGCCCGAAGTTGCTCCGGCCCTGATCGGGGCGCCGGCGATCGCCCCCGACAACAAACTCCTGCTCTTGCCGCCGAACGAATTGGCAGCGGCCTACGCCGATGTGCTCCTGCAGGGCGCTGCGAGCCCGTCCGTCGACCTGTTCGAAGACGAAGTGGATGCCTTCCGCGCCCAGTTCGACGCCAGTCGCGCCGACCGGCAGGCGACCCTGCCCACCACCGCATCGATCGAATTCGGCACGGCGGCGGGGGACGGCAGCACTGTCGCCCTGGCCACCAACGACTCGGGCAGCATCGTGGCGGTCAGCGTCAACGAGACCGAGATCGTCAAACCGATCAACGACGGTGCCACGGTCAGCCCGAGCGGGGCCGCCAGCAAGGCACTGTCGGGAATCTCGTCGTCGTCCAAGGGCATTCTCAACACCTACAGCGACCAGCTGTTGTTCTACGTGCCGACGGCCGGATCGAGCGACAAAATCATCCTCCTGGGCTTTGCCCAGGGCCTCACCCAATCTGCGGAGCTTCCATGACCAACCTGCCCCCGTCCGGATCCAACCTGCGCGGAGCGGTTGACCTTTCCTCGCTCGTCAACCGTGGCCAGGCGGCAGCGCCCGAGACACCCGGTGCCGCAGCGGCACCAGCGGCTGCTGGCGCGCCCGCCGGCGTTGTGCCGGTGCCGAGCCTCGTGCTCGACGGCACCGACACGAACTTCGGTGAGCTGCTCGAGCTGTCCTCGCGCGTTCCGGTTATCGTCGGTCTTTGGGCCTCGCGGAGCGAACCCTCCACGGCACTGATGACCGTGCTGGAGAAGCTGATCATCGATCTGGCCGGCCGGTTCGTACTGGCCCGCGTCGACATCGACGCCAACCCCCAACTCGCCCAGGCGTTCCAGGCCCAGTCGGTGCCCACGGTCGCCGCCGTCATCACCGGCCAGCCGGTACAGCTGTTCAACGGCCCGCTGGCCGAGGAGCAGATCAGCGACGTGCTCGGCCGCGTGCTCGAACTCGCTGCCCAGCAGGGCGTGACCGGCACGGCCGAGGCGCCGGCCGCCGCCGCAGACGGAGAACCGGCCGAGGTCATCGAAGAGCCCCTGCCGCCGCACCACCTCGAGGCCTACGCCGCGATCGAGGCCGGCGATTATGCCACCGCGCAGAGCGAATACCGCACGGCGATCGCCCAGAACCCGAATGACACCATGGCCGTCGCCGGCCTTGCCCAGGTCAGCTTGCTGGCCCGCCTGCAGGGCAAAACGATCGACCAGATTCGGAACGGTGCCGCGTCTTCTCCCGACGATCTCGACGCGCAGTTGCTGGTCGCCGACCTCGACCTGTCCGGTGGGCACATCGAGGACGCCTTCGACCGACTGCTGAGCCTGTTTCCGGCCCAGCCAGCCCCCGGCCGCAACGCTATTCGCGAGCGCATCCTCGAACTGTTCGAGGTCATCGGCCAGGACGACCCCCGGGTCCCGCCGACTCGCTCTCGGCTGACCGCCCTGCTCTACTAGCGTCCTGCGGCGAAAGCCTGTCGTTTCACGGATTCGGGTACCTGTTTCAGATTAAGGACCTGACGATCGCGGCGACTGCTGCACGAACGGATGCCGCCGCCTCGGCCGCCGCCGACGTATCAGTCGGAGGCGCCGGTCACCTGCTGCGCGAAGCAGGTGACCGGCTGCCGGTCAGACGCGTCGAAACCGCCTTTGACCAACGCGGGTGGCCTGCGAAACCCGGCCATCCCCGTTGGTCGAGCCTACCGAGATCCCCAGGGATCAACGATGGCAACCTGCGAATCCCGGCGACTTCCGTTGGTCGATCCCGTCGAGACCGCCGTGGACTGGCCGGAGCGGTCTGGAGAACCCGGCCATTTGCCGTTGGTTGAGCTTGCCGAGACCGCCGTGGACTGACCTGAGCGGTCTGGAGAACCCGGGGTCTGCCCGAATGCATATTCGCACATAAATCCAAACATATCTGAGAATCTCTCGACTTGGACCTCGGGTTTTGGTACACTTCTTCTATGAGCCAGAGCGGCGACACTCCCCAGCCGGGCCGTGTCGATCCGTTCTTCGCGGCTCACGGCTACTTGCCTTCCACGCCCGAAGAGCGTGCCGAGTTCGAGGTATTCTGGGCGCAGTGTCAGGCTGATTGGCGCTTTGAAATTGCCGAGGGGCTCGGAGAATTCGCCCCATATGAAGACCTCGACCTGGAACTGGAACTGGTCAACCCGGCATCGGTGAGCGCGGAACCGGTCAACTGGGAATCGGTGAGCGCGGCGGCTGACCGGCCGGAGCTGATTGACGGCCCGCCCATTCCGGCTGACCTCGACCTGTCTGAGGTGTTCGCTGCGGTGCCGCCCGAGCACCTCTTCGATGAGGACCTCCGCGAAGCGTTCCTTTATACGAACTACCTCGCGGACAATTTCCTCCCGGACGATTTCATCCCGGACGAATGCACCGCGGACGAAGGCACCGCTGACGAGCGTCACACTGACCGTGCCGAGGCTGATCCGGCTGACGCTGACCCGGACCAACCCGGCCTGGCCCCTGGTGGTCCCGCGGACGTGCTGAGTTCGTTCCAGCGGCACCAGGCGCAGTTCGTCGACCGGGTGGTGTTCCTTGAGAAGGTGATCGCGTGGGCGCAGGCGAGTAAGGCCGAGGTTCTGACTGAGGCGTGGGATTACACCACCAACAGTGCCGAGACCGGTCGCCCCCAGGCCGGTCCGCAACACGAGCACGACTGGGATGCGACCTTCGCCGCTCAGCAGGGCCTGGTCGCCGAAATGGCCTGTGCGCTGCGCATCCCGGCCGGCACCGCCTCTGGCCTGTTGCGGGAGAGCCGGGTGCTGGTCGAATCCCGCCCGCAGACCCTTGACGCCCTCCGCACCGGGGAGATCTCCTTGCGGCATACCCAGCGGCTGCTCGAACAGCTCGATTCCGTCTCGCAGCCCGCCCGGGCCGAACTGGAGGCGGTGCTGCTGCCGCACGCGAAACGCCTCACTCCGGCGCAGTTTGATGGCAAGGCCCGCAAACTGCGGGAGCGGTTCCACCCGGACAGCATC
>NZ_SOGX01000022.1:0-69405 GCF_004403125.1 Cryobacterium sp. TMS1-13-1 | reverse complement strand
CGCCGCCGGTGTTGCCGGTGCCGCGCTGCGGGCCGCCCTGCGATGCGCCGCGGGCACCGCCGCGAGCAGCGGGGCCGCCGCGCGAGCCGCCGCGGTTGGCGGAAGCATCCGCTGCGGGGCGGGAGTTGAAGCCGCCGGCCGCGGTGAAGCGCTCGGCGGCAGCCTTGCGCTTGCCGGCGGGGTGATACGGACGGTCTTCGGCCTTAGGCGTGGGCTTCTTGCCCTCGAGCGCCTGACGGCCCTGGCCGCCGGAGCCGACTTGGGCTCCACGGCTGCCCTTGCGCACCGCTCCGGTACGCGATTTGCGGTCTAAGTTCTTCATCAGTCAAAGCTCCAATGGGCACCCGACGGGGTGTCTTCGATGGTAATTCCGGCGGCGACGAGTTCGTCCCGGATTCGGTCTGCGGCCGCGTAGTCGCGGTTTTCCCTGGCGAGGTTGCGGTCGCCGAGCAGCCGCTCGACCAACGCACTCAGGGCCACCATGGCCGGTTCGTCCGTCGCCACGGCCCAGCCGGGCGACAAAGGGTTGATTCCCAGCACTTCGCTCATCGCGAGTACTTCACTGCGAGCGGATGCCGCAGCGTGCAGGTCTTCGGCATCCAGCGCGGCGTTTCCGGCCCGCACTGTGTCGTGCAACACACCGAGCGCCTGCGGAACGGCAAGGTCGTCGTCCATGGCCGCGGCGAACTCGTCGGGCACGACCTCGACGCCACTCCCGGCGAACCGGGTACCGGCGAGGCGCCGGTCTGCACGGTCGAGAAAACTTTCGACGCGCTCGAGGGCCGCCTCGGCCTCGGCCAGGGACCCGTCGTTGTAGTCAATGGTCGAGCGATAGTGGGCCGCGCCGAGAAAATAGCGAACGACGATGGCGCGAGCCTGGTCGAGCAGTTCGGCCGCGAACACGGAATTGCCGAGCGACTTGGACATCTTCTGCCCGTTCACGTTCACCAGGCCGTTGTGCACCCAGTAGTTCGCGAAGTCGCTGCCGGCCGCGTTCGACTGGGCCAGCTCGTTCTCGTGGTGCGGAAACCGCAGGTCGAGTCCGCCGCCGTGAATGTCGAACCGGTCGCCGAGGTAGCGGGCGGCCATAGCCGAGCACTCGATGTGCCAGCCGGGGCGACCAAGGCCCCACGGCGACGGCCAGGCGGCCGAGGTCGGCTCGCCCTCCTTGTGGCCCTTCCACAGGGCGAAGTCGTGGGGGTCGCGCTTGCCGCGCGGTGAAGCATCCGCTGCCGCTTCCATATTGCCCGGCGACTGGTGCGTGAGCGCGCCATAGGCGGCCCAGCTCGCACTGGAGAAATACACGTCGGCCGAACCGTCAGCGGCAGGGTAGGCGTTGCCGCGTTCGATCAGGGTCGCGATGAGGGTCTGCATCTCGGTGATGCTCGCCGTTGCGCGCGGCTCGTAGGTGGGGGCAAGGATGCCGAGGCGCTGGTAGCCGGCGGTGAACTCGAGCTCGTAGCGGTAGGCCAGCGCCCACCATTGCTCGCTCGAGCCCTTGGCGTTGATCAGAATTTTGTCGTCGATGTCGGTGACGTTGCGCACGAACGTGACGTTGAGTCCACGGTAGCTGAGCCAGCGGCGCAGCTGGTCGTAGACCAGGGCGCTGCGCAGGTGACCGATGTGCGGGCTGGACTGCACAGTGGGTCCACACACGTACATTCCGACCTGGCCCGGTTCGAGGGGGACAAAGTCACGCAAGGCCTGGGCCTTCGAATCGTACAGTTGCATGGTCACGCCCTCCAGTTTAGGTCAGGGGTCTGACCCGGCTCTGGTGCCGCAGGCGGTAGCGGGTAGAGCAGCGCCGTGGCCGTCGCCGCGACGCCCTCGCCGCGACCGGTGAATCCGAGAGCGTCGGTCGTGGTTGCTGCGATATTGATCGGTGCAGCGAGGATGCCGGCGAGTCGCGTTTCGGCCTCTGCCCGACGCGGCGCGAACTTGGGGCGGTTGCCGATGATCTGCACCGAGACGTTGCCGATCTGGTAGCCGGCGGCTGCGACCAGGCGCACCGTTTCGGTGAGAAAAACGTCGCCGTGGGCGCCGCTGAACCGCGGATCAGTCGTGCCGAACACGCTGCCGATGTCACCGAGACTGGCAGCGCCGAGCAAGGCGTCGCAGATAGCGTGGCAGGCGACGTCGCCGTCGCTGTGACCGCTGAGGCCGCGCTCCCCCGGCCAGTACAGCCCGGCCAGCCAGAGCTCGGTGGTGTCGTCAGGCTCAGTGTCGGCGGCGAAGGCGTGCACGTCGAGGCCGGTACCGATGCGCGGCAGGAGCGGGAGCAGTGGCGGGGTTGCGGCGGCGTACAGGATCAGGTCGGCGCGGTCGAGGTCTTCGGGCGTGGTGATCTTGAAGGCGAGGGCGTCGCCGGCAATGACTGTGACCGGGTGACCGGCGTCGGCAACGAGGGCCGCATCATCGGTGAGCGCCTCGAACCGGCCGTTCTGCACGGCCCAGGCGCGGGCAGCGGCGAGCATGGCACGGGGGAATCCCTGCGGGGTCTGGACGGCGGAGAGTTCGGATCGGTCGACGGTGCCGAGGATGGCGCCGGAGGCGGCGACCCGTTTGATGGTGTCCACGACCGGGAGCCCCGGAATGATGCCGTGCCCGGTGGAACGCACGGCGTCGACGACGGCATCGCACAAGCTGGCGGGGGTGAGAGCACGCGCGGCATCGTGCACGAGCACCACGTCGACACCCGGCAGCAAGGCTGCGACGCCCAGGTCGACGGAGTCCTGGCGGGTGCGTCCGCCGGCGACGATCGTCAGGGCCGCCGCGGGCGACTCGTGACGAGCCGCGGCAGCGGCGGCGATGGCGCGGGCATCCGTTACCCGGTCGCTGGGGGCAACGACGATGATCTGCACGGGCGAACGCATTCCAAAAATGGAATCTAGGGCGTGGTCGAGCAGGGGGCGCATATGCAGCAAAACGAATGCTTTAGGTTCGGCGTGCCCCAGACGGATTCCGCTGCCGGCAGCGACGATGATCACGGCAACGGTGGGCGCATCGGGTGAGGGGTCGTCGAGCGGGATGGCCGGCGGCAGGAAGGGAACAGTCATATCTGGAGGGTATCTATCTGGGCGATGCAGCGGGATGAACATGCAAAAGGCGGCACCTCGCGGCACCGCCCCTCACGAAGCAAAATAAAGAATCAGGAAGCGAGGACTTCATCCAGAACGGTGGAGGCCCGCTCTTCATCGGTCTTCTCGGCCAGCGCCAACTCGCTGATCAGGATCTGCCGGGCCTTGGCCAACATGCGCTTCTCACCGGCGGACAGGCCGCGGTCCTGGTCGCGACGCCACAGGTCGCGTACGACCTCCGACACCTTGATGACATCGCCGCTGGCGAGCTTCTCGAGGTTGGCCTTGTACCGGCGGGACCAGTTGGTGGGCTCCTCGGTGAACGGTGCCCGCAGCACTTCGAACACCCGGTCGAGGCCCTCTTGGCCGATCACGTCGCGCACGCCGACCAGGTCTACGTTCTCGGCGGGAACCTCAATTGTCAGATCACCCTGCGTGACGTTTAGCTTGAGGTAGAGCTTCTCTTCACCCTTAATGATGCGCGTTTTCACCTCGGTGATCGTCGCAGCGCCGTGGTGGGGATAAACAACAGTTTCGCCAACCTCAAACAGCATAGGGATCCCTTCAGCAGCGTCCAGAATACCACATGAAGGTGGTGCTAAAGTACGCGCGCCCCCGCGAGGGGCGGCGACGACATGTCGCCGCCCAGACTCGCCGCTAAGCTAGTGACAAAGCGAATTCTGCAGCGCCGGCCCACCGTCGACCGCTGCTTCGGTATGGAGGTCTTGTGAGAGCGCGCATCGCTGCATCCGTTGTATTGGCGGCCGGCATTCTGTTGGGCACGAGCGCATGCGGATTTTTCGCACCGCAGGCCACCTCGATCGAGTACAACGCGAGCGACGGCGTCAGCGGTGATGTTGGCGAGATCCACATTCGCAACGGTCTGCTGCTCTCGACCGACGGTGAACTGGCGAACCTGATCGTGTCCGTCGTGAACACGACCGACTCCGAGCAGAACCTGGTCGTGCAGTACGAGTCCAGCACCGGCACGGTCTCGCAGGATGTTCCGGTCAAGGCCAACGCGACCGTGACGTTCGGCACCGAGGGTGAAGAATCGGTCATTCTCGAGAACATGGACAGCCAGCCCGGCTCGCTGTTTCCGGTGTTCTTCCAGTACGGCGAAGAGACCGGCGTCGAGCTGCTGTTGCCGGTGCTGACCGGCACTCAGGGTGAGTACTCGACCCTGCTGCCGACGCTCGCGCCGACCGAGACGCCCGAGCCAACTGAGACGCCCGCAGCGTAGGTTTTTCGGCACACAGGCCGCCATCCCCTCGGGGACGGCGGCCTGTTTTATGTCTGCGGCCGCCTGCGCCGCGCGGCCGGCGGGACGCGCGCCAGTGCGCGCATCCACTGCCCGCCTAGTCAAGCGGATGCCGCCCGTCCGTGACGGCTCAGGCCTCGAAGCGGTAACCGAGCCCGCGCACGGTGACGAGCATGGTCGGGTCAGACGGGACCGCCTCGATGCGCGAACGGATGCGTTTAATGTGCACGTCGAGCGTCTTGGTGTCGCCGAAGTAGTCCGTGCCCCAGACCCGGTCGATGAGCTGACCGCGGGTGAGCACCCGGCCGGCGTTGCGCAGCAGAAACTCGAGCAGCTCGAATTCCTTGAGCGGCATATTCACGAGTTCGCCAGAAACTGAGACGGCGTGCCGCTCGACGTCCATGCGCACGGTGCCGGCGGCAAGCGTGGTGTCGTCGTCATCGCCGCCCTGATCGTCGTGGCGCCGGAGCACCGCACGGATGCGCGCGACGAGTTCGCGCGTCGAATACGGCTTGGTCACGTAGTCGTCGGCGCCGAGTTCCAGCCCGACGACGATATCGATTTCGGAGTCCTTGGCGGTGAGCATGATGATCGGCACCGTCGACCGGGTGCGGATCTCGCGGCACACCTCGGTGCCCGGAATTCCGGGCAGCATGAGGTCGAGCAGGATGAGATCGGTGCCGTTCTGGTCGAATTCGCTGATCGCGCTCGGCCCGTCTTCGGCCACGACGACCTCGTAGCCCTCACGTTCGAGCAGGAAGCTCAGCGGCTCGCTCAGCGCGCTCTCGTCTTCGACCAGAAGGATGCGTGTCATGGTGTGTCTCCTGCGGCCGCACGTGCGGCTGGTTGCGGCTTCTTGGGGCCGGGTTCGATCGGCTGCGCCGCCTCGGGGAGACGGATGGTGAAGGTGGATCCGCTGCCCGGCTGGGACCAGACGCGAATGTCGCCGCCGTGGTTCTGCACGACGTGTTTGACGATGGACAAGCCCAATCCGGTTCCGCCGGTGTGGCGCGAACGGGCCTGGTCGACCCGGAAAAACCGTTCGAAGACCCGGTCCAGATCGGCCTCGGCAATTCCGACGCCCTGATCGGTGACGGTGATTTCGACGATGCCCTTCTGCAGGCGCACGCCGACGCCCACTCGCGATCCCTCGAGGGAGTAGTTCACCGCGTTGGCGACCAGGTTGTGCACGGCCACGATGAGCAGGGCTTCATCGCCGTAGACGTGGGCACCAGACTTCTTGCCCAGAACAATGGTGATGCGTTCCGCCTCGGCGACGACCCGACTCTGGTCGACGGCCGCGGCGACGATGTCGTCGACGCTGAGATTTTCCGGCTCGGCGAGCACGTCCTGCGCCTGCAGCCGGGACAGTTCGATGATCTCCTGGGTGAGGCGAGCAAGCCGAGCCGACTCCGTCGTCAACCGGTTGGCGAAGCGGCGAACCTGCGCCGGTTCATCCGCTGCCTTGTCGAGCGCCTCGGCGAGCAGACCGACGGAGGCGATCGGGGTCTTCAGTTCGTGGCTGATGTTGGCGACGAAGTCGCGACGCACCTCGTCGAGGCGGAAAGCTTCGGTGCGGTCCTCGGCCAGGAGCAGTACGTAGCGCGTGCCGAGCCGGGCCAGGCGCACCCGAAACCGCATGCTCGCGTCGCCAAACGGGCCGCGGGAGAGCACGAGGTCTTCGCTGATCGGCTCGCCGGTGCTGCGCACTCGTCGGGCGAGTTCGAGCAGTTCGGGATGCACGAGCTGATGGTTCCAGACCAGACCGAGAGTGAGGGCGCCCGGGCTGGTCTTGATGACGTTGTTGGACGGGTCAAGCACGACGCCGGCGGTCTCGAGGGCGTCGAGCACCTGGTCGATTCCGTCGGGCACGGCCGGGTTGACCACTTCGCTGGCGCGGCGTCCGTGCCGTTCGGCGACGTGCAACAGGGTCACGAATCCAGCCCCGACGCCGAGGCCGAGTGCCAGCGACAGCAACACCAGCAACGTCGATTCCATAACCTACAGGTTACTGACACTCTGGGGCTCTACTTCGCAGCGAAGGCCGCCGGAGACCTGTACTTTAGAAAGAGTTCAAGACCACGGCACCTGCCGTTAACCTAAATCCGGCATTCTAGGTCGGAGGCCAAGGCGGGTCTCACAGGCCCGTGCGTGCCCGCGCGGCAAGGAAGGACCACAGCATGCGCGACGTATTCCAGCAGGAGCTGGCAGAAGTTCAACAACGACTAGTCGAGATCTCTCGGCTCGTCGCCATCTCGATGGACAAGGCCACTCGCGCCTTCAACGAGAGTGACGTCAGCCTCGCCGAAGAGGCCATCACCGAAGACGAGAAGATCGACGAACTCACGGTCGAGCTCGACGAGCTCGCGATCACCATTTTGGCCCGCCAGCAGCCGGTCGCCCGCGACCTGCGAATTGTCGTGAGTGCCCTGCGCATCAGCGCCTCCCTTGAGCGGATGGGCGACCTCTCGACGCACATCGCCCAGCTTGCCCGCTACCGTTTTCCCGACAAGGTCATTCCCAAGGGGCTGCGCGGCACGTTCGCCGAAATGGGCGCGCTCGACGTGGTCATCGCGAATATGCTCACCGAGCTACTCCTGCACCAGGACATGGCCCTCGCCGAGACCATTCGCAATGAAGACGACAAGGTCGACGCGCTGCACGTGAGCGTGTTCGACGCCGTGCTCGGCGAAACCTGGAAAGGGCTCGCCGCCGACACCGTCGATGCGACCCTGGCCAGCCGGTACCACGAGCGGTTCGCCGACCACGCGGTGTCCATCGCGAAGAAAGTGCAGTACCTCGGCACGGGGGCCTGGCACCAGGACAACCCGCTCTAGTCTGCGCTCGGTTTGGGCGAGCGCTCGCGTGAGCGCGCCCGAAACGGGCAGCCGCTACGGTAACGAACCGGCGTAGCGCGCACCGATATCGGGCACGGCCACGATTCCGAGGTGCCGCAGCCGCCGAAATTGGCGCGCAAAAGGCCCCGGAGCTTTCGCACCGGGGCCTCGGGCGAGCTACTTCTTGTTGCCCTGGGCTGCGACGGCGGCAGCTCCGGCGGCGGCGGCCTCGGCGTCGAGGTACTCCCCCGGGCCAAGCGGCATGAAGTCTTCGCCGAGGCGATATACCAGCGGGATTCCGGTGGGGATGTTCAGTTCGGCGATGTCGGCGTCGCTGATGCCGTCGAGGTGCTTGACCAGGGCGCGCAGGGAGTTGCCGTGCGCGGTCACCAGGACGGTCTTATTCGCCTGCAGGTCGGGCACGATGTCGGACTGCCAATAGGGCAGCATCCGCTCGACGACGTCTTTGAGGCATTCGGTGCGGGGAAGGTCGTCGCCGAGGTCGGCGTAGCGCGCGTCGTGCGCCTGCGAGAACTCGCTGGCGTCGTCGAGCACGGGCGGCGGGGTGTCGTAGGAGCGGCGCCACAGCATGAACTGCTCCTGGCCGAACTTGGCCTGGGTGGCCGCCTTGTCGAGGCCCTGCAGTCCGCCGTAGTGGCGTTCGTTGAGGCGCCAGGAGCGCTTGACCGGGATCCACGAGCGGTCGGCTTCTTCGAGCGCGAGGTTCGCGGTCTGGATGGCGCGGGACAGCAGGCTGGTGTGCAGCACGTCGGGCAGCAGGCCGGCGTCCTTGAGCAGTACACCGGCGCGCGCGGCTTCGGTGGCCCCCTGCTCGCTGAGGCGAACGTCCACCCAGCCGGTGAACAGGTTCTGCTGATTCCAGGTGCTTTGGCCGTGGCGGAGGAGGACGAGTGTGTAGGGGGCAGACATGTGCCCACTCTATCGAGCGTGGGTGACGCAATTGCGCCGGAGCGCACCCGCCGGCGGGGGCTAATTCAGGAAAACTGGTCACAACGGATGCCGCCACCCGCGCCAACACGCGGGAAGCAGCATCCGTCACAGAGGATTTCCTGAATAAGCCATCGAACGTCGGCGAGCCCGGGGACCCTGGAAGGTCAGCGAACGGGGGTGCGGACTCCGAGGCGGGGCAGGCGGGGAATGTCGGCGACCGACCCGGCGGACTGCGGCACGATGATCTCCTGGCCGGCCGAGATGGAGATGCCCTCGGACTCGACGTAGAGCGTCGATGCGCCCGGGATGGTGCGCTTGATCACGGCGAGCGCGATCGGCCCGAGCTCATAATGGATGGCACTCGACGTGATGCTGCCGACAACGACCCGTTCGGGCTCGGCTTCGGGCCGGACGCGGTCGGCCTGCACCGGGTCGCCGGGCGCGGGCAGCACGCCTTCCGACCCGTCGAGGTGCAGCATGACTAGGCGGCGCGGCGGGTGGCCGAGGTTGTGCACCTTGGCCACGGTTTCCTGTCCGCGGTAGCAGCCCTTGCTGAGGTGCACGGCGGTGCGCAGCCAGTCCAGCTCGTGCGGGATGCTCTTCTCATCGACCTCCCGGGCCCGGCGCGGACGCCACGCGGCGATGCGCAGCGCCTCGAGCGCGAGCAGTCCGGCCGGTTTTACCAGTGAAGCGGATGCTGCCGCGCCGGTTGGGACTGGGGCGGCCGGGTCGGAGGCGGGCGCTGTTGCAGCGGGCGTGGCGGACTCGGGCCTGACGGTCAGGGCGCCGGCGGCGAGTGCGTCACGCAGGGCGGGGAGGCTGGCGCGGGCCACGAGGGTCTCGGTGTAGGTCCAATGGGTTCCGGGATGCTCGGGCGCCTCGGCATACTGATAGCCACCGCGGGCGACGGCGGCCCAAGGATCCAGCCAGGTCAGCGGCACGCCGTTCGGGGCGGCGGCGGTGATGCCAACGGAGGCGGGGGCATCCGTCATGGCGCCGATGGTGGCGTAGGCGAGGGTGTGGTCGACGACCTGCACCCGCAGCATGAACTTCATGCGGTCGAGGAAGGTTTGCAGGCCGGGCAGCTCGGCGGCCTCAACGAGGAGCCAGGTTTCGACGCCGTCATCGAGCACGCGGACGGCGTACTGAAGGTGTCCGTTGGGGTCGAGCAACAGCATCTCGGTGGATTCGCCGGGGGCGAGGGTTTTGAGTTCCTGGCTGGCGATGGAGTTGAGCCAGCTGAGGCGGTCGGGGCCGGCGACGGAAAGCACGCCGCGGTGCGAGAGGTCGACGATGGCGTGTCCGGCGACGAGCGAGCGTTGTTCGATCATGGGGTTGCCGTAGTGCGCGGCGACGCCGGCATCGATTCCCTCGGACTGCACCGCGCCGGGCAATCCGAGCAGCGGTGAGACGGTTGTTGCCGGGTCAGTCATGGCGCTCAATTCTGCCGATCCGGGTTGACGGTCGGCGATCGTGCTTGGGGGCGTGCTCGTTGGCACGGCTCATGCACTAACAACACTACGGCCCGCGGGTTTATTCGACGGGTGTGCCGGGTCGCGGCCCGACCGGGCCCACTTTTGCGGGACCGGGCCCGGTCCGAAAGGAGGCATGGGGCGTCGGATGACTCGTGGCACTCGTTCAAGATGAGGGCACTCCTACGAACAAGTGCCGCCAGCCTTTACGAGTGCCACGACGCGTCGGCAACCCAGATGGCACAGAAGCAGGGCTAGGAGACCCGGGCGAGGCGGCCGGAGGCGTGCGTGCGCAGGTCCTGGCCCAGGGCGGCTATGTCCCAGGCCCAGAGCAGGTGATTGTCGACCAAGCCGTAGAGGCGGGTGGCGGCCGCGTAGGGCTTGGATCCGGCGGTACGCAGCACGGCATCCGTGGCGAGGTCGATACGGGGACCCTTTACCAGGCCGAGGTAGAGTTCGGCGACGCCGCCGGGATGCACGAGCGTGACCTCGATGTCGAAACCGCCGTCACGATTGCGCAACGTTTCAACGGCAGCCGCCGAGGTGAACGGGCGCTCCCCCATGCCCGGCAGCATGCCGGGCCCCGGGTCGCCGTCACCCTGGTGACGGCTGAGCCGCCAATACCCGGTTTCGGTGACCAGCGGGAGCTTCTCGTCGGACAGCATCTCGGGCGGCAGCGTCGGGGCCGGCGTGGCGACATCCGTTTCAGAGGGAACGTTTTGTTCAGCCAAAGCGGATGCGGCATCCGCCTCAAGAGCAGCGCCAGAACCAGAAGCGCCCTCGGACTCGGGCACAGCGGTATCCGATTCAGAGGCGGCCGCAGCCAGCGGCTCCAGCCAGGTGTACGAGCTGTAGTTCAGGTGCGGCAGACCGTCGTGGCTGAAGCTGATGCGGTGGCCGAAGGTACGGCTGACCGACTCCTCGCCGATTTTGTATTCGAGCACACCGGAACCTTCCCAGACTCCGATCAACCAGGAGAGTGGAACAAGTTCGGACGGCAAACCGACCGGAAGGTCAAACATGCGTACTTACCGCTGCCCCCGGAACAGCTTGAAAACGACCATGCCGGATACCCAGGCGATCGACAAGCTGGCCAGTCCGAGCAGGCCTAAAAAGAAAAGTTCCAGCGCTAACAGATCCATGCTGCGAGTCTAGCGGGAGCTCAGAGCAGAGCGACCACAATCGTCGCCGCGACGAGGATCACGAGGGCGCCGGCGATGCTCAGCGTGACCCGTTTCACGTAACCTTCTTTGGTTCCGGTGGCGATCTGGAGTCCGAGCGTGACGAGCGTGCAGCCGGCTAGGGTGAGCCCGAACCAGCCGAGCGCCGAGGCCGAGGTGGCGAGCAATCCGGTGACAATGGCCCCCACAATCGCCAGTAACCACACGGTCGCGATCGTTCTCCAGTGCCAGCTCACGTCTCTATTGTGCCTGAACGGTCGCATCCCATGGCACGCTAGTATGAAATTCGAGACACTTGGAGGGCGCCCGTGGCGCAGTTGTTGATCCTGACCTCGGCGGCCAACAATGACGTACTCCCCGCCCTGGCGTTGCTGTCACATAGCGCGAAACTGATTCCCGCCCAGGCGGATCAGCTCATTCACGCCCCGGATTCCGATCTGATTTTGGTGGATGCCCGCAGCAACCTCGCCGCGGCCAAGTCGCTCTGCCAGATTCTGCGCACGATGGGCACCATTACTCCCCTGCTTCTCGTCATCACCGAGGGCGGACTGGCCGCGGTCAGTCCGGACTGGGGCGTCGACGATGTCATTCTCGACACGGCCGGCCCAGCCGAAGTGGATGCCCGTATCCGCCTGAGCATCGGCCGGCTCGCCCAGACCGTACCCTCGAACACGATCCGCGCGGCCGGAGTCGTGATCGACGAGGCGAGCTACTCGGCCAAGGTGCACGGAAAACCGCTCGACCTCACCTATAAGGAGTTCGAACTGCTGCGGTTCCTGGCCGCGCATCCGTCACGGGTGTTCACCCGTGAACAGCTCTTGAGCGAGGTCTGGGGCTACGACTATTTCGGCGGCACTCGCACGGTCGACGTGCACGTGCGGCGCCTGCGCGCCAAGCTGGGCGACCAGGAATCGCTCATCGGCACCGTACGCAACGTCGGCTACCGGTTCAATGTGCACGAAGAAAACGATGAGCGAGTTCCCAATTCTCTCCGCGCTTAGTAAAACGGATGCCGCCGGGCTGACCGAATTCCACCGCATCGCCGCGGAGGCGCTCGCCTTCGACGGCTACGCGCCCTTCAATGAGCAGGGGCTGTTCGACCTGCACAGCGGCCTGCGGACCGCCTATTTGGTGCGATCGAACGACCTTCTGGTGGGGGCGGCGCTGGCTGGACGCGGCGAAATCGACCTGGTCATTACGCCGGAGTGTCGCCGACGCGGGTACGGACGGGCGGCATGGGGCGAACTCGGCGCGCTCGAGCCCGGCGAAGTGACCGCGTGGTCGCACGGCGACCACCCCGGCGCGCGCGCCCTGGCGGTCGAGCTGAACTTCGTCGCGGTGCGAACCCTTCTGGAATTGCGCAAGTCATTGCCGGACACCGAGGAGTCGGCATCCGTTTGCCTGGATGGCGCAGGCATTTCGGCGTTTCGGCCAGGCCTGGACGATGCGGAGTGGGTTAACCTGAACGCGCTCGTGTTTGCGACGCACCCTGAACAGGGCGCTATTACCGAGGCCGACCTGGCAGCGCGACAGGCCGAGTCGTGGTTCAGCAGCGACGACTTTCTGATTCTGCGGGACGTTGACGGTCGCATGATCGGCTACAACTGGCTGAAGATTGACGGGGCGATCGGCGAGATCTATGTGATCGGGGTGTATCCGGATGCCGCCGGTCACGGCTTCGGCCGCGCGCTCATGCAGGCGGGGCTTCAGCGCTTGCACGCTGCCGGCTGCAGTACAGCCGCCCTCTACGTGGAGGCCGACAGCGCCGGCGCGGTGCACCTGTATCGGTCGCTCGGTTTCAGCGACCACACGGTCGACGTGCAGTACCGCCGCCTCGCTGGCTGAGGCCATTTCATCCGGTCGGCGCCGACTCGCAGGACAACACCGGCGAGTTAATCCGGGCGACGCGCCGAAAAGTCAACGGCTCGGCGATTATTTCGCCTGACGTTCACCCGGTTCGTCGCGGTGGCGTGACCAAGGATGTCAGGATGGACAGATGGACGGCGAAATCACCCAGGCAGACTCCGGTCTCACAGACTTTGATGACGACTTTGACCCACTTTTCGGAAAACTCGACCCGGCGCTGCCCGCCGACCGATACCTCGACCGGGAGCTCAGCTGGCTCGCGTTCAACCAGCGCGTGCTCGAACTGGCCGAGGACGAGTCCCTTCCGGTGCTGGAACGCACCAACTTTCTCGCCATCTTCGCCAGTAACCTCGACGAATTCTTCATGGTGCGCGTCGCCGGCCTGAAGCGCCGCATCCTGACCGGCCTGGCCGTTCCGACGAACGTCGGCCGTGCCCCGCAGGACGTCCTCAGCGACATCTCGGCGGCCGCCCACGCCCTGCAGGATCGCCACGCCCTCGCCTTCCAGAACCTCGTGCGGCCCGCCCTCGCCACGGCCGGCGTCGACGTCGTCGACTGGCAGAGCCTCGGCGACGCCGACCGTCGCTCGCTGCGCACCTACTTCTCCAACCAGATCTTTCCGGTGCTGATGCCCCTCGCCGTCGACCCGGCGCATCCGTTCCCCTATATCTCCGGCCTCTCCCTCAACCTGGCCGTGCGGGTGCGCAATACCAAGACCGGCAAGCAGGAGTTTGCCCGGCTCAAGGTGCCGCCCATGCTGCCGCGTTTCGTGCGGGTGGACCGCGCGGAGTCGGTCGATCGCATCCGTTATATTGCGCTTGAAGATCTCATCGCCAACCAGCTCGGCGACCTGTTTCCGGGCATGGAAATTCTCGAACACCACGTCTTTCGGGTCACCCGCAACGAAGACGTCGAGATCGACGAAGACGAAACCGAGAACCTGATCAAAGCGCTCGAGAAGGAGCTGCTGCGGCGCCGGTTCGGCCCGCCCATTCGACTGGAGATCACCGAGGACATGGACGAGGTCACCCTCGGGCTGCTCGTGCGCGAACTCGATGTGACCGAGCAGGAGGTCTACCATCTGCCGGCGCCGCTCGACCTCGGCGGACTGTTCGACCTGCGCATCGACCGCCCCGATCTGCACTTCGTCAAGCACGTGCCGACCACGGCCGCCCAGCTGCTGCCGAGCGAGCCGAACGCCGAGCAGGACATCTTCGCGGCGGTCGCACGGCGCGACGTGCTGCTGCACCACCCGTATGAGTCGTTCGCGACGAGCGTGCAGGCGTTTCTGGAGCAGGCCGCGGCCGACCCGAACGTGCTCGCCATCAAACAGACGCTGTACCGCACCTCCGGCGACAGCCCCATCGTCGAGGCGCTCATCGCCGCCGCCGACAGCGGCAAGCAGGTGCTCGCGCTGGTCGAGATCAAAGCCCGCTTCGACGAGCAGGCGAACATCACCTGGGCGCGCAAGCTCGAAAAGGCCGGCGTGCACGTCGTCTACGGGCTGGTCGGCCTCAAAACGCACTGCAAGCTCGCTCTCGTGGTGCGATACGAGAAAGGCGTGCTGCGACATTACAGCCACATCGGCACCGGAAACTACAACCCGAAGACCAGCCGCATCTACGAAGACCTCGGCTTGCTAACAGCGGATGCCCAGGTCGGCAAGGACCTCACCCGCCTGTTCAACGAGTTGTCGGGTTACGCCATCGAGAAGAAGTTCAAGCGACTGCTCGTGGCTCCCCTGCATTTGCGCAAGGCCCTGCTCAAGCAGATCCAGGCGGAAACCGACAACGCCCTCTCGGGGGCGACCAGCGGCATCCGCATTAAGGTCAACTCGATGGTCGACGAGGACATCATCGACGCGTTGTACCGGGCCAGCCAGGCCGGCGTGCACGTCGACGTCTGGGTGCGCGGCATTTGCAGCCTCAAGCCGGGCGTTCCCGGCATGAGCGAGAACATTCGGGTCCGGTCGATTCTCGGCCGGTACCTCGAGCACTCGCGCATCTTCTCCTTTCACAACCTCGGGGACACGCAGATGTTCATCGGCAGCGCCGACATGATGCACCGCAACCTCGACCGCCGGGTGGAGGCGCTCGTGCGACTGGTCGACCCGGAACATCTGCTCGAGATCGAGGCGCTGTTCGAACGGGCCATGGATGATCGAACCTCCAGTTGGTGGCTCGATGACACCGGTCACTGGACCCGCCACGACGTCGACGAGAACGGCGTGCACCTCAGCGACATGCAGAACCGGTTGATGCAGCAGATCAGTGCCCGCAAACGACCGCCAGCGCGGCGCTGATGGCGGTCAAGACCACCGACCCGAACGTGTACGCCGCCGGAGCCGTCTGCTGGCGCCTGATCGACGGCCGCATGCACGTGCTGCTCATTCACCGCACCGTGCACGGCGATGTCACCATCCCCAAGGGGAAGGTGGATCCGGGCGAGTCGCTGCCCCGCACCGCGGTCCGCGAGGTCGCGGAAGAGACCGGGCTGGACGTGGCGCTCGGGGTTCCGCTCGGAGTGTCGCACTACGACATGCCCGACGGCCGCACCAAGATCGTGCACTACTGGGCCGCCGAAATCACGCCGGACGCGATCGCGCGGTCAACCTTCGTTCCCAACGGTGAGGTCGCCGCGATCGAGTGGGTGACCATCAAAAAGGCCCGCAGCTACCTGAGCTACCCGGCCGATGTCGAGATTATCGAGACGTTCTCCGCCCTCGTCGACTCCGGCGTCACCCGCACGTTCGCGCTGATCGCGCTGCGCCATGGCAAGGCCGCGCCGCGCACCGGCGCCGGCCCTGATGCGCGTCGTCCGCTGACGGCGCGCGGGGTGACACAGGCAACGGGCCTCGTGGCCACGATCACGGCCTGGCGCCCGCTGCGCATTATCTCGAGCACGGCCGTGCGGTGCGTCACGACGGTGGCTCCGCTCGCCGCCGCCACGGGAATCCCGATCAAGCAGACGGATCTGATCAGCCAGGACGCGCTCGAAAGCGGTGAAGCGGATGTTCGCTCCATCGTCGGCAAGCGCGTGCGCTCCCGCAAAACCGCTGTTTTGTGCAGCCACGGGCCGGTGTTGCCGGAGATCATGCGGGAAATCGCGCTGGCTACCGGGAGCCAGCCGACCACGGCGCTGTTCGACGCCGCAGACCTCGACACCGGCGGGTTCTCGATCGTGCACCTGTCGTCGGAGAACCCGGCCGCGGGTATCCTGGCCATCGAGACGTTCCGCGCGACCGACTGACCCGGGTTTCGCGGGCCCGCTCGGTTTGGACGATGGCGGTCTCGCGAAGCGGCGCTACGAGATCGGGACGGGGCTGATTCCGAACTGGGCGAGGCCGGCTGCGCCGCCGTCTTCGGCGGTGAGCACCCAGATGCCGTCCTTGTGCACGGCGATGCTGTGTTCCCAGTGCGCTGCGGCCTTGCCGTCGCTGGTGGCAACGGTCCAGTCGTCGTCCCGGGTGTAGGTGTCGATCGATCCGAGCACGACCATCGGCTCGATGGCGACGACGAGGCCCGGCTTCACATCCGGACCCTTGGGGCGCACGCGGTAGTTGAACACGGGCGGAGCCTCGTGCATCGAACGGCCGATGCCGTGGCCGACATAGTCGGTCAGGATGCCGTAGCTGCCCTGCGACTCCACGTAATCTTCGATGGCTTCGCCAACCTCGTTCAGGTGGCGCGCGGTGTGCAGCTGGGCGATGCCGTGCCACAGGGACTGCTCGGTGACATCGGACAGCTTCTGACGCTCGGCCACGACCTCGGGCCGCGACGCGTCCGGGAGCACGAAGCTGAACGCGGCGTCGCCGTTCCAGCCCTCGATAATGGCTCCGCTGTCGATCGAGACGATGTCACCGGCCGCGAGGCGTCTCCCGGAGGGGATGCCGTGCACGACGTCGTCGTTCACCGAGGCACACACGGTGTGGTGATATCCGGCTTCGAGCTTGAAGTTTGGCTTGCCGCCGAGCGCGACGATGGCGGCCTCGGCCGCAGCGTCGAGTTCGAGGGTGGTGGCCCCGATCACCATGGCCGCGCGTGCAGCCGCAAGCGATGCGGCGGTGGCCAGGCCCGGGGCGACCATGAGGCGCAACTGGGCGGGGTTCTTGTAGATGGAACGATGAAAACTCACTGATTTCCTACAAACTAGCTCCGAGAAGGGGAGCGATCTTTTCTTATTTACGTAGTGGTGCAGATGATGATGGGCCGAGCCAGGCCCGGCCCCAAACGGGTATTAGAGCGTGCTGCTGTCGGGGCGCAGGCCGCGCTCGGCCAGGGCCGCGAGAATGCGGTCGGTGACCGCCTCAACGGCACCGAGGCCATCGATCGTGACGACGAGGCCACGACCGCTGTACACATCGATCAGCGGAGCAGTCTGCTCCGCGTAGACGTCCAGACGATGACGGATGACGTCGGCCGTGTCGTCCGCGCGGCCCTGCTCGGCCGCACGCTTCAGCAGCCGCGCGACGACCTCGTCAGTGTCGGCGGTGATGAGAACGACGACGTCGAGCTGGGTACCCGCTGCACTTAGCAGACGGTCGAGCTCAGCGACCTGGTCGGTCGTGCGCGGGTAGCCGTCGAGCAGAAAGCCGTCGGCAGCATCCGCTTCGTTGAGCCGGTCAGCGACAATGGCATTGGTGAGGGTGTCGGGAACGTATGCCCCGGCGTCCATGAACGACTTAACCTCGACCCCCAGCGGGGTGTTGTTGGTCACGTTGTAGCGAAAGATGTCGCCGGTGGAGATGGCCGGAATATCGAAGGCGAGTGCCAAGCGCTCCGCCTGGGTGCCTTTGCCAGCGCCGGGCGGGCCGATTAGTAGTAAGCGCGTCATTTAAGAAGCCCCTCATAGTGTCGCTGTTGCAGTTGCGAGTCGATCTGCTTGACCGTCTCGAGCCCCACGCCGACGATGATGAGAATACTCGCGCCGCCGAACGGGAAGTTCTGGTCGGCGCCGATCACCGAGAATGCGACGAGTGGAATCAACGCGATAAAGCCCAGGTAGAGCGAGCCCGGAAGTGTGATGCGGGTCAGCACGAAGTCGAGGTATTCGGCGGTCGGGCGGCCGGCGCGGATGCCGGGAATGAATCCGCCATACTTCTTCATATTGTCGGCGACTTCTTCGGGGTTGAACGTGATCGCCACGTAGAAGTAGGTGAAGCCGATGATCAGGAAGAAGTACATGGCCATGTACAGCGGCTGGTCCCCACCGGTGAGGTTGTTGGAGATCCAGACGACCCAGGCCGGAGCCTCGGTGCCGGCGGCCGGCTGGTTGAACTGCGCGAGCAGGGCGGGCAGGTACAGCAGAGAGGAGGCGAAGATCACGGGGATCACGCCGGCCATGTTGACCTTGATCGGAATATAGGTGTTGTTGCCGCCGTAGGTGCGGCGCCCCACCATGCGTTTGGCGTACTGCACCGGTATTCGCCGCTGGGATTGCTCGACGAAGACCACGCCGGCGACCACCAGAATTCCGACGATCAGCACGATGATGAGGGTGTCGAGGCCCTGCTGCTGGCCGATGGAGCCGAGCGATCCGGGGAACAAAGCTGCGATCGAGATGAAGATCATGAGCGACATGCCGTTGCCGACGCCGCGTTCGGTGACGAGCTCACCCATCCACATGATGACGCCGGTGCCGGCGGTCATCGTGATGACCATGAGCATGATGGCGTACCAGGCGTCGTTGGTGATCAGCTGCGTGCACTCGGTGCTGGCGGATGTGCCAAACAGGGCGCCGCTGCGGGCTACAGTGATCAGCGTGGTCGACTGCAGAATGCCGAGGGCGATCGTGAGGTACCGGGTGTACTGAGTCAGTGTGCTCTGACCGGAGGCACCCTCCTTATAGAGGGTGTCGAAGTGGGGGATGACCACGCGCAGCAGCTGCACGATGATCGAGGCCGTGATGTACGGCATAATGCCGAGGGCGAACACGCTGAGCTGGAGCAGGGCGCCACCGCTGAACAGGTTGACGAGCTCGTACAGGCCGCTCGATCCCTGGTTGGCTGCCAGACACAGCTGCACGTTGCCGAAGTCCACGAACGGGGCCGGGATGAACGAGCCCAACCGGAACAGAGCAATAATGCCCAGGGTGAAGCCGATCTTCTTGCGAAGGTCGGGTGTGCGGAAGATCCGCGCAATGGCGCTGAACAAAAAGGCCTCCAGATATTTACGCAGACCGACCCGCGCGGGTCGACTTAAAACGATCGAGCTTGTCGAATCACACCAAACGATTTAACTCGATTGACGGATTCGACAAGCTCGATGGAGCGTCTACGGGTTTACTTTACAGATCCGCCCGCGGCAACAATTTTCTGCTCAGCTGAAGCAGAGACCTTGTCGACCGTCACGTTCAGCTTAACGGTAATCTCACCGGTACCGAGAACCTTGACTTTTTCGTTGTCACGAACCGCACCCTTGGCGATCAGGCTGGCGATGGTGACATCGCCGCCGTTCGGGTAGAGCAGTTCGAGCTTTTCCAGGTTGACAACCTGGTACTCGACGCGGAACGGGTTCTTGAATCCACGCAGTTTCGGGGTGCGCATGTGCAGAGGCATCTGCCCACCCTCGAAGCCGACGCGTACGCTGTAACGCGCTTTCGTGCCCTTGGTGCCTCGACCCGCGGTCTTACCCTTGGATCCTTCACCACGGCCAACGCGCATGCGGGCCTTCTTCGCTCCGGGAGCCGGGCGAAGGTGGTGTACCTTCAGCACGTGCTCGCGAGGCTCAGTCGGCTCGGCTGCAACGGGGGCCTTTTTCGGTGCTGCGGCCTTTTTGGGGGCAGCGGCCTTCTTCGTGGCGGGCTTGTCGGCTACCTTGGTAGCTTCCTTCTCGTCAGCCATTAGTCAATCTCCTCGACCTTTACGAGGTGAGCGACGGTGTTGACGTAGCCACGGTTCTGCGAGTTGTCCTCGCGGATCGTAACGGCGCCAATGCGTCGCAGACCCAGGCTGCGAAGAGTGTCGCGCTGGTTCTGCTTCTCACTAATTTTGGACTTGATCTGTGTGATCTTCAGCTGGGCCATCAGGCACCTGCCTTCGCGGTTGCGGCTGCTGCAGCTGCAGCAGCGTCGGCACGCAGGAAACGGGCCGGAGCCACGTCTTCATAGGCCAGGCCGCGGCGAGCCGCAACCGCACGCGGCTCTTCGAGCTGGTGCAGTGCCTCGACCGTGGCGTGCACGATGTTGATGGTGTTCGACGAACCAAGCGACTTGCTCAGCACGTCGTGGATGCCAGCGCATTCGAGTACGGCGCGCACCGGGCCACCAGCGATAACGCCGGTACCTGCTGCTGCCGGACGAAGCAGAACGACGCCGGCTGCCGCCTCACCCTGTACGGGGTGCGGGATGGTCAGGCCAACGCGAGGAACGCGGAAGAAGTTCTTCTTCGCCTCTTCGACGCCCTTGGAGATAGCGGTCGGGACCTCGCGGGCCTTCCCGTATCCAACGCCGACCAGTCCGTTACCGTCGCCGACAACGACGAGAGCGGTGAAGCTGAAGCGACGACCACCCTTGACGACCTTCGACACGCGGTTGATGGTGACGACGCGCTCCAGGAACTGGCTCTTGTCGGCATCGCGGCTTCCGCGGTCCTTGTTCGGGTTGCGCTCACGGCCACCACGACGAGCCTCGCGGGGCTCGTTCTGCGGCGGGGTCGTGGAAGCAGCGGTTTCAACCGGTGCAACCGCTTCGGCAGCAACAGGTGCTGTGGTTTCGATCTTTTCAGTGCTCACAGGTTCAATCCACCCTCTCGAGCTCCTTCAGCGATGGCTGCGACGCGTCCTGCGTACTTGCTGCCACCACGGTCAAATACAACGGCTTCGATGCCGGCGGCTTTCGCACGTTCAGCAACGAGCTCACCGACCTTGCGGGCCTTGGCGGTCTTGTCACCATCGAAGGTGCGCAAGTCCGTTTCGAGCGTGGATGCCGACGCAAGGGTGAAGCCCTTGCTGTCGTCGACGACCTGCACGAATACGTGGCGAGCCGAGCGCGTGACGACGAGGCGCGGACGAAGCGCCGTTCCCTCGATCTTCTTGCGAAGACGGGTGTGTCGACGTCCGCGGGCTGCGGCCTTGCTCTTGCCTCTAGTTCCGAGTCCCATGGCTACTTACCGCTCTTTCCGGCCTTGCGGCGAACAATCTCGCCGGCGTAACGCACACCCTTGCCCTTGTAGGGCTCTGGCTTGCGAATCTTACGGATGTTGGCGGCAACCTCGCCGACGGCCTGCTTGTCGATTCCGCTGACCGTGAGCTTGTTGACGCTCTCCACGGTCAGAACGATGCCGACGGGCGGCTCAACGACGACCGGGTGCGAGAAGCCGAGGGCGAACTCAACAGAGGTGCCCTTCTGCGCCGCGCGGTAACCGGTACCGACGATTTCGAGACCCTTGGTGTAACCAACGGTTACGCCGATGATCTGGTTGTTGATCAGGGTGCGTGTCAGACCGTGCAGCGAACGCGACTGGCGTTCGTCGTTCGGACGGGTGACGAGAACGTGACCGTCCTCGATCGACACCGTGATGGGGTTGGAAACGACGAGCGCGAGCTCGCCCTTCGGGCCCTTGACGGAGACGGCCTGGCCGTCAGCCACAACCGTGACCCCGGCAGGGATCGGGATGGGGAGTCTTCCAATACGTGACATTCTCAGTTACCACACGTAGGCGAGAACTTCTCCGCCTACGCCCTTCTTCTCAGCCTGGCGGTCGGTAAGCAGACCGCTGGAGGTGGACAGGATGGCAACGCCGAGGCCGCCGAGAACCGTGGGGATCTCAGTCGACTTTGCGTACACGCGCAGGCCGGGCTTGGAAACCCGCTTGATGCCGACGATGGAACGCTCACGGTTCGGACCGAACTTGAGGTCCAGCGTGAGGGTCTTGCCTACTGTTGCATCCTTGACGGTCCAGGCAGAGATGTAACCCTGTGCCTTGAGGATGTCAGCGATGTGCGCTTTCAATTTGCTATGCGGCATCGACACTGTGTCGTGGTACGCCGAGTTAGCGTTGCGCAGTCTGGTCAGCATGTCTGCGACCGGATCTGTCATTGTCATTTTGTGGTGCCTTTCTCGCCTGGTTTCATCATCCGTTACGCGAATGACGACCTGTGGTGGTGAGGAAACCGATCGGTTGAACGGCTTCCGGGGTGAAAATCTGTGTGCGCCTGGCATTTCTGCAGGGCGGGGCCAACCATGAGTTGGGAGCTCGCAAGCGCAAGCTCCCAACTCTAGTTGAAAAACGCTACTTCTGTGCGTCGGCCGTCTTGAACGGGAAGCCGAGCGCCTTGAGCAGCGCGCGACCCTCATCGTTGGACTTCGCGGTCGTAACAACCGTGATATCCATACCGCGAACGCGGTCAATGCGGTCCTGGTCAATTTCGTGGAACATAACCTGCTCGGTCAGACCGAAGGTGTAGTTGCCCGCACCATCGAACTGCTTGTCGGACAGGCCGCGGAAGTCACGGATGCGAGGAAGGGCCAGGCTGAGCAGCCGGTCCAGGAACTCCCACATGCGGTCGCCACGAAGGGTGACGTGGGCGCCGATGGGCTGTCCCTCACGCAGTTTGAACTGCGCGATGGACTTGCGAGCCTTGGTGACCTGCGGCTTCTGGCCGGTGATCTTGGTGAGGTCAGAAACCGCACCGTCCATCACCTTGCCGTCGCGTGCTGCTTCTCCGACACCCATGTTGACGACAATCTTCGTCAGGGTGGGGATACGGTGCACGTTGGTGAAGCCGAGTTCCTCGGAGAGCTTGGCACTGATCTCATCGCGGTACTTCTGCTTCAGACGCGGCAGGTCCTTGACGGGCGCGGTGCCCTCAGGGGCGGTGCCGGTAACGGTGTCAGTCATTAGAGGTCCTTCCCTGACTTCTTGGCGTAACGAATGCGGACCGTCTTGGTGACGCCGTCCTTCGTTACCTCTTCCTGGCGGAAGCCGACGCGGGTCGGCTTCTTGGTCTCCGGGTCGACGATGGCAACGTTGGACACGTGGATGGCGGCTTCGAAGGTCTCGATGCCACCCGTCTTGGTGCCGCGCTGGGTCTGTCCGACGCGAACGTGCTTGGTCACGAAGTTGATGCCCTCAACGAGGACACGGTTCTTCTCGACGTCGACGGAGATGATCTTGCCCTGCTTGCCACGGTCTCCGCCGCGAGCCTGGCTGCGGCCGCTGATGACCTGTACGAGGTCACCCTTTTTGATTCTGGCCATGATTAAATAACCTCCGGTGCCAGCGAGATGATCTTCATGAACTTCTTGTCGCGAAGCTCGCGACCGACCGGTCCGAAGATTCGGGTGCCGCGGGGGTCACCGTCTGCCTTCAAGATCACTGCAGCGTTCTCATCGAACTTAATGTAGGAGCCGTCTGGACGACGGGTTTCCTTCTTGGTGCGAACGATGACAGCTTTGACAATGTCACCCTTCTTGACGTTTCCGCCCGGGATTGCATCCTTGACCGTAGCGACGATGACGTCGCCCAGGCCGGCGTAACGACGGCCGGAGCCACCGAGAACGCGGATGGTCAAGAGTTCCTTGGCGCCGCTGTTGTCGGCAACCCGTACTCGTGATTCTTGCTGAAGCACTTTATAACTCCTTTACGTCAAGTAAGCGCGAGGCTTACTTGGCCTTCTCAAGAATCTCGACCAGGCGCCAGCGCTTTGAGGCGCTAAGCGGACGGGTCTCACTGATCAGGACCAGGTCGCCGATGCCGGCGGAGTTCGCCTCATCGTGCGCCTTCAGCTTGGATGTACGGCGGATGACCTTGCCGTACAACGGGTGCTTCACGCGGTCTTCGACCACGACAATGATGGTTTTGTTCATCTTGTCGCTGGTCACGTAACCACGCAGCGTCTTGCGGTAACCGCGAACGAGAGCTTCTGCCTCGGCTGCGACGACCGTTTCGTCAGTCTTCGCCATGACTAGGCCTCCTTCGTCTCGACGGTCTCGGCTGCAGCGTCGTCCGTGGACTCGTCTGCGGCCTTGGCCTTCTTGGTTTTCTTGTCGGCCTTCTCAGCCTTGGCCGGAGCCGGGGCTGCGACCGGGGTGGCACGAATGCCCAGCTCGCGCTCACGGAGAACCGTGTAGATGCGAGCGATATCGCGCTTGACCGCGCGGAGGCGGCCGTGGCTCTCGAGCTGACCGGTGGCCGACTGGAAGCGCAGGTTGAACAGCTCTTCCTTGGCCTTCTTCAGCTCTTCGAACAGCTTCTCATTGTCAAAAGTGTCGAGCTCGACTGGGGCGAGCTCCTTGGTTCCGATCGCCATTATGCGTCGCCCTCCTCGCGCTTGATGATGCGTGCCTTGAGGGGCAGCTTGTGAATTGCACGGGTAAGTGCCTCTTTCGCAACGGCGTCGGTGACACCACTGAGCTCGAAGAGAACGCGTCCCGGCTTGACGTTGGCAACCCACCACTCGACCGAACCCTTACCGGAACCCATGCGGGTTTCGGCCGGCTTCTTGGTCAGCGGGCGGTCGGGGTAGATGTTGATCCACACCTTTCCACCACGCTTGATGTGACGTGTCATAGCGATACGAGCGGACTCGATCTGACGGTTGGTCACGTACGCGGGGGTCAGCGCCTGGATGCCATAGTCACCGAAGGAGACCGTGGTGCCACCAGTAGCGTGGCCGGTACGACCCGGGTGGTGCTGCTTGCGGTGCTTGACTCTACGTGGAATCAACATTATTTAGCCTCAACTCCTGCTGCGACCGGTGCCGCTGCCGGAGCATCTGCACGAGGTGCACGGCGCGGTCGATCGTCACGACGCTCGGGGCGGGACGACTTAGCGTTGGCCTGCTCGCGAGCGAGTTCCTTGTTGGTGATGTCGCCCTTGTAGATCCAGACCTTCACGCCGATGCGGCCGAAGGTGGTCTTGGCTTCGTAGAAGCCGTAGTCGATGTTCGCGCGAAGCGTGTGCAGGGGCACCCGGCCTTCGCGGTAGAACTCGCTGCGGCTCATCTCGGCGCCACCCAGACGACCGGACACCTGGATGCGAACACCCTTGGCGCCGGCGCGCTGTGCGCCCTGCAGGCCCTTACGCATCGCGCGGCGGAAGGCCACACGTGCGGAGAGCTGCTCGGCGATACCCTGCGCGACCAGCTGGGCATCCTGTTCGGGGTTCTTGACCTCGAGGATGTTCAGCTGAATCTGCTTGGCGGTGAGCTTCTCCAGGTCAGAGCGGATGCGCTCGGCCTCCGCGCCGCGGCGACCAATCACAATGCCCGGACGGGCGGTGTGAATGTCAACGCGAACGCGGTCACGAGTGCGCTCGATCTCGATGCGGCTGACACCGGCACGGTCGAGGCTGGTGCTCAGCAGGCGACGGATCTTGACGTCTTCTGCGACAAAGTCAGCGTAACGCTGACCCGGCTTGGTCGAGTCAGAGAACCAACGCGATACGTGATCGGTGGTGATTCCCAGACGGAAGCCATAGGGGTTTACTTTCTGACCCATTACTTCGTACCCTCCTCAGGAGTGGTGAGCACAACCGTGATGTGGCTGGTGCGCTTCTTGATTTCGAATGCGCGACCCTGGGCACGAGCCTGGAAACGCTTGAGGGTCGTACCCTCATCAACGAATGCCCGGCTGATGAACAGGTCCTGCTCGTCCAGATACGTGTTGGCTGCATCTGCCTTGACCCGGGCGTTGGCGATGGCCGAGGCCACCAGCTTGTACACCGGATCGGATGCGCCCTGGGGCGCAAACTTCAGAATTCCCAGCGCTTCATGCGCCTGCTTGCCGCGGATCATGTCAACGACGCGACGAGCCTTCTGGGGGGTAACGCGGATGTGACGCACGCGTGCGATCGACTCCACCATTTCTTCTCCTCCTTCACGTCCCCGCGCTAGCGGCGACGGCCCTTCTTGTCGTCCTTCACGTGTCCACGGAAGGTGCGGGTGGGCGCAAACTCGCCGAGCTTGTGGCCGACCATGCTCTCGGTGACGAACACCGGGATGTGCTTGCGTCCGTCGTGCACTGCGATGGTGTGTCCGAGCATGTCGGGGATGATCATCGAGCGGCGCGACCAGGTCTTGATTACGTTCTTGCTCTTGGCTTCGTTCGCCGCGAACACCTTGCGAAGCAGGTGGTCGTCAACGAAAGGGCCTTTCTTAAGACTTCTTGGCATCGTCTACTCCTACTTACGCTTCTTGCCGACGGTGCGGCGACGAACAATGAGCTTGTCGCTTTCCTTATTCGGGTGGCGGGTGCGCCCTTCCTTCTGGCCCCAGGGGCTGACGGGGTGACGTCCACCGGACGTCTTACCCTCACCACCACCGTGCGGGTGATCGACCGGGTTCATGGCAACACCACGAACGGTCGGGCGAACGCCTTTCCAGCGCATACGTCCGGCCTTGCCCCAGTTGATGTTCGACTGCTCGGCGTTACCGACCTCGCCGATCGTCGCGCGGCAGCGAGCATCCACGTTGCGGATTTCACCAGACGGCAGACGAAGCTGGGCGTAGACGCCCTCCTTCGCGACCAGACGAACGGATGCTCCGGCGGAGCGGGCCATCTTGGCGCCGCCACCCGGACGCAGCTCGATCGCGTGGATGATGGTACCGGTGGGGATGTTCTTCAACGGCAGGTTGTTGCCGGGCTTGATGTCAGCCCCGGCTCCCGACTCGATGATGTCGCCCTGGCTGAGCTTGTTCGGCGCGATGATGTAACGCTTTGTGCCGTCGATGAAGTGCAGGAGCGCAATGCGCGCCGTGCGGTTCGGGTCGTACTCAATTTCAGCGACGCGGGCGTTGACGCCGTCCTTGTCGTTGCGCTTGAAGTCGATCACGCGGTACTGGCGCTTGTGGCCACCACCGATGTGACGGGTCGTGATGCGGCCCTGGTTGTTACGTCCACCGGTCTTGGAGAGCGGACGCAGAAGCGACTTCTCCGGGGTGGAACGCGTGATTTCCGCGAAGTCGGCAACGGATGAACCGCGTCGACCCGGGGTCGTGGGCTTGTACTTACGAATAGCCATTAGTTATCCCTCTGCCTGTCGCTTAGCCGACGGCCGTGAAGATGTCGATGGAGCCAGACTTGAGCGTGACAATGGCACGCTTGGTGTCCTTGCGCTTGCCCATGCCGAACTTGGTGCGGCGAGTCTTGCCCACGCGGTTCAGGGTGTTGATCGAAGCGACCTGCACCTTGAAGATCTTTTCGATCGCGAGCTTGATCTCCGTCTTGTTCGAGCGGGGGTCAACGATGAAGGTGTACTTACCCTCGTCAATCAGGCCGTAGCTCTTCTCAGAGACAACCGGAGAGATGATGATGTCGCGGGGGTCCTTGTTGGTCGCGATAGTCATTATGCGGCCACCTCTTCCTTCTTGGTCTTGCTCTCCACAAACGCGTTGAACGCGGCAGTGGTGAAGACAATGTCGTCGCTGACGAGCACGTCGTAGGCGTTGAGCTGGTCCCACGAGAGGATGTGCACCGTCGGGATGTTGCGAATGCTGCGCAACGTGATCTCGTCGGTACGCTCAAGAACAACCAGCACGTGCTTGCTCGTGGCGATCTGCGAAAGCAGCTCCAGGGCAATCTTCGTGTTGGGGGTCTCAGCCGTGAACAGTGCCTCGACAATGTGCAGGCGGCCACCGCGGGCGCGGTCGCTCAGTGCACCCTTGAGGGCTGCGGCAATCATCTTTTTCGGGGTGCGCTGGTCGTAGCTGCGCGGGGTCGGTCCGTGGACGATTCCACCACCGGTCATCTGAGGAGCGCGGATCGAGCCCTGACGAGCGCGACCGGTTCCTTTCTGCTTGAACGGCTTGCGGCCGGCACCGGAAACTTCTCCACGGCGCTTGACCTTGCTCGTTCCCTGGCGTGCGGCAGCAAGCTGCGCAACAACGACCTGGTGAATGAGAGGAATGTTGGCGGGAACGTCGAAGAGCGCGTCGGGAAGCTCGGCAGAGCCTGCCTTCTTGCCCTTGGCGTCAATGATGTCGAGTGCTGTAGCCATAAGAACTACGCTCCCTTCACTGCGTTGCGAACGAATACGAGGCGGCCACGAGCACCGGGAACGGCACCCTTGACGAGCATGAGGCCCTTATCGGCGTCAATAGCGTGCACCTTGAGGTTCAGCACGGTTACGCGCTCGCCACCCATACGACCGGCCATGCGCATGCCCTTGAAGACACGGCTCGGGGTCGAAGAAGCACCGATGGAACCGGGCTTGCGGTGGTTACGGTGCGAACCGTGTGAGGAAGAAACACCCTTGAAGTTGTGACGCTTCATAACACCGGCGAAGCCCTTACCCTTGCTGGTGCCCATGACGTCAACCTTGGTGCCGGCAGCGAAAACACCGTCAACGGTGAGCTCCTGGCCGAGGTTGTAGTCAGCGGCATCCGCGGTGCGGAGCTCGGTGATGTGGCGACGCGGCGTGACGCCGGCCTTGTCGAAGTGACCGGCAAGGGGCTTGTTGACCTTGCGCGGGTCGATGGGGCCAGCGGCGATTTGAACGCCGTTGTAGCCGTCGACGGCCTTGGTGCGAACCTGCGTGACAACGTTCGGCGCGATTTCGATGACGGTAACAGGAACAAGCTTGTTGTTCTCGTCCCACACCTGGGTCATGCCGAGCTTCTTGCCAAGGAGACCCTTGGTGGTTTTGGTATCTGCGTAAGACATCGCGGGCCCTAGAGCTTGATCTCGATGTTGACGTCGGCCGGAAGGTCGAGGCGCATGAGCGAGTCAACAGCCTTCGGGGTCGGGTCAATGATGTCGATCAGACGCTTGTGGGTGCGCATTTCAAAGTGCTCCCGGCTGTCCTTGTACTTGTGAGGAGAACGGATGACACACACCACGTTCTTCTCGGTCGGAAGCGGCACCGGGCCGACGACTGTAGCGCCCGCACGGGTCACTGTGTCGACGATCTTGCGCGCCGAAATGTCGATGACCTCGTGGTCATACGACTTAAGTCGAATGCGGATCTTCTGTCCCGCCATGTCGAACTCTCTCTCTGTCGAGGCGTCTTACAGACAACGGCACTGTTTGCCGAGGTTGCATTGGACGCCGTAGTAGCACTGCTGCTGAAAGCACCACTGTTCAAATGTCAATTTGAATCACGTACGAATAAACGACGCTCATCATCAACGCCGACTCCCAGAGCAGAACCTGGGGGACGACACGGTTTTACCCAGGCCGACCAGATCGTTGATTTATGCTGCGCTCTGCTCCCTGCGGCCTAGCCTGCGATCGTTGCTCTTGCGACAAGTGTTCTTCGTAGAGGGTGACGCGACTATGCACTGCCTGGCAGTGATTCCGGCGACGCGTAGCGCACACCGAAAGTGTTGAACTAGAAGAGTCTGCCACACAGTTGCCACTTCATGCAACCCGGGCGTGTCGCACGCGTCTCGTCGGCTCGTTCTTATCAGGCGATTCTCAGACGGAGGCCCGCGGCCGGCCACGGTCCTGCACTCTGTTGCGCTGCGCGGGGCTAGCCCTGAATGCCGGCGACGACGCGCGGACTCTGGTCGGCGCAGCTCTTGGCGGCGGACTCGGTCAGCACTCGCTCGGCCATGATTTGACGCGACTGGTCGGAGAGGCCCGATGTCGGGTATTCGGCCAGCACCTTGGTGATGATTTCGGGGATCGACAGGGCGGCGTACTCGTCGAGACTGTTGCAGACCAGCACGCTGTAGACGCTGACCGTGCTCGCCACGATGCCGTCGAGGATCTGCTGTTCCGTCTTCGCAGTCGGCGAGGGAATGGGCGTCGGCGCAAACGTCGGGGTAGGGATCGCGCTCGGGGCCGGCGCGGACGCTTCCGGCCCAACGGCCGATTGGGCAGCGGGGGCGGACCCGACCAATCGCGGCACGATCACCACGGCGAGGATGCCGACCACCAGTATCGCGATCGTCATCAGGATGCGCATTTCGAGCTTAGATATCTGCATGGGCAGACCATAACCGAAAACTGAGGATTCTGCAGAGAACCAGGCGCAACGCCATCCGCCGGAACCCAGACCCTGGCATCCTCGCGACGAGCGGGGCCGAGGCATCCGTCTGCAAAGTTCCGACAGCCGCGTGGGTACAAAAAAAAGGCCGAGCCCGAAGGCCCGACCCCTTTTAGGAGATCAGTAGGTGAAAAAGACTACTTGATGATCTTGGTCACCGTGCCGGCGCCGACGGTGCGGCCACCTTCACGGATAGCGAAGCCGAGGCCCTCTTCCATGGCGATCGGCTGAATCAGCGCGACAGTCAGGTCGGTGGTGTCGCCAGGCATAACCATCTCGGTGCCCTCGGGCAGCGTGATGACGCCGGTGACGTCCGTGGTGCGGAAGTAGAACTGCGGGCGGTAGTTCGCGTAGAACGGGTTGTGACGCCCACCCTCGTTCTTGCTGAGGATGTACGCGGTGCCCTCGAAGTCGGTGTGCGGCGTAACCGAACCCGGCTTGACGACGACCTGGCCACGCTCAACGTCTTCGCGCTTGGTGCCACGAAGAAGAAGTCCACAGTTCTCGCCGGCCCACGCCTCGTCGAGCTGCTTGTGGAACATCTCAATACCGGTAACCGTGGTCTTCTGCGTCGGACGGATGCCGACGATCTCGACCTCAGAGTTGATCTTGAGGGTTCCACGCTCGGCGCGGCCCGTCACAACGGTGCCACGGCCGGTGATCGTGAAGACGTCCTCGATCGGCATCAAGAACGGCTTGTCCTTGTCGCGGATCGGGTCCGGGATGTACTCGTCAACGGCCTTCATGAGCTCAAGGATGTTGGCGGTCCACTTCTCGTCGCCCTCAAGCGCCTTGAGTGCGGAGACCTGGATAACGGGGGCGTTGTCGCCATCGAAACCCTGGCTGGAGAGAAGTTCACGAACTTCGAGCTCAACGAGCTCCATGATCTCTTCGTCGTCAACCATGTCGGCCTTGTTCAGCGCGACCATGAGGGTCGGCACGCCGACCTGCTTGGCGAGAAGAACGTGCTCACGGGTCTGAGCCATCGGGCCGTCAGTAGCGGCAACCACGAGGATTGCGCCGTCCATCTGAGCAGCACCGGTGATCATGTTCTTGATGTAGTCAGCGTGGCCGGGAGCATCGACGTGCGCATAGTGACGCTTGTCGGTCTCGTACTCAACATGCGAAATGTTGATCGTGATGCCGCGCTGGCGTTCTTCCGGAGCCGAGTCAATCGACGCGAAGTCGCGCTGAACGTTGATCTTGGACGGGAACTTATCGGCAAGAACCTTGGAGATCGCTGCAGTCAGCGTGGTCTTTCCGTGGTCAACGTGACCGATCGTTCCGATGTTTACGTGCGGCTTTGTCCGCTCGAACTTGGCCTTGGCCACTGTGGGTCCTCCTCAGGACTCGCGTGCAAATTCACGGCCGCCGTTATGAGCGGCCGGTATGCGCTGGATGTGTCTACTTATGTTACTCGGGCCAGGTGGCCGAAGCGATTCGGCCCGAAGGCCAGAATAGAGGGCTATTCGCCCTTGTTCTTGTTGATGATCTCGTCGGCAACAGCCTTCGGGACCTCCGCATAGCTCTCGAACGTCATCGAGTACACCGCACGGCCGCTGGTCTTCGACCGCAGGTCACCGATGTATCCGAACATCTCCGACAGTGGAACGTGAGCGCGAATTACCTTCACGCCCTGCGCATCCTCCATGGTCTGGATCTGCCCACGACGCGAGTTGAGGTCTCCGATTACGTCACCCATGTATTCCTCAGGGGTACGAACTTCGACGGCCATCAGCGGCTCGAGCAGAACGGGGTTCGCCTTACGAACGGCTTCCTTGAAGCCCATCGATCCGGCAATCTTGAACGCCATCTCCGAGGAGTCAACGTCGTGCGCAGCGCCGTCAAGCAGGCTGGCTCGAACGCCCACCATCGGGTAGCCGGCCAGGACGCCTACGCGGAGCGCATCCTGAATTCCAGCATCCACCGAGGGGATGTACTCACGCGGGATACGGCCACCGGTGACCTTGTTCAGGAACTCGTACGACTTTTCAGCAGTGATTTCCATCGGCTCGATCGCGATCTGAATCTTCGCGAACTGGCCGGATCCACCGGTCTGCTTCTTGTGCGTGTAGTCGTGACGCTCGACGGCCTTGCGGATCGTCTCGCGGTACGCGACCTGGGGCTTGCCGACGTTCGCCTCAACGTTGAATTCACGCTTCATGCGGTCGACCAGGATGTCCAGGTGAAGTTCACCCATTCCCTTGATTACCGTCTGGCCAGTTTCCTGGTTCTGTTCGGTACGGAAGGTGGGGTCTTCTTCGGCGAGCTTCTGAATGGCGAGGCCCAGCTTTTCCTGGTCCTGCTTGGTCTTTGGCTCGATCGCGACCTCGATAACCGGGTCAGGGAACGTCATGGACTCGAGTACGACCTGGGCGTTCGGGTCGCACAGGGTGTCGCCCGTGGTGGTGTCCTTGAGGCCGATGACCGCGTAGATGTGACCGGCGGTCACGAAGGCCACCGGGTTCTCCTTGTTGGCGTGCATCTGGAAGATCTTGCCGATGCGCTCCTTCTTGCCCTTGGTCGAGTTGATGACCTGGGCTCCGGAGTCGAGACGGCCCGAGTACACGCGAACGTAGGTGAGGCGACCGAAGAACGGGTGCACCGCAACCTTGAAGGCGAGAGCCGTGAACGGCTCCTCGGCGTCGGGGTGACGCATGATGACCTTTTCTTCGTCGCGCGGGTCGTGTGCCTCAATGGCAGGCACGTCGAGCGGCGTCGGAAGGTAATCGATGACAGCGTCGAGCATCGGCTGAACGCCGCGGTTCTTGAACGCAGAACCACAGAGAACCGGGTAGATCTCGCTGTTGATGGTGAGCTTGCGAATCGCGCCTTTGATCTCGGCAACCGTCAGCTCTTCGCCGGCGAAGTAACGCTCCATGAGGTCATCATCGGTTTCGGCAACGGTCTCGAGCAGAAGCTTGCGGTACTCGGCAGCCTTCTCGACGAGGTCGGCGGGGATCTCTTCGATGGCGTACTTCGAGCCCATCTCCACGTCACCCTTGGAGTCGCCACGCCAGGTCAGTGCGCGCATCTGAACGAGGTCAACGACACCCTCGAAGTCAGACTCTGCACCGATCGGCAGCTGGATGACCAGCGGCTTGGCGCCGAGGCGCTTGATGATCGTGTCGACCGTGAAGTAGAAGTCAGCGCCGAGCTTGTCCATCTTGTTGACGAAGCAAATGCGGGGAACGTCGTACTTGTCGGCCTGACGCCACACGGTTTCGGACTGGGGCTCAACGCCCTCCTTGCCGTCGAACACGGCAACAGCACCGTCGAGGACGCGGAGCGAACGCTCCACCTCCACGGTGAAGTCCACGTGTCCGGGGGTGTCGATGATGTTGATCTGGTTGTTGTCCCAGAAACAGGTCGTCGCAGCGGAGGTGATCGTGATGCCACGTTCCTGCTCCTGCGCCATCCAGTCCATCGTCGAGGCGCCGTCGTGGGTCTCGCCGATCTTGTGGTTGACACCCGTGTAGAACAGGATGCGCTCAGTCGTGGTGGTCTTGCCAGCATCAATGTGAGCCATGATGCCGATATTGCGGACCTTACTCAGGTCGGTGAGCACGTCAAGTGCCACGGGGGTCCTCCAGCGGGTAGGGGTGGAAATGCAGAACAGGGCCGTAAGCATCCGCTTCTCAGCGGGGCAGGCGCGTTTAAACGCGCCTGCCTGCTGATCAGGAATGCTCGATGGAGCTAGCTACCAGCGGTAGTGAGCGAAGGCCTTGTTCGCTTCAGCCATCTTGTGAGTGTCTTCACGACGCTTGACAGCGGCACCGAGGCCGTTGCTCGCGTCGAGGATCTCGTTGGTGAGACGCTCGGTCATGGTCTTCTCGCGACGCGCCTTGGCGTAGCTGGTCAACCAGCGAAGGGCCAGCGTGTTGGCGCGGTGCGGCTTGACTTCGACGGGCACCTGGTAGGTGGAACCACCAACGCGGCGCGAACGCACCTCGAGGGTCGGACGAACGTTGTCGAGTGCCTTCTTGAGCGTGACAACGGCATCCAGCTCGTTCTTGGCGGACACTCCGGCGAGGGCATCATAAACGATGCGCTCGGCGAGGCCCTTTTTGCCATCGAGAAGGATCTTGTTGACGAGCTGGCTGACGATGGGTGCACCGTAAACCGGGTCGGCAATGACAGGGCGCTTGGGAGCGGGTCCTTTACGGGGCATTACTTCTTCTCCATCTTTGCGCCGTAGCGGCTACGTGCCTGCTTACGGTTCTTGACGGCCTGGGTGTCCAGTGCGCCGCGAATGATTTTGTAACGCACACCGGGGAGGTCCTTAACACGGCCTCCGCGCACGAGCACCATGGAGTGCTCCTGCAGGTTGTGGCCCTCGCCGGGAATGTAGGCGGTGACCTCGGTGCCGTTGGAAAGCTTGACGCGGGCGACCTTGCGAAGAGCCGAGTTCGGCTTCTTCGGGGTGGTGGTGTAGACGCGGGTGCAAACGCCGCGCTGCTGCGGGTTGGACTTCAGGGCGGGAGCCTTGGTCTTGGTGACCTTGGGGCTACGGCCCTTCCTGACCAACTGCTGAATGGTGGGCACTAATTACTCCTTGATATTGCTGCACGGTGACAGCTTTGTGATGGTTAGCATTCGACTTAGCTCTTGCGAGTTAAGTCGAGTTCATCTGGACCCGCTTGAACCCACACGATTGCTCGCGCGTGTTTTGGTGGGTATGCCGTGGGGGCATGGCCTTCGACCAGCCCTACATGTGTGGAATCTCGGCCTGTGCTCTCAGGAGGGCATAGTTCAGGCGCACGACAAAGCGCACACCCGATAATTCTAGCCCGGTGGGGCCTTGACGGTCAAATGGGTTGTGCCCCGCGTCGCAGGTGCCGCCGCGCGCCCCTTCTCCTGCACTTCTACTTCCCAGGCCTGGGCCCGGTCGCTGGGCCCATGATCTATCGCGGGCCCGGTTTCCGGGCCCGGGCCCGGTCGGTATTTACCCCTCGTATCAGAGCGGATGCGCGGGCTCGGCTAGGGATTGCGCGGCCAGAGCGGGGAGTCGAGGGTGCTGTCGAGGTCGGCGAGCAGGGCCTGCACCTGGGGCTCGACGTGCTCGGCGATCGCGGCGAGCAGGCGAGGCTGCTGTTGCCGGAGTTGGGCACAGACCCGGCGGCCGACCTGGGTGGCGAACTCGTCGGCGAGGCCGATTTCTACCCGGAGGGCGGCCTTTTCTTCGGGGGTGAGCGGCGGGAGGGGCTCCTGCGCTGTTTCGTCTGGGTCGTGGTCGGCCTGGGGGTTCCGGCCGGGACCTTGACCGGGTTCGGACTCGAAGTCACCGCCCGGGGCGGCAGGCTTGGGGGCGGCAGGTGGTGAACCGAGGGGTTCCAGGCCGGCGAGTTCGCTGAAGGTGAAGAGGTAGGGGGCATCGGCCGCGGGTTGCGGGTCAAGGTCGAGGCCGCGAAGTTCCGGCTCAAGTCCTTCGGCCGGGCGATACGCCTGCGCGGATTGGCGGCGCTCGCTCAGGTTGAGTTCGTGCGCGAGCAGCGGGAGGTTGCGCTCGGTGTATTCATCGACCGATGCATCGATGACGATCTTCATGCGCATGGAGAGGGCGTGCTGCACGACGTGGGGCACGTCGACGGCGAGTCCGGCCGACGCGATGATCGGCGAGCCGAAGCACTGACGGCAGAGCCGTGCGCGGCCGCGGTGCGTTGCGGGCCGCCACCGGGTGATCCAGCGCAGCCAGTTCTCAACCTCATGGTTGACGCGCGATTCAATGGACCCTTCCATACTGCACAAGGGTACTCGACCGGCGTTGCCAGCGACATGCCACGATCGACCCCATCATCGGGGCTCGTTGTCGTCGTCCTTCTGCCAGGGCCACTCGGGGGTGCCGGATCCGTCGGGCTTGGCCAGCAGCACGACGAAGTAGAGAAACGCGATGAGCCAGCCGCAGACCGCGACGGAGATCGCGAAGGGGCTCATCATCTCGCCGCCGATGAAGATTACCGAGCGAAAGAGTTCGCCGGCGCCGAGGCTGTAGAAGACACCGCCGAAGACGCAATAGGCCAGGTAGGCAGCGACTCCGGCGAGAAAAATGGGCAGCGGCGGGACCTGGGTGAGGCGCTCGGGCGAGCGCAGCACTGCGGAGAGAATGACCCAGACCAGGGCGAGGACCGCGGTCGTGACCATGAGGGGGCCGAGGAGGGCACCGGCATCCGTTTCGTTGATGACGTCGCGATTGAGCAGCAGGCTGAGCACCCCGAATGACGCCACGATGAGGGCCACATAGAGGACGACCGAAAAGGCCGCCATGGTGATCGCGTACTTTCGGTATTCCCGCATGGCTCTAGCGTAGGCCCGCGGGCGCAGCGCGAGCCGCCGCACACGGTGCAGCGAAGCGGATGCCGCGGCTGGCGTGAAGACCGGGCCCCCTCTGAACCCAGGCCCAGTTTATAAACTGGGCCCACCGTCCGGGCCCGGGCCCGACCGCCCACCGGAGTCCCGTCTGCACAGCACGAAGCCCCGACCATCACAGGGGCGGTCGGGGCTTCGAAACGGAACGCTACGGGCGAGTGGAGTGCGGTCCGTCGGCCAGCAGGCGCTCGTACTCGGTGCGGGCCTCGAGGTTGCGGGCGGTGACGCGGCGTCCGCGACGGGCGATCCAGGCACCGGCCCAGATCGGAACCTCGCGGGCGATGAGTCCGGCGGCGATCGCGCCCGGATTCAGCCAGAGCGAGGACACGAAGCGACTGAGGTCGGCGGCACCGACCGTGTCGGCCGTTCCATCGAAGACGAGGCCGAGCAGCGCCCCGCCGATGTAAGAGAAGTAGACGACGACGGCGACGATGAATCCGAACAGCACGTACGCCCACCAGCCGCCCCGGTTGACCAGAGCGATCAGTCCGACATAGGCGAGGAAGAAGAACAAGATGGGAATGTAGAAGACCGGCAGAGCGGCAAAGGTGGTGAACCCGGTCACGGTCGCTGCGACGCTGGTGCTGGTCACTCCGATGATGATGAAGGCGGCTGCAGCGTAGAGCAGGGCGAAAACCACCGTGGCGAGCAAGGCGATCAGGATGCCCCCACCACGGTTGCTGCGCAGGCGCGGCTTGGTCGGCGCCTGCACGTAGATCGGCGACTGGGCTGCGGGCGCGGCGTAGGCCGGAGCAGCAGGCGCCGGCGCGTCGACCGGAACGTCATCGACCGGCACAGTGGAAGCGGCGGCGGGCGTTCCGACAACGAGGGGAGCCGACGCGGTGACCACGGGTTCTGAATCGATGGCCGTGCTCCGGGCCGGCACGGTGGCCGCCGGAGTATAGGAGTCGGCGTAGTCGTCGGCGAGGCTCGGGGCGTCAACGTCGGCCGATGCAACCGGCTCGGCCGTCGACATCGGCGACAGGTTGCGAGAGTTCGCCGAAGCGGTCGCGGCATCGGCACGTTCGGCCGCGCTCAGGTTGGCATTGATGGCGTCATAGTCGATGACGAGGGACTCCTGCACCGGCTCAGGCGAAGCTGCCTCCGCTGAAGGTACTTCTGCAGGCTCCGGCACGGCATGCCCGCGAGCGGTCTCGTCGGGCGACGCCGTTGCATCCGTTTCAGAATTCTTCTTGCCGTCAAGTGGCGTGTTGTCGCTCATGCTGAACTCCTCGTGGCCTTCGCCGTGACTGGCTTTTATTGTACCAAGGGCACGGCAAATGCCACGGAGACTCGGCGTGCCGCGCCATTATCCAACGGATGTCGTCGCCGCCGCTACCAGCGAATACACCAATCCAGAGATGATCGCGTCCAACAAGGTCTCTTCGCCGGAGGCCTGCGCCGTATCGATCCCGTGCACGAGGAACAACCGGCTCCCGGATTGCAGACTGGCCACGAATTCAAGCACCTGGGCGTAGGTTCCCGTCACGGTGATCTGTAGCGGGAAGGCGGCGAAGTTGCTCTCCGTGATCCGCGCGACGGGCGCTGGCGTTGCAGCCTCCGCAGCCGAAGAAGCCCCCGCAGACGCGCCTTCTGAATCCGGCGCAGCCGACCCAGTAGAAGTCGCAGCCGCCGGAACCTCGGGCAGCACAGGCACATAGGCCTGAACGGCAGTGGATGCTCATGGCACCGCAGCAACACGGGATTCTCCGTTTCGGCGTCGCGCACCTCGACGGCGCGCACGGCGGTGGTGCCGATATCGATTCCGACCACACGTGTCGTCATTGTTGTTCCCCCGGTGAAATGTGAGTGTGCAAGGTAAAGGTAGTGAGGCGCGAGCGTCTAGGTAAGTGCGAACAGGGTCAGGTAGCCGGCCGCTATCGACTGACCGAACACGGCGCCGAGCCAGGCGGCCAGGAGCATCCAGGGGCCAAACGGAATGCTGCTGCGCCGCCCGGCCTTGCGAGTTACCAGCAGCCCGATTCCGAAGAGCCCCCCGAGCAGAAATGCCCCAAATGCGCCCACGATCAGTGGTGCCCAGCCGAGCCAGCCGAGGTAGAGGCCGAGCACACCGGCGAGTTTCACGTCGCCGAGGCCCATGCCGCCTGGGCTGATCAGGGCCAGCGCAAGGTAGAGGCCGAACAGGGCGGCCGCACCGATCAGGGCGCTCAGCAGACGGCCCGGTTCTCCAGCGACGAGAGCGGCCGCGGTGAGCAGCACTGCGCCCACCGGATAGACCGGCAGCAGAATCTTGTTGGGCAGGGTGTGAGTATCGAGATCGATCATGGCGAGCGCGACGCTCACCGCAGCGAGGTACAGAAACGCGACGAGCACAATGATCTGGGCGAGCAACGCGTCCGTCGAGACCAGTGCCCCACCGTCGCCGCTCGAAAACACCCAGAGTGCGACGACCGCGAAGAACACGCCGGTGCCCAGCTCCACCAGCGGGTAGCGCACCGAAAAGGCGGCCCCACAGTGCCGGCATTTGCCCCGCAGCAGCAGCCACGACAGCACGGGAATGTTGTCATACGAGCGGATGCGCGCGCCGCAACTACCGCAGGCACTCGGCGGGAACACGATGGACTTGCCTGCCGGAATCCGATAGATAACGACGTTGAGGAAGGAGCCAATGAGCAGGCCGAATATGCCGGCGAACACCGCTAGTAGTGCCGTCATTTGTAGCCGTTCGTTCGATCGCGGCTGGAAAGCAGAGTCCATCGGGAATCGTCTGGGTCAGAACCCGCGGGCATCGCGCCGTAGAGGTCCGTGCCCGGGATGCTCATCGGGACAAAGTCAACATTGCTGGTATTGTTCACCACAAAACTTTCGGAATAGGTTGGTCCCCGCCACTGGGTCCGGTTGAAGACGACGGCGCATGGCGTATACAGCATCGCCGAAATCTCGGTATCGAATTGTACGGAGCCGTTGACGGTGAAGTTGGAACTGCATTTGTTCGCTCCGAGCGCCTCAGCTCCCGGTGCGATGAACCATATTTTGTGGTCGTTTCCGTCACTCGCGACCACTGAGAAATCATTGACGACCACCTCGTGGAAAAGAAAAGCAATGTCAGATTTCACATTCATTTCAATGCTGCCAAAGTCAAAGGTGTCACACTGGCGAAGATCGACGATAGTCGGCTTCGTGAGGTTGCGAAGGTCCTCATAGAATTGGTGGAGCGAATCACCCGAATTGTCCTGCACCCATGATCCGAGCTGGCACTTCTTACTGCCCGGCGCGACAAGCTCATTGCTGTCGGTCGAGAAGGGAACAAAACCCTCCTTCTCGAAGTCACTCCAGTCGTAAGCAAACGTCACCCAACTGGCAATGTCGACGGTGCCGTTGGCGTATACGTCCCCTGCCACGGAACACGAGTTGTAGAGACTAACGGCCCCGTTCACGATGAGATTCCCGGATATCGTGCCGCTGGACGTGCAGGTGTAGTCGCCGGTGGCAACGACGACATCTACCGGTGACCCCAAACTATCCTTGGTACTGAATTGGTTGACCACGGCGCTTCCATACGAATAGACGACGGGGCCGGGGCTGACCGTGCCGGATACAGTGAAAATACTTTCGACGACTCTCGTGGTCTTGAGTCCGGCTGAGTCGGCGCCGGCATGACCGGTGGAGACGATCTGTACTTCCGTTTCGTCCGCAGCTCCCGTCGGACATTTTTGGACCCACCCAGTGGCATAGGTCCAAACCGTTGAGGTGTAGGCCGGAAGCGTGCCGTCGGGGCTCTGAAATAAACCATCGGACGGGCAGGACGAGGGGGTGCGCTGCAATTCGGCGGGGGCGGCATCGATGCCGGCCTCGGCAGCGGCCTGCGCCTGCACGCCGGCGCGGGTTGCAGTCGTGACGGTTAGAGCTTGCAGGGATGACGACGTTACGGTGAGCGTGATGACCAGGAGGACCGCCATCACACCGACGACGGCTATGAGGGCACTTCCGCGTTCGCCACGGTGCCGACGCAGTCTGCGAAACATGTTTCCTCGATACTGCTCGGCGCTCGTTGTGTGACGGTCGTTTGCACGACGACCGGCGTGGTTCCTCCGACCGTGAACGACAGTTTGACCTGGCCCTGGACGACCACGGAAAACACGGGCTCCGTGAGGTTGACCGCGCTAATTCCCTGGCCTTGCACTGTCCAATCTTTCAGCCCTTCAGGCGCGGGCGCAGTCACACGTACGTCCCCCGTGTTGACCGTGTACAAGACGCCGGAATCGAAATACCAGGCCCGGCAGGACAGGTCGGATGTGTCGTCCATTCCGGCTGTCCTGATCGAGAGCAGGTTGCCGCTAACTGCTACCTCGGTGGCGTTTCGCACATCTCGCTTGATCGACTCGGCGATCAGCTGCGCGGTGTTGGCGCCATCCGAGGCAGAGACCACGTCTCGCTGGGCTCGCACCGCGTTGAGCAGAAAGCCACCCACGAGGGTGAGGATCAACACCGAGAGGCTGATGTAGATGATCAACTCGACCAGGGTGAAGCCAGTTTCGGCACGCTTGGCGCCGACACGAGGCTCGCTCACTCCGTTACCAAGATGAGCGTGACCGCTTCGGCGAGAACCTCGTTCGTCGCGGCGTCCTTGACGGTGCTTTTGTACGACAACGTCGAGGGACGATCTACGGTGCACGTGCCCCACGAGCCAGCGACGGTGAATGCGTCGTCCTCAGGGGGTGTCTCTAGGGGATTAAAACCACAGACCGGTCCTGACGCGCGGGCACGGTCGAGGTCGGCACTGAGCAGCTGCGTGGCCGTGGCGATCGACGCGTTGACTTTGGACACCTGTAACGACTGCACGAGCACGGGCAGAAACGCCATGGCCAGGATGCTCAGCAGAAACATCGAGACGATAACCTCGACAATTCCGAAGCCAGCCATTCCCTTTACTGGCTCCGCGGAGCGAATCGCACTCATCTCAACGCTTTTCTTCCCGGTCGTCTATGGATTCAGGGCACGCAGGCCGGTCGGTGCCCCACCCGATTGGTACCCGCGCAATGCCTATTGCTCGATGGCTGACGTGGACTCCATGATGATGTACGTGTGGGCGGCATCAGTTTCCCAGATACCCGTGAGACTGAAAGCAACATCAGTGGTGCTCGTCGCACTTGTAGCCGTGATCTTTACGGACTCAGTCGTGGGATACGCGGCCAAAGCCGCGACAACGGCCGCTTCAAGTCCCGTCCCCGTGGTCATGGCGACGGCGATCTCCGTCTTCATTTGGGTCAGTTGGGTCGCGACGGCGGAATCCTTCGCGTCGTCCTGCTGGTTCAAATAGATCGGCACGGCGATGGCGGAGAGGACGCCCAGGATCACCACGACGACGAGAACCTCGATGAGCGTGAAGCCCTTGTCGTTGCGACCGAGGGCCATGCGTTTATTGCCTAGGACGGACACGATGCGGTTCATGGGTGGTTCCTTTACGTGGCGTTTCTGGGAGCAGAACGGTGCGGCTGCTCATATTTCAACCTAGGTTTTCCCCCGGTGAAATAAGTGGGTTTTTGGGGTTTACTCACCCCCAGAGGGAGTGCAGCCTCAACGGGGGTGGACTATCCGACGTAGTCGAATACGTTGAACATGGGCAGGTCGAGAGCGACGACCATCCCTCCGACGATGACGCCGATCAGGGCGATCATCAGGGGTTCAATCAAGGCGGTGAGTTGCTGGGTGGTTGCCTGCACTTCCTGGTCGTAGAACTCGGCGATCTTGCGCAGCATCTGCTCGAGCGCGCCGGCATCCTCTCCCACGGCGATCATCTGGGTGACCATGGCCGGACACACCGGTTCGAGGGCGAGCGGCGCGGCGATCGACCGGCCACGACTCACCGACTCCTCCACCTTCTGCAGGGCTTCCTCGATGACCCAGTTGCCCGAGGTCTCCCCGACGATCTTGAGCGAGCTCAGAATGGGCACGCCGGCGCCGATCATGGTGGCGAAGTTGCGACTGAACCGGGCGATCGCGAGCTTAGCGAGTACGGGGCCGACGACCGGCAGTTTGAGCTTGAGCGTATCGACCATGCGTCGCACCGGCTCGGTGTGCCGACTCGTGCCCCACCACAGCCACGCCATAACCGCTCCCACGATCAGTATCGGGGCGACCCAGAGCATGATGTGGGAAAGGTGCACGAGCACCTGGGTCGCGATCGGCAGCTGACCACCGAGCTGTTGAAACATGTCCTCAAACACGGGCACGATGAAAATGAGCATGCCAATGATGGCGAGCACCGCCATGATCATCACGATCACCGGGTAGGCCAGGGCCGACTTGATCGTGTCACGCAGGCGCACCTCGGTTTCGAAGTTGTCGGCGATGGAGCCCAGCGAATCCTCCAGGAAACCGCCGATCTCGCCGGCGCGAACGAGGTTGATCATGATCGGCGGAAAGACCTCGTCGTGCTTGTCAAAAGCGTGCGACAGGGACATGCCCGTTTCGACGTCGCTGCGAATGACCGAGATCACCCGCGCGAGCCGGCGATTCTGGGTCTGTTCCGAGAGAATGATCAGCGTACGCAGCAGCGACAGACCGGCTGCGGTCATGGTCGCCATCTGGCGACTCATCACGGCCAGATCGACGAGCGCGACCGGCTTGGTAGACCCGGGCAGGTGCAGATCCATATTGAGGCCACGAATCGGGCGGGCTGGAACGATCGAGATCGGCGACAGCCCCATGGTGCGCAGCTGCTGCAGGGCCGCACGCTCCGACCCGGCGTCCATGCGCCCCTTAACGACCTTGTCGTCGGCGTCCCGACCCGAATAGGCGAAGGAGAGTTCAGCGACCATTAGCGCCTCCTCGATGTGAACGAGTCGTTGAAGTCGATCTCGGCCAGGCTCAGGTCGCCGAGCGAGGGATCGCTTGGATCGATCTTGTGCACGAGTTGCTTGAGCACCTCGATATCCTGGGCCTTTTCCTCCGCCGCCTGCCGCGTGATCAGGCGGGCGTCGACGAGCTCGGCGAGGTGCTGATCCATGGTGTGCATGCCGGTGGCGCGGCCCGATTGCAGCGCAGATCCGATCTGGTGGGTCTTGCCTTCCCGAATGAGGTTGGCGATGGCTGGCGTTGAAACCAGAATCTCGGTGGCCACCACTCGTCCACCCCCGACCTTGCGCACGAGCGTCTGACAAAGCACTCCGCGCAGGGTCGCGGCGAGTTGCGCCCGCACCTGGGCCTGCTGGTGGGCGGGAAAAACGTCGATCATGCGGTCGATGGTTTGGGCGGCATCCTGCGTGTGCAGGGTCGAGAAGACCAGGTGGCCCGTTTCGGCGGCGGTCAGCGCGACCGAGATGGTCTCGAGGTCGCGCAGCTCGCCGATCAGAATGACGTCGGGGTCCTGCCGCAGCACGTGTTTGAGTGCCGCGGCGAAACTGTGCGTGTCCTGCCCGACTTCGCGCTGGCTGATCACACACTTCTTGGACTCATGCACGAACTCGATCGGGTCTTCCACCGTGACGATGTGGTCGGTGCGGGTGCTGTTGACAAGGTCGACGATGGCCGCGAGCGTGGTCGTCTTGCCCGAACCGGTCGGACCGGTGACCAGCACCAGGCCCCGCGGCAAATGCGCAAACCGCGAAACGAATGCCGGCACGCCCAGTTCGCTCTGCGACCTGATCTCATTGGGAATCAACCGAAATGCACCGCTGACCGAGCCGCGCTGCTGATAGAAATTGACGCGGAACCGAGTCGACTCGATCGTGTACGCGAAGTCGAGTTCGAGTTCGCGCGCGAATTCCTCCCGCTGCTCGGGCGAGAGGATGCTGCCGAGGGCCGCCGCGACCTTGCCCGGCGACCAGCGCGCCCAGCCGACGATGGGCCGCAGGGCGCCGTCGATGCGCACGCTCGGCGGTGCACTGCCGGCCACGTGCAGGTCTGACCCGCCAGCATGAGCGACCAGGCGCAGGGCGGCGAGCAGGGCGGGGTCGATATCAGTGGCCGGTGGCTCATCTGTGACTAGGTCGGTTGCCGGTGGTTCGCCGGGGTCGCGCTCGCTGGACAGGGCGCGCATCGCGTGCAGAATGCGAGCCGTTGGGGTGGGGTCTGCGGTGCTGTCGTCGGTGGGCATCCGGTCATAATCGGGTTGTCTCATGACAGCTGCCCTCCCGCTTTTCTAGGAGACAACGCGGAGTACCTCATCCACCGAGGTCAGGCCGAGGGCGACCTTGGCCCAGCCGTCTTCACGCATGGTGATCATGCCCTGCTTGCGCGCGGCGGCCCCGATCTGGGCGCTCGAAGCCTGCGCGACGGTGAGGCGCTCGATCTCCTCGGACACCGTCATGACCTCGTGAATGCCGAGGCGACCGCGGTATCCCGTCTGCGAGCAGCTTGAGCATCCGGCCGACTTGTAGATCACGGTGCCGGTGGTGGTGGGGTCGATGGCCGGACCGATCTCGGGCCGGATCGTTGAGCGCGCAGAATCGAACGCAGGGCGACGGCGAAGGTGAGGCCGGCCTTGCGGTTCACCTGCACCTGATTCACCCCGGGCATGCGGTATTCCACCGGGTCCTCGACCGTGATGACGTTGATTTCGGGCCGGGAGATGGCGTGCAGCGTAGTGTAGAGCGTGGTCGACTTGCCCGACCCGGTGGGGCCGGTGACCAGGATCCTGCCGCACGGCTTGGTATACGCCATTTCGAACTCGTTGAAGTTGTCGGTGAGCAGATTGAGGCCGCTCATCTTCATCGATGAGGTGGCGTTGTCGAGAATACGCAGCACCACCTTTTCACCCCAGACCGTGGGCAGAATGGCGACGCGCAGATCGACGGTGCGGCCGTTGTGGTGCACCGACATGCGACCGTCCTGCGGTTTGCGCCGCTCGGCGATGTCGAGGTCGCTCATGATCTTGATGCGCGAGGTGACGCCGCCGGCGATAGTCGATGGCGCATTCTGCATATCGTGCAGCACGCCGTCGATGCGGTAGCGCACCCGCAGGCCGCCTTCGAAGGCGATGGGCAGCACGTTGGCGCGGCGACAGACGGCGGCCGGCACCTTGGCCACGGCGAGCCGATCGACGGGATAATCCAGCAACTCGACGAAGGGCAGATTCTTCTGCTCGGCACGCGCCTGGGCGAACTGCACCTCGCTGATCGTGCCCGCGTCGACCATGCTGCGCACGGCGGCCTCATCGGCGCGGTCGCTCCGGCGCACGGTGTCGAGGTCCTCGATCGGAAGTAGGCCGTGCACGATCAGAATTTCGGTCAGGCTGGTCAGGAACGCGCTCCCCCGGGATACCACATGGGTACCGCCACCCGGCCCGTGAATGACGCACGAAACGGATGACGGCACAAAAGTACAGCTTCGGGGTAGCCCGTGAGTAAAACAGCTGGACAGCCCCACTGTATGGGGCGCTCATTTGGGGGTGTTTCGGTCCGGTCTGCGGCAGGGTGTCGGCGGTTAATGCGCCCTTGGCGGCTCGAGCGATCGTGGGTCGGGCCGCGGTCGATGCGGCCGCATTGTCGCTGGGGATATCGCGGCGCCAGGTCTATGTGCTGATCAAACGCTATCGAACGAGGTCGGCATTAACGACGAATTTGGCTCCCGGGCGCTCCTCTCATGGGAAAGGTACGTGGCGGCTGGACGCCGAAGTTGAAGACCTCGTCAGTGAGGTGGTGCGGAAGCAGTTCCTGATGAATCGGAGGTAGTCGCCGTCCTGTGCCCAAACGATTCGTCCGTCCGGAGCGAAGGTCGCTTCCATCCGCCTGGGCTTCTTGTTCTTGACTCTCTGAATAACGTTGACCCGAAGACCTCTGACGAGGACCTTTGCCTCTGCTGAGTTTGGGTTCTCCAGATTAACGAACTTGGTCAGATTACGAATCACGTCATCGGCCAGGTGCTTGTTCGCGCTTGACAGCTGCTGTACTGCTTAGCCTCGATCCACCGATCGGTGGATCGAGGCTAAGAGTGGACGCTGTGCGATACCGCTAATTTTGGCGGAACGGCCAGTGTCTGGAAGACGACGCAATAGCGTTCCGTCAAACGGATAAGGGTGGCGATCTGCTCCTCGTCCGCATCGGATGTTAATTCGAACCGCATCCTGATGTCCTGAAAGCCGACCGCCGTCTGCTTGTCGACGGCGAGCGTGCCGCGAAAATCGAGGTCTCCCTCGGCGTGCACCACACCGGTGACGTCGATGCCAAGCGAGGAAGCGACTGCGGCCAGAGTCACCCCCGCGCAGGCAACGAGTGCCTGGAGGAGCATATCGCCTGAGCACACGGAGAGACCGTCGCCTCCGGTGGCGGGGTGCAAACCAGCCTCCACCAGGGCCTGCCCGGTCTGCACCGAACAACTGATACCCGCGCCCAGTTCACCGTTCGCCCGAAGCGTCACCAGAGCGGCGTCGGGGTCGTCGCGGTACTGCTGCTTCAGAGGAGCTTGCACCGTGCGCAGGTCGTTGATAGTCACTGGTCATCATCTCCAAGTAGTTTCGAAGCGTGCGGTCGGCAACGCCTCCTTCCTTACAGTATCCGCCGGCAACTGGAGCTACCGCAGATTGCTCCCATTGTTACCGTGCATGTCCACACAAAGTTGCCGGGGAGCACGTTCCGGTAGCGTAAAGGAATGGCAAACCACGACCGCACAGACAGGGAGTGGGGTTTTCGCACCCGTTCCATCCACGCAGGAAATGTTCCGGATGCGGTGACCGGCGCCAGAGCCATTCCCATCTACCAGACCACAGCCTTCGTGTTCGATGACACCGCTGATGCTGCGGCCCGGTTCGCCTTACAAAAGTACGGCAATATCTACTCCCGCCTCGCCAACCCGACGGTCGCCGCATTCGAGGAGCGTGTGGCAAGCCTTGAGGGTGGGCTGGGCGCTGTCGCCACCTCGAGCGGCCTGTCGGCGCAGTACATTACCTTCGCTTCGCTCGTGGGTTCCGGCGACCACATCGTCGCAGCTGCGAGCCTCTATGGCGGTTCCCTCACGCAGCTCGACATCACGCTGCGTCGGTTCGGAGTTGAGACCACTTTTGTGCCGGGCACGGATGCGGCCGACTATGCCGCAGCGATTACTGACAAGACCAGACTGATCTTCGCCGAGTCCATCTCCAACCCGTCCGGCGAGATCGCCGACCTCGAGGGTCTGGCCGACGTCGCCCACGCCGCGGGTATTCCGCTCATCATCGACTCGACCTTTGCCACCCCCTACCTGAACCGGCCAATGGAATGGGGAGCAGACGTGGTCATCCACTCGGCGACGAAATTTCTTGGCGGCCACGGGACCACTCTGGGTGGTGTCGTGGTGGAGTCCGGTCGGTTCGACTGGAACAGCGGCAAGTTCCCCCTGTTCGATATTCCAGTGCCGGCGTACGGCGACCTCAACTGGTCGGGCAACTTCGGCGAGTATGCCTTTCTCACCCGCCTGCGTGCCGAGCAGCTGCGGGATATCGGACCTGTCCTGGCCCCACACTCCGCGTTCCTCCTCGCCCAAGGCGTCGAAACCCTGGCCTTTCGGATGGAAGCGCACGTCGCCAATGCCAGGATCGTCGCGGAGTGGCTCGAAGCCGATCCCCGAATTGAATTCGTCAATTGGGCCGGGCTCCCCTCGCACACGCACTTTGACCGCGCCAAGAAATACCTGCCGAAGGGACCGAGCTCGATCTTCAGCTTCGGCGTCAGGGGCGGCAGGGATGCCGGGCGCACTTTCATCGAGTCAGTGACCCTGGCCAGCCACCTCGCCAACGTCGGCGACGCGAAGACACTGGTTATTCATCCGGCGTCCACCACTCACGCGCAGCTCACCGAGCAGCAGCTTGTTGACGCGAAGGTGTTGCCGGGCCTTGTCCGCATTAGCGTGGGGATCGAAGATCCAGACGACATTATTTACGACCTCGACCAGGCGCTGAGCCTGGCAACCGGAGGCAAGTGATGAGCACGGAAGCAGTATCCTCCCCATTGGCCAACGGCCCCGCCTGCGAACTGCCGGTGAGCGTGGCCGGCGCGAACCGAGTGAAGTCCCCGCGAACCTGGATCGGTCCCAGCGCCAAGGAACGCCTCAAGATTCTGCAGAGTGCCACGTCGGTCGCCATCGTGGGCGCATCGCCCAACGCGGCGCGGGCAAGCTACTTCGTGGGAACCTACTTGCTGCAGTCCAGCAGCTACCGGGTGTATTTCGTCAACCCGAACGCCGACGAGATTCTCGGCCACAAGACCTACCCCTCCCTTGCCGCACTGCCCGAGGTGCCCGACATCGTCGACGTGTTCCGCCGGGAAAGCGAAATCTCCTCGGTTGTCGATGACGCCGTCGCCATCGGCGCTCCGACCGTCTGGATGCAGCTTGGCATTTGGAACCAGGATGCGGCGACCTACGCGCAGAGCCAGGGTCTGACGGTAATCATGGACCGCTGCCTCAAGATTGAGCACGCCCGCTTCAACGGCGGCCTCTATCTCCTCGGCTTCAACACCGGCGTGATCTCGGCACGAAAGACGGCCCGCTGAGAGCCGACACTGCCCTCGTAATTTCACCGTGCGACGCCGCCCAGCGGCTCTCTGATCACTCGAGAGCCGCTAACCGACTGGCCGCGACCTAAGCGGATCGCACCCGGTAGTTCGCCCCCTTGTGCTCGTCGGGAAGACGGCCGCCCCGTCCGTGCAACTTATTGCGCAGCGTGCCCTCGACGTACTCCTTCGGGTAGGCACCCCGAGCCTGCAGCTCGGGGATCACATAGGTGACGACATCCTCAAACGTTCCGGGGGTGATGGCATAGGCCAGGTTAAAACCGTCCACATCCGTCTCCTCCACCCACTCCTGCAGGGTGTCGGCAATCTCCGCGCCTGAACCGACGATGAACGGGCCGAGGCCGCCGATAGCCGCCAGTCTGGCTATATCGCGTACCTTCCATTCGCTGCCGTCTGCATTCGCCTCCTGATAGTTGGCCACTACGGACTGAATCGCGTTGCTCTTGACATTACCGATGGGCTCGTCGAGGTCGTACTGCGAGAGGTCGATGCCCATCCAGCCGGACATGAAGACGAGCGCGCCCTCCTCGCTGGCATACGAGAGGTAGTCCTGGTACTTGTCCGTCGCCTTCTCCGACGTCTCGTCGGTGATGATCGTGAGGAGGGTGTAGATGCGCGCGGAATAGCGGCTGCGGCCTGCTTTTTCGAGGGCATCCCGAATTTTCGTGACCGTGGCCTTCAGCCCAGCCTTGGTCGATGACGCAACGAAGATCGCCTCTGCATTACCGGCAGCGAAGTCGATGCCGCGGGAGGATGCCCCCGCCTGGTAGATCACCGGTGTGCGCTGCAGCGACGGCTCAGAGAGGTGGATACCCGGGACCGTGAAGTGCTTGCCGTGGTGGCCGATCTCGTGAACCTTGCTCGGGTCGGTGAACACCCCGGATTCGCGGTCGCGGATGACGGCGTCGTCCTCCCATGACCCTTCCCACAACTTGTACAACACCTCGAGGTACTCGTCCGCGTGGTCATAACGCGCGTCGTGCTCGAGCTGGTCTTCTTGGCCCATGTTTCGTGCGGCGGATGGTAGGTATCCGGTGACCACGTTCCAGCCAACCCGCCCATTGGTCAGGTGGTCAAGGGTCGACATCCGTCGTGCAAACGGATACGGATGCTCGTACGCCGTACCAGCGGTCACCCCGAACCCCAGATGATCTGTCACTAATGCCATCGCCGAGATCAGCAGCACGGGGTCATTCACGGGAACCTGCGCACCATGCCGGATCGCGGCCTCATTCGAGCCGCCGTACACGTCGTAGGTGCCCAGAACGTCAGCGATGAAGATTCCGTCGAATCTTCCGCGCTCCAATAGTTTTGCGAGCTCGGTCCAGTAGTGCAGGTCTTTGTACCGCCAGGACTGGTCATCCGGGTGCCGCCACATTCCAGAGGACTGGTGGGCGACACAGTTCATGTCAAAGGCGTTGAATCGAATCTGTCTGGGCATCTCTCTATCGTGACGGTTGAGACCCGAACTGCGGCTTATGACGCAACATGGCGTCACACTACGACAGACATTCACGCTCAAAGCTCCCGACGGGGGACCCTTGATTCTGTCTTTGATTATTTTGCGAACGGAACCCGATGAGAACTCAAGAACAGGCCGCACTCGCCGGGCCGTGGCCGACCGACGGTAACCAGGGTGCGAAACATCTCGGTGGGCTGCATCCGGACGAGTTCAAGCTGGCGTTTCGCAATCACGCCGCCGGCGTCGCTGTGATCACCGCCGATGCCGGCGACGGCCCGGTCGGCCTGACCGCCACCTCGGTGTTCTCGGTGAGTGCCGAGCCACCGCTGCTGGTGTTCTCCCTCTCGGATCATGCGTCCAGCGCTCCGACCATCCGCCGCGCCGACACTGTCGTCGTGCATCTCCTCGGAGCTGAGCAATTGAACATTGCAAAGCTCTGCGCCACCAGCGGCGTCAACCGTTTCGCCGATACTGAAATTTGGGCCAGGCTCGCGACCGGTGAACCGTATTTCCCCAGCGCACACGCCTGGATTCGTGGGCGCATCATCAACCGGATGGCTGCGGGCAGTTCCACGATCATTGCCGTGCACGCCCTCGAAGCGACGGTCGCCACCGATCAAGGCGGATCCGACCCGCTGGTGTACCACAACCGCACTTGGCACAGCCTCGACGAGCACTCGGCGCTGCGGAGCGTACCGGGAGCGTGAGGAGCGCCTACATTACGCCGCCTTACCGGCCCGTGTGCGCCGCGCGGCGCGGCGCGGTAGCGTCAAAGCGATGACCCTTCCCCTCGAGACCGCTGCAGCCAACGACAGCCTCTACTATCCGCCTGCTGGCCTCGTCGACTCCGCCAACGTGGGCTCCGGCGCATGGCCCACCGCCGCGACTGACCCCGTCGCATTCTGGGAGCGGCAGGCCGACCGCCTCGACTGGGCGGAACGCTGGCACACCGCACACACATGGGAGCCGGCCCTCGCCGACGCCAGCGGCGCGCTCGAATCGGACGGGCATCCGTTGCTTTCGATCCCCCGTGCCCAGTGGTTTCTCGGCGGTCGGTTGAACGTGGCAGTCAATTGCGTCGACCGCCACGTCGATGCCGGGCACGGCGATCGGGTCGCCATCAACTTCGAGGGAGAGCGCGGCGACCGTGAGGTGATCACCTATGCAGATCTCCAGCGCAGGGTTGCGCAGGCCGCGAACGCCCTCATCGCTTTGGGAATCGTGGCGGGCGACCGCGTGGTCGTCTACCTCCCGGTCATACCGGAGACCATTGTCATCACCCTCGCCATTGCCCGGCTCGGCGCGGTGCATTCCCTGGTGTTCGGGGGCTTCTCGGCCGCGGCGCTGCGATTTCGCCTCGAGGACACCGGGGCCAAACTGCTCGTCACCTCCGACGGCCAGTTTCGCCGCGGGGCCGCCGTAGCGGTGAAAGAGCAGGCGGATGTCGCTGTTGCGGGCATCGACGCGGTCGAACACGTGCTCGTCGTGCGGCGCACCGGAGACCTGACCCCCAACGTGCCCTGGACCGCCGGCCGGGATGTCTGGTGGCACGACGTCGTCGACACCGCCGAAAACACCCACGACGCCGAGTTCTTCGACGCCGAAACGCCCCTCTTCATTATCTACACCTCGGGCACCACGGGCACCCCCAAGGGGCTCGTGCACACGTCGGGAGGCTATCTCACCCAAGCGTCGTGGAGCCACTGGGCAATCTTCGATGCAAAAGACTCCGACGTGTACTGGTGCACGGCCGACCTCGCGTGGGTCACGGCCCACACCTACGTGCTCTACGGCCCGTTCTCCAACGGCGCGACCTCCGTCATTTACGAGGGAACCCCAAACATTCCGCACCCTGGGCGCCATTTCGAGATCATCGAACGCTACGCCGTGACAACCTATTACACCGCTCCGACCCTCGTGCGCACCCTCATGACCTGGTTCCCAGACGGCGTGCCCGCCACCTTTGACCTCTCCAGCATCCGCCTCCTCGGCTCGGTTGGCGAGGCGATAAATCCGCACGCCTGGCTGTGGTTTCGAGAGAATATCGGCGCCGGCACGGCCCCCATCGTCGACACCTGGTGGCAGTCCGAGACCGGAGCGGCAATCGTGGCCCCGCTACCCGGGGTCACGGCCCTGAAGCCGGGGTCAGCTACCCACGCGCTGCCGGGACTCACCGTGCGCGTGGTCGACGATCAGGGCACGGATACCGAGCCCGGGTCGAGCGGATCCCTCGTGGTCGACGGCACGTGGCCGGCTATGGCCCGCACTGTGTGGGGCAACCCCGAACGGTACCGCGACGCGTATTGGAAGAAGTACGCCGAGCAAGGCTACTTTCTTGCCGGCGACAGCGCGAAGATCGACGCCGATGGCTACCTGTGGCTGCTCGGACGCATCGACGACGTCATCAACGTGTCCGGACACCGGCTGTCGACCATCGAGATCGAGTCGGCACTTGTCGCGCATCCCGCCGTCGGCGAGGCCGGGGTTGTTGGCGTTCATGACGAGACCACCGGGCAGGCCATCGCCGCCTTCGTGATCCCCGCTCGGTCGCTCTCCGCGGCGGAGGCCGCCGATCCCCGAATCTGGCGTGCCCTCGAAGCGGAACTCTTGCCGGCGCTCCGCTCCCAGGTCACCGTTCAGGTCGGAGCGATCGCTAAGCCGAGGGAGATCGTGGTGGTACCCGACCTGCCGAAGACTCGATCGGGCAAGATCATGCGTCGCCTGCTCGGCGATCTCATGGACGGACGCGAACTGGGCGATACAACGTCGCTGCAGGATGACACGGTGCCGCTCCAGATCAGACAGATCCTAGACGCCAGGCGCTCACTGGGCTAACCGCGTCAACACTCGATGCAGCGTCAACGGTGAGCTCAGCAACGTGCCTTTTCAGCGCGGGAAATATGCGCAGGAATCGATTGATCAGGAACGGCACCAGCGCGGGATTTCTGTGCCAACTAGTTGCGATGAGGTAGCCACTGATGGCAAAAAACGTAGAGACCAAGACTATGAATCGGGATCTCGAGGACTCGGGGTGCTGCAGCGATGCCGGTCAACGTGAGCGAGTGGCCCACAATCACAGCCCGAGCGGAGACGAGACGCAACACAACGCAACGCAACGCATCGCATCCAGATTATTCGTCGGCCTGATGATCGCTTCCCACAATTCGCCCAAGAGGCGACGGTGCCTCTGAACGAAGTATTGCAGTGAGAATGCGCTACCCGTAAGTAGACGGACTCACGACGCGAACCGGCAACGGTCTTCTGCTAGTTCATCTTGCGGGGCTTGGGGCCAGCTGAAGTCACCAGGTGGCGAGGGCGAAGACGGTGAACGCGACGGCCGCGACCAGAACGAGCAGGGTGCTCGCAATTATCACGACCAGAGTGATCCGACGTCGACGACGGATGCCCGCCGCGGCTCGCTGACGGATCTCGGCCGCCGCCTGGGCGAGGGCGATCCGGTCCGGATCGGGCGCGATCGGCTGCGACACGGGTGTGGATTGGGCTGGCGCGACGATTATTGGGACCGGTCGGGCTTGGTAGCGCACGCTCGCGCCGCTCTGCACCTGCGGCGGCTGGTAGCGACGCTGCAGATCGTCGACGACCGGGATGTGCGCCGGCGGGGTCGCCCGTCGACTGCTCAGGAGAGTGTCGCTCGCCGCGCTGCCACGGGGTGAGCGCACGGTTGCTTCGTCGTCGTCCTCCGGGGCGACGGCCGAATCGACGGCTGGGTCCACGACCTCGGGTCGGGAGTGCCGGGCGCGTGCCACGATGCGGGTGTGTTCGTCTTCGGCGCGTTGCACGATGCGCGTGTCGTCGTTGTCCGTGCGTTGCACGATCACGGTGTCGTGGTTGTCCGCGCGCTGCACGATTACCGTGTCATCGTCACCGGTGTCGGTGTCGGCCCCATCGCGTGGATCAGCGGGCGGCATTGCGGGCCACTCGTTGAACCGGGCGGGTGTCCTCGGTTTGAGTGTCGATGGTCTCGGCGTGGTCTTCCTCGATCGCGACACCGTGCCAGGAGCTGACCCCGCCGGCGACGACGTCAATGACGATCACCGAGACGTTGTCGCGCCCGCCGTGCTCGAGAGCGCCGGCGAGCAGCAGGTCCGCGGTCTGCTGGGTGCTGCCGCCGAGCGTGAGCCCGGCCTTGATGCTCTCCTCGGAGAGCTCGCCGTGGAGTCCGTCGGAGCAGACCAGCAGCCGTTCGCCGGTCACCACCGGGCGCAGCCAGTAGTCGGTCGGGCTATTGTCGGCGCCCACGGCCCGGGTGATCACATTCTTGCGGGCGAAGGTGGCGACATCCGCTTGCAGTAGTGTCCCCTCGTCGATGAGTTCCTGCGCGAGGGAATGGTCGACGGTGAGCTGGCTGAGTTCGCCGCCGTACAACCGGTAGACCCGGGAGTCGCCGACGTTCACGATGAGCCATTGCGGGGCATCGTCGTGGTCGATCAGGACGAGGCCGGTGAGGGTGCTGCCGGCGCCGCGCCCGGTCGCGTCCGACACCGCGCGCACCGCCGCGTGGGCGCGCTCAACGGCTGCTCCGACGTCCTCGGCCAGCAGCCCGGGGCGCGCGACGCAGCCCTGGAATTCGTCGATGACGGCGGAACTGGCCCGATGGCCAGCTTCGAGGCCGCCCATGCCGTCGGCGACGATGAACACCGGGGATGCGGCCAGCAGCGAGTCTTCGTTCTGCTGACGCTTGCGACCGACATCGGAGCGAAAGCCGCACTGCAATGAGACCTGGGCGCTGGTTGGCTGGAGGTGGGTCATGTTCAGGCCTCCAGGTAGATGCGGGCCGCGAGCTCCCCCAGCAAAAACCGCTCGGTCAACGACGCGCCCGCGCCCGCATCGAGCTCGCTCTCGTCGCCGGCGCCATCGATGAGCACGATGCCGTTGGTCGACTGCAGGTCGCGAATGCCCCAGGCCCCGTCAACGAAATCGAGGCGGGCGTGGGTCTTCGACACGGTCTTGCCGGGGTCCTGCAGCAAAACCAATTGCGCATCCGGATGTGCGCTGCCACGCGTAGGGTTGCGTCCGAGCAGCACCACCGGTTTGGTGAGCGAGACTTTCAGGCCGTGCTCGGTTTCCAGCGTCCATGGCTTCATGCGGCGCACGACGATCATGGTCTCGTCGAAGTCGTCGTCCTCCGCGGTCTCGGTCTCGGTCTCGGTCTCGGTGCGGTCAGTGGCGCTCGCGGCCGGGCTTGGGGCCGGGATTGAGGCCAGCGGAGCTACTGGTGCCGGGACGACCGGTATGGGCACGACCGGTGCCGGCCGGGCCCACGCGTTCGTCGTCGCGACCGCGTGGGCCGGCGGGGCGGCGAGGCGCGGGGCATCCGTTTCGGCCGGTTGCGCGGGCGCGGCGGGGGCGACCGGCGGCGCAACAAGTGGTGCATACGCGACCGGCGGAGCCAGCGGGGCAGGCGGGGCCGTGACGACCGGGGGCTCGGCCGGGAGCGTCGACGGCGACCTCACGTAGAACGGTGGCGGCCCAGTGGGCAGGCCACGCACGACCGGCGGCGCGGGCGTGGTCGGCGAAGTCGGCGAAGTAAATGGGGCGCGCGGCGGGGTCACGGCCGCGGGCACGACGGGTACCGGGGGCGTGGGCAGTGCGGCCGACAGCGGCGGCGACACAGGCGCGGGCGGCATCGGTGCAGCGAGCGGCGCGGGCACTGCAGCCGCATGCGACGGTGCCGCGGCCTGACGAACGGGATCCGGGGCCGCGGGCGGCGCGGACGCCGGGGACACCGCGCGCGCTGCGCGCGCTGCGGGCACTGCGGGAACCGGAGATGCGGGCGACACCGCAGGAACCGGCGACGAGACAGGCGCGGCCGGGCCCGTCAGCGGCGGCACCGGGGTGAACGGCACGTACCCGGTTGCGGCCGGTACCGGCAGCCAGCCGCTGTTGACGGACTTGCCGAATCCGAGCACGCCGGCCCAGATGGGGAAGGCGACCAGGTAGAGCAGGGTGAATCCGCCGCCGTGGCCGAGCCGTCGGTTGACGTTGTTGACCGCCAGGATGAAGACGATCAGGGCACCGATATCGACGACCGGGATGAACAATCCCACGACCCACAGGGTCGAATACCGACCGAGCTCAAACAGGGTGATGGTGTTGACGATCGGCACCCACGCCTTCCAGGCCTGTTCGCCGAGCTTGACGAAGACCTTGCCGAGGGCGATCGACGAAAACATATACAGGCCGAGGCCGAGTAGCACGGGCACCACGACGACGGCGATGACCGCTCCAGATGATTCATCCATTTACGATTTGCGGCCGCTGGTGCGCGGTCGCTCCCCCATTCTGCTGCTGGAGCGCCGGTTAGGGCGCACTGTGGTGACGTCTAGTCGAACTGTGCCGTGGCTGTGGTGTCGAAATCTGTGGTGTTGAAAACTGCGCGATCGGCCGGCATCCGCCAGTCGAGAGAAGGAGCGCAGCGAGAGGGCGGCACGCCAGCGGTCGCGCCTGGTGCCGCTCGCGGCCAGCCCGGCGCGCTCAGCGGTGACGAGCGCCCAGAAAGCGTCACTGTCGCTGGCAACCGGGGGCACTTCGCCGAACACGGCCTGGTCGGCCAGCGCCGCGAGCATCTTGCCGCCGGCCGACTGGTAGTGCCAGGCGATCTCGACCCGGGTCATGCTGCCCTGGTCGGCGAGGCCGCGGTCGACGGCGGCGTCGACGTATTCGTCCCAGCCGCCGGCGAACCGTGCTGACACGTCCGGCGCCCGCGCCCGGTCCCGGCGTCGCTTGAGCTTGGCGCCCAGAATGACCAGGAACGGTGTGCTCACCACGAGCAGGGCGGCGAGGCTGATGCCGCCGATCTTCAGGGCCGCGAACAGCCAGGCCAGGTCGGTGCCGGTGACCGGTTCTTCTTCCTGCTGGTCTTCGCCGCTGGTGGGGTTGGCCTCGGGGGCCCGCTGTTCGGTAGCTCCCTCGGGCAGCACCGTGGTGTTGTACTGCGGGTCGCGGGTGGCATCGTCGATTGGTGAGAGCGGGTTCTGAAACTGCGGGGTCGCGTCCACGGTGATCCAACCGCCGTCGACTCCGGCCACTTCGACCCAGGCCGCAAGGTTCTGGCCCGAGCAGACACCCTCGACGCAGGCCCCGGGTGCGCCAGTTACCGCGTCGGACGCCGCGAGGCTGAATCCCAGCACCACACGGGATTCAAACCCGAGGTGCTGGGCCAGCAGCGCGGTCGCCACGGCGAACTGTTCGTCATCGCCGACGGCGGCGACCAGCTGGGAGTTCTCGGTCGAGGTGGTGTTGTTCTGCTTCTCCAGCAGGGCGGTGAACAGGGCGTCGATGCGCGCGACCGAGTGGCCGGACAGGCTCGGCGAAAACTGGTAAGCACCGAGGTCAGCGGTCCAGGACTGCGCCGTTGGAGTGGTCAGTGCGTGGCTGAGATAGCCTCGCTCCCGCAGCCGGCTGACGAGTTCGGCCAGTCCGGCACCGTCACTGCTGACCTCCTGCGCGGTGACCCAATCGGCGAGGCTCGCCGGAATCAGCGACTCATCGATCAGTCTGGACGCAGCCGCCGGGCGGGCGAGACCGGCCAGATCCGTCGCATCCGCTTCGCTCGGGGCAATGATCGTGTAGCGGTCGCCGTTTTCGAGGGCATTCAGTTGAATACCGGATGCCGTCCCCGCGTTGTAAAAGAACCCGTCGTTCAGTTCCGCCGCGCGTTCGCCGGCAAAGCGGATGCTCGACAGCGCGTCGGTCCCCGGCATCCACACGCCCTGATACCCGCTGATCGCAAACGCGGTCGCCCGGCCGCCGCTGGCCGAGCCGCGGCTGTGGGGCACCCGGGCAAACGCGGTGTCCTGGTCGCTCACGCCCGATATAGGGTCGACGACCCGAAAGACCTCGCCGTCATAGTGACTGAGCACGGCCAGGCGCACCCGGCTCGCCGGGTCGCCCTCAGCAGAAGTCACCGTGAATAGCTCCTCGTCATACCGCTCGGCGCTGAAGAAACTGCGGTACTGGCTCAGCGGGCTGACGTACTCGCGCAGCTCGACGGCGGGGTCGATGCTGCTGCGCAGCACCTCGCGGGCCGGAGTCGACGCCACCGCCGACAGCCCGCCGAGCGACACTACGACGGCGAGTGCGAGCACGCCGAAGGCGAGGGCGCCGCGGCGCACCCGCCCGCCGAGGCCGCCAGGAGTGCGGCGCACCCCGGTCGTGCGGGCCGCCAAATTGAGGGCTTCGCTGCGGGCCAGGTGGGTGCGCCAGGCCAGAAAGCCGAAGCCGAGCAGCAGTGCGGCCAGGCCGATCAGGCTCTCCCGCGGTGCCGGAACGGTGAACCCGGCGACCGAAAGCGGCGCGCTCTCGGCGCCGGGCCCAAACACCAGCCCGAATAGTTGCACGGCGAAGATCAGGGGAACGGCGAGGGCGGAGCGTCGGCCGCCGCGCCAGGCGAGCGTCAGCGCCGCTGTCGTGCCGCCGAGAAACAGCACGAAGGCCGGAACCAGCAGGGTCTGGTATGACCCGACCGGCAGCGAAATGGTGACGAGTTCCTTCCAGCTGAACACCGTGGCGGCGACCAGGTCGAGCAGGCCGCCGAGCACGTTCGACGCGCTCGATAAGGCCGATGGCACCGCGAGCGGAACGCCCAGCAGCAGGTAGACGCCGAGGGTGGCCAGCAGCAGGCTGAACCAGGACCAGCCGCGGGCGCGAGCAAGCCAGGCCAGCAGTATGCCCGCCGCAATCGCTCCGGCCGCCATCACCAGGTAGCTGTTGTCCTGATAGATCGGCCAGGCCGCCCAGACGGCGACCAGCAGCATCAGCACCACGAACAGGGCATTGATCACGAGGGACCGTCGCTGGCTGGGTGCGCGGCGCGGCCGACGCGGGGGCATGGAACCGGGCGCACTCATGCGGCCCGCCGGCTCAGCAGGGAACGAAAGTCGTCGAGCACGCCGATGGTCAGCACGCTCGTGCCGGCCAGGTCGCGAAAGCTCGGCTGAGCTTTCGGGTCGCACAGAACGGCAACGACCCGCACGTTGCCGTCGAATTTGAGGGTGAGCGCCTGCAGCCGCCGGGCGGTCATGGCCCCGCCGCACACCACGAACGCGATCGACATATCGGGCACCACCTGGGCCGCGAGCAGACAGACGTCTTCAACGTTCATGGCCTGCGCGCTGGTCTCAATCGCGGTGAGGTCGTCGAGCAGGGTGCGGGTCGATACGACGCTCAAACTCCGCACCGAACGGATGCTGCTGCGCACGATATCGGGAATCTCCTCGCTCGCCACGACGGCCAGGTCCCGACCGTCGCGAATCGCGCGCACGCCGAGCGAACCGGTGGCGCTGACCGCCATCTCGAACTCGTCCTCGGAAGCGTATTCCGCCTGGTTCAGGCTCAGCACGATAGCTAGGCGCGAACGCCGGCTCTCCTCGAACTGGCGCACCATGAGATTGCCGGTCTTGGCGGTTGACTTCCAGTGGATGTGTCGCTGCCCGTCGCCCGGCGCGTACTCCCGAATGGCGTGAAACGAGATATCGGAGTCGACGATGTCACTCGTCGGGTTGCCCTCGAGGTCGCGCACGAATCCGGCGCTCGTGCTCGGAATCGACACGGTCACCGGGTGCACGAACAGGCGATTCACGTCGGCCCAGGCCACTTCGCGGCCGAGCACGCCGAGCGGGTCGCTGCGCACGGTCGTGACCGGGCCCACATCGATGATGCCGCGGCGGTACGCGGGCACGCGAACGTGTTCCTCGTGCACCTGACCGGCGCGCAGCAGCGGCACGTAGACATCCGCTAGCCCCCGGCCGATCGGAACGTCGACGCGACCGGGCAGTTCGAGCCGCTTGGAGATATTGGTGACGGTGAGGGTGCCGAGCACTTCGGAACCGGCCACGACCCGATCGACCGGCAGCGTGAAATCGACGCTGTAGGCGCGGCCACCGGCCAGAAACGGCAGTGAAATGAGGATGAGGGCGACCGCCACCCAGCCGATCACGATCAATTCGGTCCAGCCGAACGCCAGGCCGAGCGGCAGCAGCACGATCGCGGCCGTGACCACGACCCAGCCGGCCGGCGTGACCGTTTCGCCGACCCAGTCGACGGATGCCCGCACACCGATTCGCACAGCCCGCGCGGCCCGCATCCAGAGCACGACGGCGCCCACAAGGGTCAACGTCGTTGACCTATTCGTGCGCGTCGTGGCATACCGGGTGTGCGTTGCAGACCGGGTCTGGGTGCTGGTGCGCGCCAGATTTGATGTCTGGGAGCGCCGCGATTCAGTGTGAAAGCTCACGCCAGGTCGCTCCGACTGGGCGGCAGCACGTCGAGCAGAATCTGGCCGATAACGGCGCTCGCGGTGACGCCGTCGAACTCGGCCTCAGGGTCGAGCACCATCCGGTGGGCGAGCACCTGCTCGGCGAGCGCCTTCACGTCGTCGGGGGTTACGAAGCTGCGGCCGTGCGCGACGGCCCAGGTCTTCGCGGCCTTGGTAAGGGCACGGGCGCCACGCACGCTGACGCCCATACGCACCTGGCGAGCATTGCGGGTCGCCTCGACCAGGCGACCGATGTAGTCGTAGATAAGAGGGTTCACGAAGACGCCGCGGGCGATGTCGCTCATGCTCACGAGCGCCTGCGGGGTGATCACCGGCGCGAGGTCGTGCCGCACATCGGCGGTGCCCTCGAGAATACGAATGGTCGCGGCGAGGTCGGGGTAGCCGAGCGAGGCCTTCATCATGAAGCGGTCGAGCTGGGCTTCGGGCAGCCGGTAGGTGCCGGCGTGCTCGATCGGGTTCTGGGTGGCGATGACGAGAAACGGCACACCGGTGGAGCGGGTGACACCGTCGATGGTGACGTTGCCCTCCTCCATCGCTTCGAGCAGCGCCGACTGGGTTTTCGGGCTGGCCCGGTTGATCTCGTCGGCGAGCACGACATTGGCGAAGATCGGGCCGCTGTGAAACTCGAACTCGCCGGTCTTCTGGTCGTACACGGTGATGCCGGTCACGTCGCCGGGCAGCAGGTCTGGCGTGAACTGAATTCGGGTCGAGACGCCCTGCACGGTCTGTGACATGGCGCGGGCCAGCGAGGTCTTGCCGGTGCCTGGGTAGTCTTCGAGCAGCAGGTGGCCCTCGCTGACCATCGCGGTGAAGGCGAGTTCGATCACGTGGCGCTTGCCGAGGACGACGCGTTCAACGTTGTCGACCATCATCGTGAAGGTCGCGGCGAACCATTCGGACTGCTCCGGGGTGATTGTCATGGGTAGCTCTTTCAGTGTCACGGTTTATTGCTGTCACGGTGTTGTGGTGGTCGCCGCGGTGCACGCGACGGCGGTGATCGTCGTGGTACCTGAGACGTTTTCCAGGCCCGAGGTTTCGGGGGCGGTCCAGCTCAGGGTCCAGTTCACGTTTCTGGTCTGGGCGGCATCCAGGGGCACATTCTGGTCGCCGCCCACCCACATTCGGCCACCGTTGGGGTTGATGACGTCGTACTGCGCAGCGGTGACCACGCCCTCGGCGAGGCCGCTGTCCGTTGCGTCGACCGCGACGGAGAGCGTGCCGCCGATGACGCAGCCACTGTTGTCGAGGCCGTTCACCGCGAACCTGACCTGCCAGGCGCGCGCGGCGTCGGCTGCTTCCACCGTCGACCAATCGCTGCACAGGGTGGAATCGGCCTCGGTGCAGTACCGCACGCGAATACGCGGGTCGGCGCCGAACACCGTCGAGCCCCTGACGACGTCGAAGTTCTCGAAGTCGACCACGAAATCGGTCGGCACGGTCGTCGACGATGTGGGAGCGGTGATGAGGTATTGGCCGTCAACCGGCGCCGCCAGGCCGTAGGTGTATTCCCCGTTGCCCGGGGCGGGCGGCGGCTCCCAGGTGGTGATCGAATCGGCAGCGGCCGTGGCGACCCCGTAGCCGTTGGAGTAGCAGACCGTCACGAAATATTCCGTGTGTTTGGTCAGACCGTCGATTTCGCGGTCTTTCGAGGTGGCTGCGGCGCCGGCCGAGGTCAGGCCGGTCGCGGTGAGTCGGCAAGTCGCGCCCTCGGTGAGTGAGGCGACGTAGAGAAATTCTTCCGGCAGGGTGCTGAAGTTCTTCTCGAAGCGCGCCTGGGCCACGGTGATCGACCGGTTCTGCGAGCTCAGCACACCGGCACTGGTGATGGCGGGCGATCCGGCCACGAGCACCGTCTGCGACGTCGTCTCCTCGGTCGGGCCGCTTCCGGCGGGCTGCTCGTCCCGGCTCAGCGGGGTCACGGTGATGTTCTGGTCGCCGACCTCGAGCGCGAGGGTGAGCTCGGTCGTTCCGTGACCGGGCGAAGCGACTCGTTGTTCGACCCCGTTGATGCTGTACCGATTGGTGGACCGGTCATTGTTTTCGATGGTCACGGTCACAGCGCCGGTGCCGGCGCTCGTCACATCTTCGTCGAAGACTGGCTCAGCCGTGAGCGTTCCCATGCCGGGGGTGTCATAGGACCAGGCCGTGACGCTGACCGCACTGCGAGATTCGCCGACGGCGTTCACGGCCTTGGCCTCGTAGCGGTCCTTCAGACCGTTTTCGGTCGTTCGAATCACACCGCAGTCGCCCGAAACATCACAGCGACCGACCGAAGCCCCATTGCGGTACAGGGTGAATCCCGTGAGCTTCGGGTAGGTGGAGTTCGCGCCGCCGGGGCTGACGGAAAGGGTGATCGACTCGTCGCCGTAGGCGATCTGGGTGACCGCGTTCGGCGCCTTGGGGTAACCCTGCAGGTCGACCGTGATCGACCCGTTGCGGCTGCCGGCGCTGAGCTTGCCCTGGGCATCCCGCACCACAAAACTGGCCTCGCAGACCCCGCCGGCGGTATCACCAGACCAGGAGGCCCGCACGCTGCGGGTGTTCTCCACCGCGAAGGAGACGCCGACGCAGGTGCTCGGCGCCGCGACCGACACCAGTACAAGCGGCGTGTTGCGGTACAGGTTGACCTCGCCGGCCACGCCGACGACGGCGATCGAGCAGCTCGAGCCGGAGGACTGCGAACAGGTCATCGCCACCGTACCGCCCTTGGGCAACTCGCTCGGCGCCGGGCCGACTTTGAGCGCGAGCAGGGCCGGCTCGGCGTCGCGGTGGCTGGCGAGGCTCACCGTCACGGCCGCCTCACGGCCGGCCACGGCGTTGTCCGCGACGGAGATCGTGAGAATGGCACCGTCCTGCGTCACGGTGAACTGGTCGGAGACGATCTCGGTCGCGAAGGTCAGCGCCGGTACCGCTCCCTTACCCTGCCAGTCGACCATGTGGCTGAGGTCGTAACGAATGTCGTCGGCGCCCGGGCTTTGGGTCAGTGCCGCTGGGCGCAGGGTCGGCTGCGGGTCAAGCGGTTCAACGACGATCGGCACGACCAGCTGGGTGTAATCCTCCTGGCCGTCGATGCGCACCGGCACGGTGCACGAGTCGCTCCAGGGGGCATCGGATCCGGCCGTGTAGGTGACGCTCCTTCCGCCCTCGAAAGTGCAGCTCGCGTTCACGCGTTCCCCAGACGAACGGATGCCGGCGCGCTCCAGTTGCAGCTCGGTCCCGGCCGGAATCGACACCAGGCTGGCCAGGTCGAAGGTGACGGAGGCGTCTTCGCGCACGTTCTGCTCCACGTTGCCCTTTTTGAGCGCGAGGATGATGGCATCCGCTGAAGGAATGCGCAGGAACCCGTAGGTGGTGACTTCGACACCCTGAAAGTTCAGCCCGGTGAGGGAGAACGGGGCGAGGAGTCCCTCGTCGGGGACCTCGCCGCTGATCTTCCAGCCGGAGACCGTGAGGCCGGGGTGGTCGCCCCACAGTGCGAGGGTCAGGCCCCCGACGTCGCCGGAGTTCCAGGAGACTTTGCCGGTCACGACGTCGATGCCTGTCGGGAACGAGTCGCGGTCGTCGAGAGCGACGGTCGTGTCGATGACGATGGGAAAGTCAGGAACGGAGGCGCGCACCACCTTCACAACGATGAGGCCCTGGCCGACGTCTTCGTTCGCGTTGGCGACGGAGTAGACGAAGGTGAGCAGTCCGGGGTCGTCGCCGGCGGTGAAGACCACCTGGTTGTCACTGACCTGCTCGATGCGCTGCTGCAGGGCGTCGTATTCGAGCGAGCCGGCCGTGGCGTCCGGCGTGACGCCGGTCAGGGTGAGGCGTCCGCCGCCGGGTTCGATGTCGTTGGCGGCGGGGTGCACAGACACCAGGTTGTCGGCACCGACCTGCACCTCGACGTAGTCACTGAAGGTGATCGGGCTCGGGTTGGAGCGCTGGTCGAGCACACCGATGCGTACTAGGGCGATGCCGGTGGCGCCGCTGGCATCGCGCACCCGGTATTGGAATTCGATGGCGCCGTGGTAGTCGAGCGGGCTCGAATAGACAATGGCGTTGCCGGTGGCGTTGACCCCGGCGGTTCCGCGCGCCGGTTGGGTCAGTACCCGGTCGAGCACGACGGTGTCGCCGTCCGGGTCGATGCCGAAGCTGTCGAACGGAATCTCGATGCTCTCCCCCGACAGCACCCGGCCGTAGAGGGTGTGCGGCTGTGGGGCGGTGTTGTCGCCCTCGGCGAGCACCTCGATCGAGACGACGGCCGAGTCGATCAATTCGGGGGCGCCGGCGACATAGACGCTGTAGCCGAGTTCATAGCTTCCCGGCTGGTCCGGCGCGAGGTAGCGCAGCGCGGCGCCGGCCGCGAAAGCGAGGCCTTGTTCGCTGCGGTTCTGCACCGACTCGGGATCAAGCATCACGATATTGCCGTCGGGCGCGACGTCGTTGGCGAGCACGGGAATGTCGATCTGCGCGCCGACCCGCACCGACACGCTGTCGTTCCTGGCGATCGGCGCCTGCGGCACTGACGCCGGAAGCAGGTAGACGGTGGCCTCGCCGCGCACGGTGTACAGCGGGTTTTCGGTGCCGTCAGAGACGGTGTAGCGCACGGTGCCGAGCTTGCCCGGCCGTTCGTCGGCGGTCGAGCCACGCACGCGCAACACGTTCTGGCCGACCACGTCGACGCTGAGCGACGCCCCGAACACGGTGTCGGGGATGGCTTCGCCGAGCAGCAGCACCCGCCCGGCCGGGTTGGAGACGGCGTTGAAGACGTCAACGCTCGTGTCCGCCTTTGGCCGCACGAAAACGGTCACCGGGGAGGTGGTGAGTGCCTGCGCATCCGCTGACACCACCGAAATGCGCACGAAAGAGACGACTTCGCTGGCGTCGTCGGCGATGGTGAGGCTGACCGTGTAGTTGCCTGGCATGGTGGCGACGAAGTCGAAGGAGGTTCCGTTGGCGGTGACGCCGACCGTGGATCCCTCGGAGCTGGTCGGGGTGGTCGCCGAATTGATGCGGTACAGGCCGGCTGCGCCGGAGACGTACTCGGCCGGGCTGACCGTGAGGCGTTCGTTCACCGAGGCGAGCAGTGCGAACGGTAGGGCCGTGAGCTGCGGGGTCGGCGTGACCGCGATCGTGAGCACCTTCTCGGCCGTGGCGCCGTGAATGTCGGAGACGCTCACCAGAATGGTTGCCGATTGCGCGGTCTGGTCGGCCGCGTTGGGGTGCTTGTAGACGAGCACCCCGGCCGGCGTCACGCTGACCGAGCCGACGTCGGTCGTGTTCACAACGGATGCGACGAAAATCGGATCCCCGTCGGGATCGACCCAGCCGGGCAGCACCGGAACGGTGACCGTACCGCCGGGTTGCACCTCGGGGCTCGGCCAGTCTTGCAGGCAGCCCTCGGTGCCGCACCATACCGGCGCGGCATTCATGTCGTCGCCGTGCACGGTCAGGGTGACCGTCGTGGTCGGCGAGTTGAGTCCGTCTGCGCGGGAACCGTCGGTGACGGCGTAGCTGAACGTGGCCGAGCCGCGAGCGCCGGCGGCGACCTGCACTGCGATGGCCTGGTTCGAGTCGGTGACGCTGACCGTACCGAAATTGGGGTCAAGCCCGGTCACCGAGGCCGGCAGCACGCTGAGCACGTCGTCGTTGGCGTCGTGGTCGTTGAGCAGCACGGGAAGCAGGGCGAGTTGGTCGCTGCGTACCCCGAAGGCATCGGCAACCGCCACGGGAGCCTTGGGCTCGACCACCTCTGAGGCTTCCTCCACGTCGTCTTGGCGCTGCGGTTCTTCAGCGGCGGCGAGGGTCCAGTCCTGGGAACTCTCGACCAGGGCGCCGCCCGGAACGGTCCACACCCATCCGCTCCGGGAGTCGTTGAGAATCATGAGGGAGTCGTTGGACCGAAACGCGGGGGCTGCGTCCCCGTTCGGTGTGGCCGTGCCGTAGCTGAGCGTCGTTTCGCCGGCGCTTTCGCTGAACAGAGTGCCGCCGGCGCCGGAGGACGGCAGCCAGGCCGCGTAGCGCTCGCCGTTAAAAGGGGTCGGTACGGCCGGGGCCCCGAGCACAGTCTCAAAATCGCCGACCAGTTCGGTGCGGGCACCGTCAGCCAGCGCAAAGGAAACCAGGCCGGTCTGGTCGGCCACGAGCACGCCGTCGGAACCGCGCAGGTCGTCGGTGCTGCTCGGGCGCTGCAGCACGGCCAGCTCGCTCAGATTCGTCTCGACCGGTTCGTCCTGGCCGGCCAGCCAGAGTTCGTCGCCGGCCACGCTGAGCAGCGCCCAGGTATCGCCGACGACGCTCAGTTGGGTGCCTGGCTCGGTCGGACCGTCGGTGACGGTGTCATCACCCAGAATTTCGTCGTCCACTATGGAATAGCGCAGCACGCTGCTTGCCGCGCTGGAGTAGCTGTAGAGCACGCCGTCGGGGGTGATCGCGACGGCGTCGGAGACGTAGGAGCGGTCGGTTTCGCCCTCGATAATCTCGTCGTCGGCGTAGGGGTTGACCGGGCGCGGGGACTCGGCCGCGCCGACCGCGCCGGCGAACACCGCTCCGGTGCTCGTGAGGTAGCCGACCCAGGCCCCCGATGAGACGACGGTGCGGGTACCGGCCGGGGTCACGTCGTAGTCGGCGGTGTCGTCGCCGAGGTCGATCGGCGCGGCGAGGCTCACGTCGACGACTTTTTCGTTGTTCTGCGCGTAGAGCAGCACGGTCGCGTCGGTCTGCACCAATTCGCTCGGCGCCGGCACGGTTTTCACGGTGTCCAGTTCGAGCAGGTCGGTGTTGATGCGGGCGTACCGGTTGCCGTCGCCGCTCTGCAGCGCCCAGATCGAGCTCGCGTGCACCGGAGTCTGCTTCACGTCGAAACCGTCGACGACGATGGCCACCGTGGCCAGCAACGCACCGATCGCGGCCACCGCCATAATGCGAATAATGCCGCGACGCTTCTTCGATATCACCGGGAATCGGCGGCGGGTGCGTGGCCCGGCCACTAGATCAGCCCAACGAGAAACAGGGCGCCGAACGTCGCGCCACCACCGACGACGACCGCCCCGACCAGAAGCAGGGCGAGGGCCACCGGGCGCAGGCGCGTTCGGCGGGGGCCGTCGACGTCGGTCAGCGTGCCCTCCCGCGTTTGTGAGGCCGGGCGACGGGTGCCCCGGCCGGGGCGCAGCGACGCGATGACCACGTCGGAGACGACCGGGCCACGCGCCTCCAGGTTATTGAAATCGACGGGCACGCCAGCGGATGCCCACGCTTCGTCCGCCACTTCGAGCGCGGTGATCGGCAGCCCCAGGTCGCGCTGCACCCGCTGCAAATCGTGGGCGCACTCGAGCAGGCTCGCCTGGCGGCTGGCCGGGTCGCGACTCATCATGCGGGCGAGGATGGTTTCGAGAGCGGGGGGAACATCCGCTCGCCCGATGCTCGTGTATTTGGCCCGGCTGATGCGTTGTTTTAACTGTGCGCGCGATCCGGCGGATCCGGTGGGCAGGTCGAACGGGGCCCGATCGGCCAGCAGCGAGTAGAGCGTGGCGCCGAACGACCAGACTTCGGTGGCGACGGTACCGGTCGTGCGTTCGTCGACAACCTCTGGAGCGCTCCACGGCAGCGACATGGCGAACAGTTCGCCCGGGCCGCCGCCGGCCAGGGAGGCGGCGATACCGAAGTCACCGAGCACCGGACCGCCGAAGGTCGTGGTGAGAATGTTAGACGGTTTGATGTCTCGGTGCAGCACCTTGGAGCGGTGTGCGGTTTCGAGGGCGCAGGCGATTTTGACCGCGACGCCCAGCACCGTCGCCAGGGGCAGCGGCGCAGCGCGCTCACGCGAGGAGTATGAGCCGGGGCAGAATTCCATCACGAGATAGGGGCGGCCGTCGGCCGAGATGCTTGCGTTGTAGACGGTGAGAATAGACGGATGCGAGCTGAGCCTGGCCATGACATCGGCTTCGGCATTGAATGAGCGCAATACGTCATCGTCGACGATGTCCCGCAGCAGCACTTTGACGGCCACGGAGCGGCGCGGCATGTTCTGTTCGAACAGAAAGACGTCGGCGAATCCGCCGGTGCCGAGCGGGCGCACGTAGCTGTAGCCCGACAAAACGGGCGGAACAGAGGGAAGTCGCCTGCCCATTGCTCCCCCCGACCTGCGTTGTTTCTGTCGTGCAACCTTGTGCTGGTCTAAGGTTCAAGCTTAACCACGGCGCCCGATCCCGACACCCACAAGGGGACATGGTACACCCCCACAATGGGGGTGTAAAATTTGAGCGGGGGAGGCCACAGATCGCTTGACCGGGCGCTAGCCGCGGATAGCGTTGCCGAGCTCGGTGTCCGCGTTGCCGAGTGCGTCGGCGGCGGCGGTGAGGAACTGACTCATGCCGTCGCGGCCGTTGACCGCGACGGGTCATGCCCTGCGTGAACGAGTCATACGCGGTCTGGAAAGCACCCAAAGCCGAGTCCGTCACGAAGCCGGAACCGACCAGATTGTTCACGAGCGTCTGCAGCTCGGTCAGCTTGGTGATGAGGTCTTCCTTGCCGGAACTGAGTCGACCAGCGGCATCCGTCATGTCGGACTAGGTCACATTGCGATTGGCCACGGTGTCCCCCCAACTTGTTTGAGCCCGAAGGGTGCGTGTGGTCCTGACCTAATGGCAATACCCCGGACGGGTCGAATAGGGGTGCACTCACCGTCCACTGCCCTCGCTGGACGCTAGCTGCACGAAGTCGGGGTGCTGGCTACCTGCGAGACCCTCCCGCTTCCGTTGGTTGAGCTTGCCGAGACCGCCATGGACTGGCCTGAGCCGGTCTCGAGAACGCACGGTCTGCCCGAATGCATATTNGGTCTGCCCGAATGCATATTCGCACATAAATCCAAACATATCTGAGAATCTCTCGACTTGGGCCTCGGGTTTTGGTACACTTCTTCTATGAGCCAGAGCGGCGACACTCCCCAGCCGGGCCGTGTCGATCCGTTCTTCGCGGCTCACGGCTACTTGCCGTCCACACCCGAAGAGCGTGCCGAGTTCGAGGTGTTCTGGGCGCAGTGTCAGGCTGATTGGCGCTTTGAAATTGCCGAGGGGCTCGGAGAATTCGCCCCGTATGAGGTCACCGACCCCGTCGGCCCGGAACTGGTCGATCTGGAACCGGTCAGCCCGGCACCAGTCAGCCCGGCACCAGTGAGCCCGGCACCAGTGAGCCTGGCGGCTGACCGCCCAGAGCTGATTGACGGCCCGACCATTCCGGCCGACCTCGACCTGTCCGAGGTGTTCGCCGCGGTGCC
>NZ_SOGX01000016.1:0-4812 GCF_004403125.1 Cryobacterium sp. TMS1-13-1 | reverse complement strand
TCGGGGCGAAACTGCGACACGGGCCGCACCATGCGGCCCAAAAATCGACCAGCACGATGGGACTCTGGGCTATGGTCGCGTCAAAGGTGGTCTCGGTGAGATCGGTAGTAGCCATACACACAGTGTATACCCACTGGGGTATCTAGCATACCTAGAGGGGTATGCGCTAACTTGGCAGGTATCCAGCGCCGAAACGGCCTACAAAGAGTTGATCACACCCACCTGGCCGACGTATTCGGAGACCGCGTCCCACCGGATCGCCTCTCGCCGGGAGCGGAACATGGCCAGAATGCGGGTGCGCGCCTGGGCGAGGTTGTCGACGGATGCCTCGGTGCGCGAGGTGACGGATCGAGCGTTGGCGAGGTCGCGGAAGGTTCAATCGGCGACGACAGCATGGTGACAAGTCTTGCAGCTTCAGGCGAGTGTAGGCGCCCTCGCTCTGTGGATCCCACATGCAGGGTTTTCCGGCACAGGACCTGGATGTTTATAGTTTTGGGGTCCCCTTTTTACACGTTTCCCACCAGATTCGCAGCAATTTGAACCCCTGAATCCCTGATAAGCACCGGGACTCAGGGGTTTTTCCTTGCCTCGAAATCGCGCAACCTGTGAAAAGGTGCAGCCTGGTTGAGACGCTTGGCGATCGAGGGCTGACCGGGCGATCGTGCAGTCAATCTGTGCTGAACCACATGACAACCGCAGACGCCCCCCTGCTCTGCACCATCCTGGTATTCCGCGCCATCTTCCAGCTGCTGCTGATCTCAGGCCTGCCGCTCGGACGGTTCGTCTGGGGCGGCCGGCACGAGGTGCTGCCGACGCACTTGCGCATCGGCAGCGCCCTCTCGATCGCGCTCTACCTCGTGTTTGCACTCCTCGTACTCGAACGGGCGGAGCTGACGTCTTTCATCTCCAGCGCGAGCTTCATCGGCGTGGACGTGTGGGTGCTCACTGGGTACTTCACGCTCGGTGTGATCATGAACGGGATCTCCCGCAGCAAATCGGAACGCCTCGTGATGACGCCGGTGAGCCTCGTGCTGGCGGGACGGTGCCTGGTCGTCGCGATCAGATAAACATCCGCTCAAATCAGCATCCGCTCGACGTGACGGCAGCGGCACACCCGATGAAGTCCAGACAGCAGACGAGGACCGGACTACCGTGAAGTCATGCCAATCGGCGGATTCCGCGGCGTTGCCTTCAGCCTGATCCCGGGGCTGAACACCGCCCTGCACTACCAGCGCGCGTGGCTGATGCCTGATCTGCGCGCCGGCATCGTGCTCAGCTTCCTGCTGATCCCGGCCGGTATGGGCTACGCGGAGGCCTCCGGGCTGCCCGCGTACACCGGCCTGTACGCGACGATCGTGCCGCTGCTGGTCTACGCCGTCTTCGGCCCATCGCGCATCCTCGTGCTCGGTCCTGACTCGGCGCTCGCCCCGATCATCGCAGCGTCGATCCTGCCGTTGGCGCTCGGCAATACCGAGCGAGCGATTGCCCTCGCCGGACTCCTCGGTCTGATGGCCGGCCTCATCCTGTTCGTTGCCGGATTGCTGCGACTCGGCTTCGTCACCGACCTGCTCTCCGGGCCGATCCGGGTCGGCTACCTCAACGCCCTTGCTTTGCTCGTGATCATTTCGCAGATTCCCAAACTGCTCGGGTTCTCCATCGACGTTCCCGGCCCGATTCAGGGGATGGGCGCAATCATGCAGGGCGCTGCGGCGGGGAGCATCGTCGTCGCCGCGATGCTGCTCGGCCTCGCCTCCCTCGCCGTCATCGTCGGGTTGCGTTTCCTGCTCGGCGGGCGCATCCCCGGTGTGCTGATCGCGGTCGTCGCGTCCATTATGGTCACGGCGATCTTCTCGCTGCAGAACGTGCTGCCGATCGTCGGCGCCATGCCGCAGGGGCTCCCCGCGCCGGCGCTCGGCGGCCTTGTCTGGGGCGACGTGGTTTCGCTGATCGGACCGGCGCTGGGCATAGCGCTCATCGCCTTCGCTGACACCGGGGTACTCTCTCGCACGCTCGCGGCGCGCCGCGGCGACAGTGTGAACGGCAGCCAGGAGATGGCCGGACTCGGACTCGCCAATATCGGGGGCGGGTTCTTCGGCGGCTTTCCGATCTCCGCCTCCACCTCGCGCACGCCCGTCGCCGAGCAGGCAGGGGCGCGATCCCAGCTGACGAACGTGGTTGGTGCGCTCATCATTGTCGTCTTCATGCTCGTTGCCCCCGGCGTAACCGGGTACCTCCCGTCGGCCACACTCGGCGCCGTGGTCATTGTGGCAGCCGCCAGCCTGGTCGATATTTCGGGCGTCTCGCGATTGTGGCGGATCGACAAAACGGATGCCCTGCTTTCGATCGCCGCGTTCCTCGGCGTCTTTCTGGTGGGCGTTTTGCAGGGCATTCTCGTGGCGATCGGGCTGTCTCTGGTGGCGTTCGTGATCCGCGCGTGGCGTCCGTATCGGGCGGAGCTCGGGCGCATTCCGGGTGTGCGCGGGTACCATGACCGCTCCCGGCATCCGGATGCCGATCGCGTTCCTGGCATCGTCATTGTGCGTTTCGACGCCCCGCTGTTCTTCGCCAACGGGGGCATCTTTGATGACTACGTGCGCTCGGTGGTGCGGAGGGCGGAGCGGGAATCGGAGGCCGATGGCACGCCGATTCACACCGTCATTCTTGCCGCCGAGCCGATCACCGATATCGACACGACCGCCATTGACGAACTGCTCGAGCTTGACGAGTACCTCGCGTCTCGGGGGGTGACGCTCGTGCTCGCCGAGATGAAGGGGCCGGTGAAGGACCGGCTACAGGCCTTCGGACTGGGCGACCGGTTTCCACCCGAGCGGCTCGCGCCGACGGTGGGCGCCGCGGTTGATGCTGCGAGTGGGGAGCTTCGCGACGATATCGGCGGAGCGATTTGAGGTGGTCGCGGTGGCCTCTGACTCGGGGCAGGAGGGCGACTACGACAAAATCGTCGAACTCATCGGCAGCTTCAAGGTGCCGATGGGCTGCCGCTCGTTCCTGCAGGGCTGGACCGACGAGAACGGCAACGATGTCTCCGAGGGGCGGATGAACCTCGGAGTCGTGACGCTCAAACTGCCCCGGATTGCCCTCGAGTCCGGCGGAGACACGAACAGGTTCTGGAGCATTCTCGCCGAGCGAGTGACCACGGTGGGCGACGCTCTGCTGTTACGAATTGAGCGGTGCAAGGAAGCGACGCCGCAGAACGCTCCTTCGGAGAGCTGTTGCTGGAGCGTGCGGACAAACTCGAGATGCTCGGCAAGATCGACGCTTTGGTCGACGGCCGGTTCGAACTCGCCAAGCGCGATCTCAACCTGCAGTTTCGGGGCAGCAGTAACCAGCGGATCATCGGCGTCCGGAAGTCTCTGGCCAGCGGCCAGGTGATGCTGTGGGGCGGGTTGAAAGACGCGACCGGGAGCTTCGAACAGATCGAGCAACGGGATCTGAGTTAGGGGCAGACGCCCCGCCCGACCCGTGCCTGGCTCGCGCTGCAAAGCAACTACGATCTCCCTGCGAGACCCGGCTACTGCCGTTGGTTGAGCTTGCCGAGACCGCCATGGACTGGGCTGAGCCGGTCTCGAGAACGCGGGGTCTGCCCGAATGCATCTTCGCCCAGAAATCCAAACATATCTGAGAATCTCTCGACTTGGGCCTCGGGTTTTGGTACACTTCTTCTATGAGCCAGAGCGGCGATACTCCCCAGCCGGGCCGTGTCGATCCGTTCTTCGCGGCTCACGGCTACCCGCCGTCCACGCCCGAGGAGCGTGCCGAGTTCGAGGTGTTCTGGGCGCAGTGTCAGGCTGATTGGCGGTTTGAAATTGCCGAGGGGCTCGGAGAATTCGCCCCGTATGAGGTCACCGACCCCGTCGGCCCGGAACTGGTCGATCTGGAACCGGTCAACCCGGCACCAGTGAGCCCGGCATCGGTGAGCCTGGCGGCTGACCGGCCGGAGCTGATTGACGGCCCGACCATTCCGGCCGACCTCGACCTGTCTGAGGTGTTCGCCGCGGTGCCGCCCGAGCACCTCTTCGACGAGGACCTCCGCGAAGCGTTCCTTTATACGAACTACCTCGCGGACAATTTCCTCCCGGACGATTACCTCGCGGACGAAGGCACCGCGGACGAAGGCGCCGCTGACGAGCGTCACACTGACCGTGCCGAGGCTGATCCGGCTGACGCTGACCCGGCTGACGCTGACCCGGACCAACCCGGCCTGGCCCCTGGTGGTCCCGCGGACGTGCTGAGTTCGTTCCAGCGGCACCAGGCGCAATTCGTCGACCGGGTGGTGTTCCTTGAGAAGGTGATCGCGTGGGCGCAGGCGAGTAAGGCCGAGGTTCTGACTGAGGCGTGGGATTACACCACCAACAGTGCCGAGACCGGTCGCCCCCAGGCCGGTCCGCAACATGAGCACGACTGGGATGCGACCTTCGCCGCTCAGCAGGGTCTGGTCGCCGAAATGGCCTGTGCGCTGCGCATCCCGGCCGGCACTGCCTCTGGCCTGTTGCGGGAGAGCCGGGTGCTGGTCGAGTCCCGCCCGCAGACCCTCGACGCCCTCCGCACTGGGGAGATCTCCTTGCGCCATGCCCAGCGGCTGCTCGAACAGCTCGATTCCGTCTCGCAGCCCGCCCGCGCCGAACTGGAGGCGGTGCTGCTGCCGCACGCGAAACGCCTCACTCCGGCGCAGTTCGACGGCAAGGCCCGCAAGCTCCGGGAGCGGTTCCACCCGGACAGCATCACCGTTCGCCGCACCCGATGCCTGGCCGACCGCCGGGTGCAGTTCTTCCCCGACAAGGACGGCATGGCAAC
>NZ_SOGX01000002.1:0-137203 GCF_004403125.1 Cryobacterium sp. TMS1-13-1 | reverse complement strand
TAAGACTCTCAGCGCTGATGGTACTGCAGGGGGGACCCTGTGGGAGAGTAAGACACCGCCGGACTTAACTTAGAAACAAACAAAAAGGCCACCCGCAAGGGTGGCCTTTTTGCGTTAACCCAGGACAACGATGGAGAGAAGGGCACGCACAGAAGTGCGTGGCCTTTGCTATCTAATAGCTAGCGGCGGCGGAGGCCGTCCAGGGCTACGGCCAGGACGTCGTCGGCGAGCTGGGCGGCACCCTCTGGACCTTCGGGGCGATACCATTCGGCGATGGAGTTGACCATGCCGAACAGTAGGCGCGTGACGATGCGGGGATCGATGTCGCTGCGGAGTGAACCTGCATCGCTGGCCTCGATGACCAGGGCCGAGACGGCGCGGTCGAAGGCCCGACGGCGCGTGAGAGCCAGCCGCTCGACCTCGGTATTGCCGCGCACGCGGAGCAGTAATGTGACGTAGGGAAGCCGCGACGTGAGAACTTGAACGGCACCGCGCAGCACGTAGGCCAGGCGGTCGATAGCGCTTCCGGTCAGCGCTCCGGACTCAAGCAAGACTCCCTCGAGACCATTCAGCGCCTCGTCGAGGGCGAGCTGCAGCACTTCATCCTTGGAGGAGAAGTGGTGGTAGATGGCCGCTTTCGACAGGGCGAGGCGTGTCGCGAGCACTCCCATCGAGGTGGCGTCGTAACCGAATTCATTGAACGCGGTGACGGCGATCTCGAGGATGGCGCGCTGGTCGTAGCCGGGGCGCCCGCGCTTGGGGGTGTGTACGTCAGACATAGGTCTTGAGTCTCTCACGCACGCGGTCCGGACACGACAAACTAGCGCAGGTCGTACACGCGCTTGTGCTTTCCGGTGCTGCGCTCCAGGGTTCCGGGTTCGACGATGAGTACATTGACGCTCGAGCCGATCCGGTCCTTGATCAGGGCAATGAGGAGGGCGCGGGCGACCGTTGACTCCGTATCGGTGGAGTGCTCGTGCCGTTCAATACGCACGGTCAATTCGTCCATGCGGGAGGGTCGGGTCAGTTCTAGCACGAAATGCGGCGTGAGGTGCTCGATGCCGAGCACGATCTCTTCGATCTGGGTCGGAAAAAGGTTGACCCCGCGCAGAATGATCATGTCGTCGTTGCGACCGGTGATCTTCTCCATCCGGCGCATACCTGGTCGAGCGGTACCGGGAAGCAATCGGGTCAGGTCTCTGGTGCGATAGCGAATGACCGGAAATGCCTCCTTGGTCAGCGACGTGAACACGAGTTCACCCGTTTCACCGTCAGGCAGGCCCTGTCCGGTGTCACCATTGATGATCTCCGGCAGAAAGTGATCTTCCCAGAGATGCGGGCCGTCTTTGGACTCGATGCACTCATTACCGACCCCCGGGCCCATGACTTCGCTGAGGCCGTAGATGTCGAGTGCGTCGAAGTCGAGACGGTCTTCCAGCTCGAGCCGCATCTGGTTGGTCCACGGTTCGGCACCGAGCACGCCGGCTTTGAGACTGGAACGGCGCGGGTCGAGGCCGGCGGCCACCATGGCATCGGTGATCGTGAGGAGGTAACTCGGCGTTGACAGAATGATGTCGGGCTCGAAGTCGGTGATCATCTGCACCTGCTTATTGGTCTGTCCGCCCGACATGGGAATGGCGCAGGCACCGAGTGCTTCGATGCCGGCGTGGGCGCCCAGTCCCCCGGTGAACAGTCCGTAGCCGTAGGCGTTGTGCACCTTCATGCCGGGGCGCACACCCGAGGCGCGCAGGCTGCGGGCGACCAGTCCCGCCCACATCGCGAGGTCATTCTTGGTGTAACCGACCACGGTCGGCAGGCCGGTCGTGCCCGACGAGGTGTGAATGCGTGCGACCTGGTGCATCGGTACCGCAAACATGCCGAACGGGTACGAGATCCGCAGGTCTTCCTTGGTCGTGAATGGCAGCAACGCGACGTCTTCGAGGGTACGAATGTCGTCCGGGTGCACACCGACCGCATCAAATTTGCGCGTATAGAGAGGTACGTTCTGATATGCGTGCCGCACGGTGTGCTTGAGGCGAATCAGTTGCAGCGCGCGAATCTCGTCGCGGTCCAGGCGTTCTGCTGCGTCGAGCTCCTCGAGTGCCGGTGCGTGCAGACGGGTCTTGGTCAGCGTTGACATGGTGCCTTCCGGAAAGGTTAGAGGTAGTTGCGAGCGGGAACGGGCAAGTTGGTGGTGCGGCTTCGGCCGCGGAATTCGGCGACCGTGACGTCTCCGTCGATGGCCACCCGCACGTCGTAGATGCCGCTTCGGCCGCTCTTGACCCGCAACAGCGCGGTTGCGGTCAGGTTCTGGCCGCTCGTGGTCGGCTTCAGAAAGGTGATGTCGGCGCCGGCGGCGAGCGTAACGTGATGCGAGTCGTTGCAGGCGATGGCGAAGGCCGTGTCGGCGAGAGCGAAGATGAAACCGCCGTGGGTGACATCGAAACCATTGAGCATGTCGTCGCGCACCACCATCGAGACCACCGAGTGGCCCGGCTCGTTACGGTGCACGATCATTCCGAGAGAAGCGGATGCCCGGTCGCGCTGCATCATGGCCTGGCTGCCGGCGGATGCTGCTTGGGTCATTCGGATCTCCTCGTTGAGTTGCCGTTTAAGCGGGGGTTGCCCGCCCAATAATGAGACTATATACTAACTGAACGATCGGTTGGTAATAGAATGCCGTTCAGTGCGCAATATTCTCGACGTGCATTACCTTAGCGCCGCCAGCTTGTACACGATAAAGATCCGACCACCGCAGTCAACGCAGACCAGGAGCCGATGATGACAAGCACCATCACGCCCGATATGAGCGTCCCCGCCGCAATCAGTGTCGAAGAACAGCAGTTCAACGATCTGATTGAAGCCGATTCGCGCATTGAGCCGCGCGATTGGATGCCCGAGGGCTACCGCAAGTCGCTCGTGCGCCAGATCTCACAGCACGCGCACTCCGAAATCATCGGCATGCAGCCCGAGTCCAACTGGATCACCCGCGCCCCGAGCCTCAAGCGCAAGGCCATCCTGATGGCCAAGGTGCAAGACGAAGCCGGCCACGGCCTTTACCTCTATTCCGCCGCGCAGACCCTCGGCGCTACCCGCGATGACATGACGGATGCCCTCATCGCCGGCAAGGCGCGCTACTCCTCGATCTTCAACTACCCGACCCCGAGCTGGGCTGACATGGGTTCGATCGGCTGGCTCGTCGATGGCGCTGCCATCTGCAATCAGGTGCCGCTGTGCCGGGCAAGCTACGGCCCTTACGGCCGCGCGATGGTGCGCATTTGTAAGGAAGAATCTTTTCATCAGCGCCAGGGTTTCGAGATTCTGCTCGAGCTCATGCAGGGCACCGACGACCAGCGCCAAATGGCCCAGGATTCGGTCAATCGCTGGTACTGGCCCGCGCTGATGATGTTCGGCCCGCCCGATGATGACTCGCCCAACTCAGCGCAGTCGATGGCCTGGAAGATCAAGCGTCACTCCAACGACGAGCTGCGTCAGCGCTTCGTGAATATGCTCGTTCCGCAGGCGGCCGTGCTCGGCGTAACCCTGCCGGACCCCGACCTGCACCTCAACGAAGAAACCCAGCAGTGGGATCTCGGCGTGATCGACTGGACCGAGTTCCACGAGGTACTCGCCGGACGCGGCCCGAACAACGCCCAGCGCCTGCAGCGCCGTCGCGACGCCCACGACGAGGGCCAATGGGTGCGCGAAGCAGCCGCAGCTTATGCACGTAAACAGTCCGCACGAACTGAAGAAATGGCAGCCTCATGACCACTCCCGGCGACTCAGCCGCAGAAATCTGGCCCCTCTGGGAGGTCTTCGTGCGCTCCAACCGGGGCCTCAGCCATGTGCACGTCGGCTCGCTGCACGCCCCCGACGAGACCCTCGCCGTGCGCAACGCCCGCGACCTCTACACCCGTCGCAGCGAGGGCGTCTCGGTCTGGGTCGTACCCGCCGCCGCTATCACCACGAGTGACCCCGACGCCAAGGGTGCCTTCTTCGAATCGCCCGCCGGCAAGAACTACCGCCACGCGAGCTACTACTCGAAGAGCGAGGGAGTGAAACACCTGTGAGTGACGACACTGCGAACAATGACAGGGCCGAAGCGGATGTTCACGGCCACGTCGCCGTCGAAGTCACCACCCTCGACGCCGAGCTGATCGAGGGCCCGTCCGTCGCCACAGCCGACATCGCGGAATACGCACTGTGGCTCGGTGACGACTCACTCGTCCTGGCCCAGCAACTCGGCGCCTGGATCTCCCGCGCTCCCGAACTCGAAGAAGATGTCGCCCTCGGCAACGTCGCCCTCGACCTGATCGGGCACGCCCGGTCCCTGCTGCACTACGCCGGCACCGCCACGGACCGCAGCGAAGACGACCTCGCCTACTGGCGCACCGAGCCCGATTTTCGTTCGCTGCACATTGTCGAGCAGCCCAACGGTGACTTCGCGCACACGATCGCGCGCCAGTTCGTCGTGTCCCACTACCTGTTCGAGCTGTACAGCCGGCTGCGGGCATCCGCTGACGCAACCCTCGCCGCGATCGCCGCCAAGGCGGTGAAAGAGGTCGACTACCACCGCGACCACTCCACCCAGTGGGTGCTGCGCCTCGCGCAGGGCACCGACGAATCGCGCCGCCGCATGATCACCGCCCTTTCCGACCTGTGGCCCTACGTCGAAGAGATCTTTCGCGACGACCCGCTCATCGACCGCCTCGAGGGAATCGCGGTTCGCCCGTCGAGCCTGCGCCCCGCGTTCGACTCCGCGATCGCGCCGGTGCTCGCCGAAGCCGAACTCGACATTCCGGTGGGATTCGTCGCCTCCGGCGGTGGCCGCACCGGCAAGCACTCCGAACACCTCGCCTTTCTTCTCGCCGAAATGCAGGTACTCACCCGCGCCCACCCCGGAGCGTCCTGGTGACTACCCAGACGCACGAAGCTGTCGCCCGCCCGCGTCCCACCGACGCGGCCTCGCTGGCCGCCTGGACCATCGCCGCCCAGGTCGTCGACCCCGAGATTCCGGTGGTCACCATCGAAGACCTCGGCGTGCTGCGCTCGGTCAACGTCACCAGTGACGCCGACGGTACCCAGGCAGTCGCGGTCACTCTGACCCCGACCTATAGCGGATGCCCCGCGATGGACGCCATGCGCGATGACGTTCTCGCGGTGCTCACGAGCGCCGGGTACGAGAACGTCTCGGTTCGGCTGGTGCTCAGCCCGGCGTGGACCACCGACTGGATGAGCGAGATCGGCCAGAACAAGCTCCGCGAGTATGGCATCGCGGCTCCGACCGGGCATGCGACCGTACGTGGATCCGGTCCGGCCGGCCCAATCCGCCTGAAAATGGCCGTGAAATGCCCGCGCTGTTCCTCGCTGAACACCCGCGAGCTCGCGCACTTCGGCTCCACCTCCTGCAAGTCCCTCTACGAATGCCGAGATTGCCTCGAGCCGTTCGACTACTTCAAGGTGCTCTAATGGCTGCAACACGTCTCGAATCCACGAACGAGGGCGCCACCACCCTGGCGCCGGTCAAGCACCGCGCGCGCTTCCACACCCTGACCGTGGCCGAAGTACGCCCGCTCACCGCGGACAGCGTCGAGGTCACCTTCACCGTTCCGCCCAAGCTCCAGGGCGCGTTCGGCTACCTGCCCGGCCAGCACCTCGCCCTGCGCGCCACGATCGACGGCCAGGAACTGCGCCGCAGCTATTCGATCTGCCGGCCAGAGGCATCCGGCCAAATCAGCGTTGCGATCAAGCGCGACCTCGGCGGTGCGTTCTCCACCTGGGCCAACAGCGAGTTGCACGCCGGCGACAAACTCGACGTGATGAGCCCGCAGGGCAGCTTCACCTCAAACCTGCGCAATCTCGATCACAAACACGTCGTCGGCGTGGCCGCCGGTTCGGGGATCACCCCGCTGATGGCCCTCGCGCACACCGTTCTCGCCGCTTCTGACACCTCGATGTTCACCCTCGTGTACACCAACCGCACCGCGCTCGACGTGATGTTCCTCGACGAACTGGCCGAGCTCAAGGACCGCTACCCGGCCCGCCTCGCGCTCTACCACGTGCTCTCCCGCGAGCAGCGCTCGTCCTCGTTGCTCTCCGGCCGCATCGACGAAGAGAAGTTTCGGCGCATGCTCGACACCATTCTGCGCCCGGCCACCGTCGATGAGTGGTTTCTGTGCGGCCCCTTCGAACTCGTGCAGCTGTGCCGTGACACGCTCGAAAGCACCGGCGTCGACCGCGCGCACGTACGTTTCGAACTGTTCACCACCGGGGAGCCCTCGGCGGCCAACGGCGATCGCGGCCGGCCGGTCATCATCGGCACCGGTGACAAGACGTTCCAGATCGAGTTCACCCTCGACGGCCAGAGCAACACGGTCACGACGCCGGTCAATGCGAACGAGAGCATCTTGAACGCCGCCCTGCGGGTGCGGCCCGACGTGCCGTTCGCCTGCGCCGGCGGAGTCTGCGGCACCTGCCGCGCCAAACTGGTCAGCGGTGACGTCACCATGACCGAGAATTACGCGCTCGAGCCCGAAGAACTCGCCCGCGGCTATGTTCTGACCTGCCAGTCGCACCCGACCACCGACACCGTCGTCGTCGACTATGACGTTTAGAAAGCGGATGTACGTGATTGACATCTCAATAGACAACGACGTCGCCCACGTGGTGCTAAACGCGCCCGACAAGCTCAACGCCCTCGATGCGGCCGCGATCGTGGAACTCGACGCGGCTTACCAAACGGCCGAGCGGGCCGGCGTGCGCGCCTTGGTACTGAGCGGCGAGGGACGGGCCTTCTGCGCCGGCCGGGACATTTCTGCGGTCGATCCGCGCACCGACGATGTGCTCGGCTACCTCGGTGATCTCGTCACTCCGCTGCTGGAGCGCATGAGCCGGTTTCCGGCACCGACCTTCGCGGCCGCCCACGGCGCCTGCCTTGGCGTCGGACTCGGTCTGCTCATCGCGACCGACGTTGTCTACGTCGCCGACACCGCCAAGATCGGCTCGCCGTTTGCGAACCTCGGCGCCACGCTCGACTCGGGTGGACACGCCCTGTTCGTGGAACGGCTCGGCGCCCACCGCACCCTCGACCTGATCTACAGCGGCCGGCTCATGTCGGGGGCTGAGGCCGTCGCGGGCGGCCTGTTCAGCCAGGTCTTTCCGGCCGCGGAGCTGACCGAGGTGACCGTGCAGGCGGCCGCTCGCGCGGCATCCGGTGCAACGCAGGCCTTTCTCGCGAGCAAAGCGCTCGTGCAGTCACTGCGAGACGAACGCCTCGGACTCTGGCAGAGCATGAGCGACGAAACCGCAGCCCAGGCCGCGCTGTGCGCCACCGGCGACTACCGCGAGGGCTTCGCCGCGTTCCAGGAGAAGCGCAAGCCCGCATTCACCGGCCGCGCCTGACCCGTCCCCAGCTGGGATTGCGGCCAATTCGGGCGGGATCTCTTCGCGTTGATCGTGGTCCAGGGACTCGAGTGCATCGCCCCTCTCCAAGGACGGTCGGCTACTGTGAAGGAGACCGGAGAGGGACCAAATGCACACACGCTGGGCCCGCTTCGCGCGTGGCTGGATCGTCGCCGCGTTCTCAACCTTTGTCGCCGCCCTGTCGCACACCCTGGGTGGCGGCTCGGCGCCGAGCCTCCTGGTCGTCGTCGTGTCGCTCGCCTTCGCCGGAATGGTCTGCGTTGCACTCGCCGGTCGCACCCTGTCGTTCTGGCGCGGTGCCGTGTCGGTGCTGGTCAGCCAGATCATCTTTCACGGACTGTTTTCGCTTGGGGCAACCGGAGGCATGCTCGGAGCTGACGCCATCGCCGCCGCGGCCACCCATCAGCACGCTGCACTGCCCGGTCTGATCGACCCGATGGTCATGGGCGCGACCGCCCACGTCCCACACGATGGCGCGGCCATGTGGCTCGCCCACTTTGGGGCCGCGATCGTCACGATTCTGGCGCTGCGTTTCGCCGAACGCGCGTTCTGGAGTCTCGTCGAAAACGTTCGCCTCGGCATCCGCACGCTGTTCGTGCCCGCGCAACTGGCCGTGCCGGTGGCGGCCCCGCAGCGCATTGGGAACGTCGCGCCGGTGCTCACCCCGCGCGATCTGGTTCTGGTGCTGTCGGCTATGCGCCATCGTGGCCCGCCGGTTTTCGCTCTCGCAGCCTAAACCGCAACCAGACCATTTTTCCCGCCGCACCGAATGAGTAGCCGAGGCATTGCCCTGCACTGTTCGAGTAGCGCGGGCATCCCACGTTTAAGGACAATCATGAAGGTCACGACCCCTAAATCTGCTGCCACGACCGCTCGCACTCTGTTCGCGGCCGCCGTTATCGCCCTGGCGCTCGGCTGGGGCATGGCCCCGGCGTCGGCCCACAACGACGAGATTGGTTCCTCACCGGAGGGCGGCTCGGTCGTGACCGAGCAGCCCGGTGAATTCTCGGTCACCACGAGCGATCTGCTCCTCGATCTCGGTGGATCCGGCGCCGGCAGCGCCATGGTCGTGACCGGCCCGGCCGACGCGCCGCTCTTCTATGGCGACGGGTGCGGCACTGTCTCCGGTGCCACAGTCGAAACGACAGCGCAGCTCGGCGCCGCCGGGCAGTACACGGTGATCTGGCAGACGGTCTCGACTGACGGCCACCCCATCTCCGACGAGTACACCTTCGACTGGCAGCCGGCCGCCGACCAGGTGCTCGCCGACGGGGCCGTCACGGCTCCAGCCTGCGGCACGAAAGCGGATGCCGTCACGACGGATGCCGCGACCTCGCCCCCCGCAAACCTCGGCTCGACTGATGCTGCTGGCGACAGTACCCCTGCCTGGATCGGGGGGATCCTCGGCGCTGTGGTCCTGGCCGGAGCAGCAGCCCTGCTTCTCCTCCTGCGCCGCAAGCGCCGCCGCTAGCTTTCGCCCGCCCGCCCTCCCCGCACTTCAACCTCTCGCGGGGGTGTTGGCGCGCGGGGCTACGTGTCAGGGGCCCCGGGTACAGTTAGGCAGGTGAGTTGGAACGCTGAGCTGCCCGGGAACCCTGACGACGTTGAACCACCCCGCGACGTTGCTGTACCGAGTGAATTCGACGGCCCGAGTGATTTCGACGCCCCCGACGACTACGACGCACCGCCGCCCGAGGCGGACCGGCAGTTCGGCGACCAGCAGTTCCAGCGGCAGCCGGCCTACTCGGGTGCAGCATCCGCTTTGAATCAAGCCAACGGCCCCGCAGCCCGCGCCGCTGTACCTGTGCGCGCCGCGACCCGGAAGTTCAAGACCGCGGCCGAAGCCCTGCACACCGTGTTTGGCTACGACACGTTCCGCGGCGATCAGGCCGAAATTATCGCGCAGGTCGTCGACGGCAAGGACGCCGTTGTGCTCATGCCAACCGGCGGCGGCAAGAGCCTCTGCTACCAAATTCCCGCGCTCGTGCGGGCTGGCACCGGCATCGTCGTCTCGCCGCTGATCGCCCTGATGCAGGACCAGGTCGATGCCCTCACGGCGGTCGGTGTGCGCGCCGAATTCCTCAACTCCAGCCAGGATTCCGCCACCCGCAGCCAGGTGGAACGCGACTACCTCAACGGCGACCTCGACCTGCTCTACGTCGCCCCCGAGCGCCTCTCCAACGAGTCCACCAAGCGGCTGCTCGACCGTGGAACCATCGCCCTGTTCGCCATCGATGAGGCCCACTGCGTGTCGCAGTGGGGCCACGATTTTCGGCCGGACTACCTCGCGCTCAGCGAACTCGCCGACCGCTGGCCCGACGTTCCGCGCATCGCCCTCACTGCCACCGCGACGGATGCCACCCATCAGGAGATCACCACCCGCCTGCAGATGGGCGATGCGAAACACTTCGTGGCGAGCTTCGACCGGCCCAATATTCAGTACCGCATCGTCGGCAAGTCCGAGGTACGCAAGCAACTGCTGTCCTTCCTGAAGACCGAGCACCCCGGTGACGCCGGAATCGTCTACGCGCTCAGCCGTAAAACCGTCGACCAGACGGCAGAGTTTTTGCGTCAGAACGGTGTGAACGCCCTGCCCTATCACGCCGGGCTCGATGCCGGCCTGCGCGCCCGCACTCAGTCCCGGTTCCTCCGCGAGGAGGGCGTCGTCATCGTCGCCACGATCGCGTTCGGCATGGGAATCGATAAGCCGGACGTGCGCTTCGTCGCCCACATCGACCTGCCCAAATCGGTCGAGGGCTACTACCAGGAGACCGGTCGCGCCGGACGCGACGGCGCACCGGCCACGGCCTGGCTCGCCTACGGCCTGCAAGACGTGGTGCAGCAGCGCCGCATGATCGACGAGTCGCCCGGCGATCTCAGCCATCGGCGCAAACTGTCCGCCCATCTCGACGCCATGCTTGCCCTGTGCGAAACCGTGCACTGCCGCCGCGTCAATCTGCTGCGCTACTTCGGCCAGACCAGTGAGCCCTGTGGCAACTGCGACACGTGCCTCGAGCCACCGGAGGCCTGGGACGGCACTATCCCCGCCCAGAAACTGCTCTCCACCATCGTGCGCCTGCACCGCGAGCGTAGCCAGAAGTTCGGCGCCGGCCACCTCATCGACATCCTCCGTGGCAAGGAAACCCCTCGCGCGACCCAGTATCGGCACACCGAACTGAGTACCTGGGGCCTGGGCGCCGACCTCAGTGACCAGGCCTGGCGCGGCGTCGTGCGCCAGATGCTCGCCCAGGGTCTGCTCGCCACGTCCGGCGAGTACGGCACCCTCATTCTGACGGATGCCGCCGCCGACGTTCTCGGCGGCCGTCGGGACGTGCAGTTGCGGCGCGAACCCGACCGCCCCGCGCGCTCAAGCGCGGCCCGCCGCCCGAGCGCCGCCAAGGTCGCTGCCGCCGACCTCAGCCGCATGCAGGAGACCCTGTTCGAAGCGCTGCGGGTTTGGCGCTCGGCGGAGTCGAAGGAGCAGGGCGTGCCCGCCTACATCGTGTTCGGCGACGCCACCCTGATCGCCGTCGCCGCGGCTGGCCCCACCACCCTCGCCGGGCTCGACGGCATCACAGGCATCGGTGCCAAGAAGCTCGAAGCCTACGGCGAGGCCCTGCTCGAGGTCGTCGCCGCCTCCGCCTGACCACCTTGCTTGTGGGGGATCACAGTCCACGCAGCTTGCAGTTGTACTGATCCTACAAAACGAATGCCGTAGACGGCATATATCGTTGTGGCCCCCGCACCGCGCATTTCGCGACCGCACCATGTGGTTCTAACGTGGCGATCACCACTTTCGTGCGATCAGTTAGGACCAATGATGGTAGCCACGGCCCAGCGCTCCAACATCCGATCGGTGACGATCGACCCCAGCCTTGAGGTCGGCGTCGATACCGGCCCCATCAAATCCATCGGCGACGATGCCGACCCCGTGGTCAACGTCGAACAACTCGGACGACAACTGCTCGGCACCTGGGCCGACGTGCGGCTGAAGGCACGCGAGGTGACCGCCCGCCCCGACATGCAGCGCATTGAAGGCCTCTCGATGGCCGACCACCGCCTGCGCGTGCTCGAACAGCTCAAGGTGCTCGCCGCCAACGGCCACGTGCTGCGCGCCTTCCCCAAGCACCTTGGCGGGCAGGACGACCACGGTGGAAACATCGCCGGCTTCGAAGAACTCGTCATCGCCGACCCGAGCCTTCAGATCAAGGGCGGAGTGCAGTGGGGGCTCTTCGGCGCTGCCGTGCTGCACCTCGGCACCAAGCCGCACCACGACAAGTACCTCCCCGGCATCATGGACCTAAGCGTTCCCGGTGCGTTCGCCATGACGGAGATCGGGCACGGCTCCGACGTCGCGAGCATCGGCACCACCGCAACCTTCGACGCGGCCACCGGCGAGTTCGTCATCAACACCCCGTTTCGCGCCGCCTGGAAGGACTACCTCGGCAACGCCGCGAAGGACGGTATCGCGGCCGTGCTGTTCGCCCAGCTCATCACCCAGGGCGTCAATCACGGCGTGCACGCCTTCTATCTGCCCATTCGCGACGAGCACGGTGACTATCTGCCCGGCGTCGGCGGCGAAGACGACGGTCTCAAGGGCGGACTCAACGGCATCGACAACGGTCGGCTGCACTTCGACAACGTGCGTGTCCCGCGCGAAAATCTGCTCAACCGGTACGGCGACGTTGCAGAAGACGGCGTCTACTCCAGCCCGATTGGAAGCCCCGGCCGCCGCTTCTTCACCATGCTGGGAACGCTGGTGCAGGGTCGCGTGTCGCTCGACGGGGCCGCCACCGCGGCATCCGCTTTGGCGCTGACCATCGCGATCACCTATGGGAGCCAGCGTCGTCAGTTCACCGCGGGCAGCGACACCGATGAAGAGGTCATCCTCGACTACCAGCGGCACCAGCGCCGGTTGTTTCCGCGCCTCGCCACGACCTACGCGCAGACCTTCGCGCACGACGAGTTCCTGGTGAAGTTCGACGAGGTGTTCAGTGGCAAGGCCGACACCGACGACGACCGGCAGGACCTTGAAACCCTCGCCGCGGCGCTCAAGCCACTTTCCACCTGGCACGCGCTCGACACTCTGCAGGAAGCTCGCGAGGCTTGCGGCGGTGCTGGCTTCCTGGCCGAGAATCGCCTGGTGGGGCTGCGCGCCGACCTGGACATCTTTGCAACCTTCGAGGGCGACAACAACGTGCTGCTGCAGCTCGTCGCCAAGCGTCTACTCACCGATTACAGCCGCAAATTCGCCACAGCGGATGCCGGCGCCCTCGCCCGCTACGTCGTGCAGCACGCCGCCGGTCGCGCTTACCACGGCACCGGACTACGCACCCTCGCGCAGGCCGTAGCCGACCGGGGTTCGACGGCTCGTTCCGTCGGGGCCTTGCGCGATGCCGACGTGCAGCGGGAACTGCTCACCGACCGGGTCGAGAGCATGATCGCCGAGGTGGCCGGAAAGCTGCGCGGCGCCACCAAGCTGCCCAAGAAGCAGGCGGCCGACCTGTTCAACGCGCACCAGAACGAGCTCATCGAAGCTGCCCGTGCCCACGGCGAACTGCTGCAGTGGGAATCGTTCACCCGTGCCCTCGAGCACACCGACGACGCCGGCACCAAGCAGGTACTCACCTGGCTGCGCGACCTGTTCGGCCTCGGCCTGGTCGAGAAGAACCTGGCCTGGTACCTCATCCACGGCCGGCTCTCCGCCCAGCGCGCCCAGGCCGTCACCGCCTACATCGATCGGCTGATCGCCCGCATTCGCCCGCACGCCCAGGACCTCGTCGACGCGTTCGGCTACTCGCAGGACCACCTCCGAGCCACGATCGCGAGCGGTGCCGAACGTGAGCGCCAGAATGAAGCCCGCGACTACTACACCGCCCAGCGTGCCTCCGGAACCGCGCCAACCCCCGAAAAGCCGGTCAAGAAATAGCCGGGCCCCGTCGTACCCAGGTACGACGGGGATGGTGCACAACCATCCCTCTGGTTGATGCGCCACAGGGGCCACAAACCATACCGTTTGGTATGGGGGCTTCAGCGTACGAAAACGGGGCCTCACCCATCAATGGAATGAGGCAGGCATGATCCAGGCACAGTCCCTGACCAAGCGCTACGGAAGCAAGACCGCGGTCGACGCGGTCGATTTCACGGTGCAGCCGGGCAAGGTCACCGGCTTTCTCGGGCCGAACGGCGCCGGCAAGTCCACCACCATGCGCATGATCGTCGGTCTGGACAAGCCGAGCGCCGGCTCCGTCATCGTTAACGGCAAGCCATACCACGAACACAAGGCGCCGCTGCGCGAAGTGGGCGTGCTGCTCGACGCCAAGGCCGTGCACACCGGACGCAGCGCCTACAACCACCTGCGCGCCATGGCCGCCACCCACAACATCCCCACCAGCCGAGTACACGAGGTGATTAACCTCACCGGCCTCGAATCCGTCGCCCGCAAACGCGTCGGCGGCTTCTCCCTCGGCATGGGCCAGCGCCTCGGCATCGCCGCCGCGCTGCTCGGCGACCCGGCCACCCTCATTCTCGACGAGCCGGTCAACGGTCTCGACCCCGAGGGCGTGCAGTGGGTGCGCAAGCTCACCAAACAGCTCGCGGCCGAGGGCCGCACCGTGCTGCTCTCTTCCCACCTCATGAGTGAGATGGCCCTCACCGCTGACCACATCATCGTGCTCGGTCGAGGTCGGGTGGTAGCGGATGCCTCGGTCGCCGACATTATCGCCTCAGCCGCGCAGAACACGGTTCGCGTGCGCACTCCGCATACCGCAGCTCTGGCCACTCTGCTCGCCCAGCCGGATGTGACCATCACCAACATCGAGCAGGACGTGCTCGAGATCAGCGGACTGACCGTCAACGAGATCGGCGACCGCGCCGCCGATGCCCAAATCTCTCTGCACGAACTCTCCGCGGTGAGCGCCTCGCTCGAGGACGCCTACATGAAACTCACCCAGAACGAGGTGGAGTATCGCACCGGTGATGCGTCCTCTCACACCGAAGCGGAGGTCGCCCGATGAGCACCCTGACCAACCCCGTCCAGCAGTCCGCAGCCCGCACCTCCTTAGTGCCGACCGGATCCGGGCTCAGCATCACCGGCCTACTCCGCTCCGAATCGATCAAGCTGTGGAGCCTGCGCTCCACCTACTGGACGCTCTCGCTCGTTGTCGTGGTCTCGCTCGGCATCGCCGTGCTGATGTCGTTCGCCATGTCGGCGTCAACGGCCGGATTCGATCCGACCACCGGTGCCCCCATGGCCGTGGAGAGTGCGCAAATGTTCGTGCTCGTCTCCACGACCGGTCTCGGACTTGGCCAGCTGATTGTCGCTGTCCTCGGCGTGCTCTCGATCAGCGGCGAGTACTCCAGTGGCATGATCAAGTCGACGCTGACCGCGGTGCCCAATCGTCTGCCCGCACTCTGGGCCAAGGTCGTCGTGCTATTCGGGTTCACCTTCCTGGTCGGCCTGATCAGCGTGGTCGGATCGTTCCTCGTGGCCATGCCCATCCTGGGCGCCAAGGACCTGAGTGCGAGCCTGTTCGACACCGAGGTGTTTTTGCCGCTGCTCGGTAACGCGCTGTTCCTCGCGATCATCGCCGTGTTCGCCCTCGGCATCGGCACGATTCTGCGCAGCAGCGCCGGCGGCATTGCCACGGTGCTCGGAATCACCCTGCTCCTGCCGACGGTGTTGGCCGTGCTGTCGATGTTCGTTGAGTGGATCGCCGACATCATGCCCTACCTCTTCACCGTGGCCGGTGCGACGATGATCACCCCGAACGCCATGGAATCCTGGCAGGGCTTCCTGATCGTGCTCGCCTGGGTGGTCGTGAGCCTCGGCGTTGCAGCGCTGCTGCTCAAGCGCCGGGACGCGTGACCCGCCACGACCCGTAGAGTCGATAGATGAGCACCACCACCTCTCCCCCCGGGCGCACTCTGGCGCCGGGGGGAGAGGTGCGCCTGCCCACCCCGCCCGGAATTGTGCGGCGTTTCTGGACCAGGCATCCCCACCTGGCCGACGGCCTCGTCGCGGCGATCTACGTCGTTCCGATGGTGCTCACCCTGGTGCTCAACCTGCTCGACGATGACCCGGCTCCGCTCCCGGACGCGTTGCTCAATGCCGGCATCATGCTGCTGCTGGCCGTCGCACTGTTCTTTCGCCGACGGATGCCGCGGCTCGTCCTGGCCCTGACCTGGATCGGCCTGCTCACCTTCGCCGACTACGGCGAAGTGCACCTCATCGCCCAGCTCCTGGCGCTCTACGCGGTCGCGGTGTATTCGGACGTGCGCAGCGCGTGGACCGGTTTCAGCGCATCCGTTCTGCTGGCCGGACTGGCCGCCTGGCTCACCGACAATCCCGACGAGGTTCCCTGGATTCCGGTCGCGGTCCAGGTGGCGATCATGCTGCTCGCCGCGACCCTGGTCGGCGTCAATATGGGCAACAGCAAGCGCTACGTCTCGTCGCTGCTGGACCTGGCCGCGCAGCTGACCCGCGAACGCGACCAGCAGGCGCAGCTCTCCCGCATCTCCGAACGTGCCCGAATCGCCGGCGAAATGCACGATGTGGTCGCCCACAGCCTCTCGGTCATGGTGGCGCTCGCCGACGGTGCTCACGCCATCGCCCCCAAAGACGTGGAGCGATCCCGCGCGGCGATGCTCGACGTCGCGGCCACTGGGCGCCGGTCCATGTCCGAGATGCGCCGGCTACTCGGGGTGCTCGAGGTGGACACCGACCCGGCCCCGCGTGCTCCGCAGCCGGGCATCGACCAGCTGGCCGACCTCGTGGAATCGTTTCGGTCGACCGGGCTTCCCGTTGTTCTGGAGCGCAGCGGGCGTGTGCCGAGCAATGCGGGCGTGCAGCTGACGATTTTTCGGCTCATCCAGGAGTCACTGACCAACGTGCTGCGCTATGCGGACACTCCGACCCGAGTGGTCGTGCGCCTGCAGTCTTCGCCCGGTGCCGCCCAGGTCACGATCAGCGACAATGGGCGACATGTGGCAGTGGCGAGCGAACGCGGCTTCGGGCGCGGTCTGATCGGAATGCAGGAACGTGTGGCGATCTACGGCGGAACCTTTGAGGCAGCGCCGGGACTCCGCGACGGCTGGCGCGTACACGCGACCCTGAACTTTGAGGACGAACAATGACTCCCCGTTCCGCACCGATCACTATACTGCTGGTCGATGACCAGGCCCTGTTGCGCGTGGGTTTTCGCATGGTCCTTGAGGCCGAAGACGACTTCACCGTCGTCGGCGAAGCGAGCGATGGCGCGCAGGCGATCGCCCTCGCAGCCAGGCTGAATCCCGACGTGGTCCTGATGGACGTGCGCATGCCCGGCGTCGACGGCATCGAGGCGACCCGGCAGATCATGGCAGCCCAGCCGGAGACCCGCATCATCATCCTCACCACCTTCGACCTCGACGAGTACGCCTTCGGTGGTCTGCGCGCCGGTGCCAGCGGCTTCCTGCTGAAAAACGCCGAACCCGGGGAGCTGATCGCCGCGATCCGCACGGTGGTCTCGGGTGAGGCATCCGTTTCACCGCGGGTGACCCGGCGCCTGCTAGACCTGTTCGGCACCAAATTGCCGCAGCCCGAGACGGGAGGAGCTTCCAGCGCCACGACGCTCGCGGCGCTCACCGACCGTGAAACCGAGGTTTTTCTGGCCATCGCCGAGGGGCTCTCCAACACCGAACTTGCCGAACGCTTCTTTCTCTCCGAATCGACGGTGAAAACCCACGTCGGGCGAATCCTGCACAAGCTCGGGCTGCGCGACCGGGTGCAGGCGGTCATCCTGGCCTACGAGGTGGGACTCGTCGGCAGCTGATCCGGGGCCGTGCACACGGGGGCATAGGCTCAAAGCATGCGAACCTTCTACCCAGAGATTGAACCCTACGAAACCGGCATGCTCGATGTCGGTGACAATCAGACCATCTACTGGGAAGCCTCGGGCAACCCCGACGGCAAGCCCGCGGTGTATCTGCACGGCGGCCCGGGTGGCGCGTCCGGCCCGGACCAGCGTCGGGTATTCGATCCGGCGAAGTACCGCATCATTCTGTTCGACCAGCGTGGCTGCGGCCTCAGCACTCCGCACGCGAGCGAGCCCGACGTTGACCTGAGCGTGAACACCACCTGGACTCTCGTCGCTGATCTCGAGAAACTGCGCGAGCACCTCGGCATCGACCGCTGGCTGGTCTGCGGCGGATCCTGGGGCAGCACCTTCGCGCTCGCCTACGCCGAGACCCACCCCGCCCAGGTCACCGAACTCGTCGTGCGCGGCATCTTCACCCTTCGCCCGGTCGAACTCGACTGGTTCTACGAGGGCGGCGCCGCGGCAATCTACCCCGACCTGTGGGAATCCTTTCTCGCTCCGGTCCCCGAAAATGAACGCGGCCACCTGATCGAGGCCTACGGTCGACTGCTGCACGACCCGGACCAGTTCGTGCGCGAACGCGCCGGCGTGGCCTGGGCCACCTGGGAATCGTCGACGATCACCCTGCTGCAGGAGCCAGACAAGATCGCGCACTTCTCGGACCCAGCCTTCGCTGTGGCCTTTGCCCGCATCGAGAACCATTTCTTCGCCAATAGGGGCTGGTTCACGCCGAACCAGCTGATCGACAACGCCTCCCGCCTCGCCGAGATCCCCGGTGTCATCGTGCAGGGCCGCTACGACATGTGCACGCCGGCCTTCACCGCCTGGGACCTGCACAAGAACTGGCCGGAGGCGGAATTCAAGCTGATCCCCGACGCCGGCCATGCCTTCGACCAGCCCGGCATCCTGGACGCCATTATCGAGGCCACCGACCGCTTCGCCAGCTAACGTACGTATCCGGTCAGCGCGTCTTGCGCCGCAGTATCCGCTTACCGTAGCGGCCGATGGTGGTGATGTCTGAACGACGCAGACCGTAGAACTGCAGCATTCCGATTCCAAACACCCGCGACAAGAACAGCAGGTTGAGGTTGCTCGTGATGATGTTGCCCGCGAGCGTCGTGAGCGCCGCGCCCATCGCCCCCAGCAGCGGCGCGAGGATGATGAGCATCACAATGTTGATGACACACGAAATGGTCAGTGCGATGCTGCGCAGCCCGGGGCGGCCGCGCGCGCTCAGCCCAGCGCCAGCAATGGAACCCGGCGTGAGCAGCACAACCGCTACGAGGAGTACTGCGGCAATCGGAATCGATTCGCGAAAGCCCTCCCCGAACAGAAACGGCAGCCACCACAACATGGACACTCCGAGCACCAGCGCTGCCAGTGCCGAGAGCGCCGTCGAGATGCGGGCAGACGAACTGAGGCGTTCATCCTCAGACTTGGCCGCTTCGTTGACGAACGAGACATCACGCACCGCGTGGTGAATGATCAACGGCAGCTCGCTGATGCTCACCGCCACGACGTAGAGTCCGAGCTGGTAGGTGCCGGCGAGCGGCGTCAGCAGTACCTGATCGAGACGCGTCAGGAGCACGCCCGACAGCGAACCGACCCACATTCGGCTGCCGTAGCTGAGGAGCCCGCGCATGCGTGCTTCGGGCGGAACCTCGTGCGCGCGCGGGTCGAGGCTGCGCATGCGCCCGATGTAGACAAAGGCGCCGACCACGGGCATGGCAGCGACCGTGATGGTGGCCACGAGCGGGGTGAGCGTTCCCGTCAGCCAGAACGGGATGAGGACCGCGAGGCGCAGAACCGACGAGATAATGCGCTCCATGGATACGAGCCGCCAGCTGCTCGTGGCCGAGGCAACGCCGCGGAGTATCCCCACGAGAAGGTTCGGCACAATGGCCAGACTGGCGAACACGATCAGTAGCTGAACGCTCGGGTCGCCACCACTCAACAAAGGTGGTGAAAAGACGATGGCGGCGGTCGCGAATAGTCCGGCGATGCCCAGAATAAGCATGCCCCGACCCGCTGCGTTTCGCGCCAACGCTGGCTTTTTCGCGATAATCCACGTGACGGCTTCGGGAATTCCAAACGTGGCTATGGTGACGACCAGTGCCAATGGTGCCGTCGCCGCTGCCACCGCACCACGCCCGTCAACCCCCAGGGCCTGCGCCAGGATGGGGCCGGAGAACAGTGCGACGAGAGGGGGAAACGCGTTGCCCAGCAATGCGACCGTCATGTTACGCGAAACTGTGCCCGTCCGATTGGGCAGCAGATCGGGGTTGCGTTTCGTTGGAGCTGCGGGTGAGGCGTCCTCGGGCAAGGCGGTAGCTCCCATTGGCTCAGGGCGTGGATCAAGCTGAAAACGCCACTGTACACGCAGCATGCCAGCAAGGGGCGACCCCCGATCGGGGGGATCATGGATGCGAATTCGCCGGGCGTCGGCCCTTGATCCCGCGCCCACATGGACCTACTGTTATGCCGATGTGGTCGCGCGGCAGGAACAATACCCGAATTGTTTCGGGCGCGGCCCGGTGCGGGACCGAACGACCTATATGCGCGAGACGACACAACAGACCGTGACAAAACAGCGCGCGAGCGCACGCCAGACGCGCGAGCAGCCCGTGCCGCTCGCCGTGAATTCCGGCCGTGATCGGGTGCCCTCGACCGAGGCGGTGGTGCCGCGTTCGACCAAAATCCTTGCTGTCATCGTGCTGATCCTGATCGGTCTGCGACTCGACCTTCCGCTCGGCATCACCGTCGGCTACCTGGCGGCTGCAGCGCTGATTCCGCTTTGGCTGCCTACGCTGGGCCGCTATCGGGGCGCGCTCACCCTCGTGCTGATCGGCTTCGTCGCCGTCGGCTCCGGCATCTGGCTGTCCGTACTCGCCGAACCCACCCACGTCATCGCGATGAGCGAACTGGCCGGCAACTCCATCGGGCTGGTTGGCCTGTTGTGCTCCTTCGGCTTTGTGCTCTGGACCCGCAGCGTACTGCCCGACTCGTGGGTGGCCCTGTGGTTTGGACTCGGCCTGCTCGGGAGCGTAACCACCGACAACGCCCGGTTCTTCGACAATCCCTGGCGCTTCGGATTCTCCTTTGCCGTGACAGTGGTGATCCTCGCCATCGCGCACATTCTTGATCGTCGCTGGTTCGACCTGCTCGCCGTGCTCGGGCTGACAGTCTTGTCAATGGTCACCGATGCGCGCTCGTCCTTCGCGATCCTGCTTCTGACCCTCATTCTCGTGGCTTGGCAGATGCGCCCGACCAGCCGGTTTCGTTACCTGCGCATCAGATCGGGCGCCGGGGTTGTCGTCGCCCTCGGTGTGCTCGCCGTCGTCGTGTACAACCTGGGGCAGGCGGCCATCGTCGCGGGGCTGTTCGGCGAGGCGACGCGGGCCCGCACCATCGACCAGCTCAACTCTGCCGGGTCGCTCATTCTGGGCGGGCGACCGGAACTGGCCGCGACGGCTTCCCTGATGGCACACCAGCCATACGGGTTCGGGGCCGGCACGCTGCTGAATCCGACCGATCTGCTCGCGGCGAAGACGGGAATGGCATCGATCAGCTACGACCCCGACAATGGGTACGTCGAAAACTACATGTTCGGCGGCAATATCGAACTGCACTCGGTGCTCGGCGACCTCTGGGCGCGGTTCGGCATTCCCGGTGTCCTGCTGGCCGTCGTCATTCTTTTTCTGGTTTTGCGCGGGGTCGGAGCCGCGGTGGCCGCGAACCGGGCCAGTGGAATTCTGTTGTTTCTGGTCGTGAACACCGTGTGGGTGTTCTTCTTCGGCCCGCTGTACACCGCGGCGCGACTGCTCATCCTGGTGCTCGCGCTGACTTTGATTCCCAAGGGTCCCGAGCTGCCGAACCCCGACCGTCGCCGGGTGGCAGCTCTGTTCCCCTTCGGCAAGTCTCTCAAGACCGTGCCCCGTGACTAACACCGCGTCGTTCGTCCTTCGCGGCACGCCGCGCGAAGCCTGGATCGACGTGGCAAAGGGCATCGCGATCACCCTCGTTGTGCTCTATCACTCGGTCATGTACCTCGACCGGGTCGGTCTGGCCGGCGCCCTGGCGCCGCTCAACCCACTGCTCGACACCTTCCGTATGCCCCTGTTCTTCTTCATGTCCGGAATCCTCGCGGCCCAGGCCATTCGGTTGCCGTACCGGCAGCTGTTTCGTAAGCGGATGTCCCTGCTGCTGTATCTCTACACGGCCTGGGTCGCCGCCCAGACCCTGTTCCTACTGGCCCTGCCGCCAATCAGCCCCGACGGGCCCAATGCCAGGTGGACCGACCTGGTTACCCTGTTCATTCGGCCGAGCTCAAATCTCTGGTTCATCTACGCCCTGCCCATCTTTCTCACCGTGGCCTGGCTGACTCGGCGCTGGCATCCGCTTATTTCCGTGTCCGTAACGGGAGCGCTCGCCGTGCTGTTCGGTTCGCAGGTTCTGCACACGGGTACTCCGTGGGACAAGATGGGCCGCTACCTCGTCTTCTTCCTGGCGGCTATCTGGCTGGGCCCGCGCGTGCGACGTCTGATTCCGCGGGTGCGGTGGTGGCACATGGCCGTGCTCTGTGGCGTGTATGCCGGCGTTGTGCTCCTCATGGTGAAACTGTCGTTGACGCGGGTACCGTTCGTGCTCCTCGCCGTGAGCGTGCTGGCAGTGCTGGTGGGCATCAGCGTGGCCGTCGTTCTGTCGCGCGCTTCGGTGTTTGATTTCATGCGGGTGCTGGGTAGTCGCACGTTGCCCATCTATCTGGTGCATACCTTTCCCATGGCGGCGCTCGCGGCGATCGTCATGGCCGGCGGCGTGACGTTGCCGACGGGTGCCGCAACGGCGGTTCCGCTGCTGCTGTGCGGCGCGGCAATCGTGCTGGCTCTGGCCGTTTACCGACGATTTGCGGTCGTGCCGGGAGTGTTTACCGTGCCCATTGCCTCTTGGGCAGCGCAGCCGCGCAAGGCCGTGCGGGAGCAAACCGAAGCATCCGCTTGATTGCGCCCGATGTTTGCGGCAGTTACGGGAACAGCCCGAAAAGAACGGGTTTCTCGGCCGAGAAACCCGTTCTTTGGTGCGTTGGCTGCTCGCCGATAGTTAGGGGGTGCTCGTGCGTGGTTGCCGAAGACCGGCCGCATCGGGGCGCGTGAGAGCGTCGAGCGCCCGACGCAAGATCGTGCTGGAGGTATTGACCGTGTAGGGGAAGTACACGACCTCGACGCCGACAGCAGCGAACTCGTTCTCGAGGTGTACCCCGCGGGGGGTGCCTCGCCAATCGTCGCCCTTAAAGAACACGTCAAAGCGGAGGTCGCGCCAGGTATCGAGCTTGTCCTCGACGACTTCGGCGACCGCCTCGTCCACGAAAGAGATGTGTCGAACAATTTCGAGACGTTCGACCAGCGGCACGACGGGGGTGATGCCCTTGGTGAGTTGGAGCATCTCGTCGGACACAACGCCGGCGATCAGGTAGTCACACTGGCTTTTGGCGTGCTTGAGAATATTGAGGTGTCCAACGTGGAAAAGGTCAAACCCGCCAGCCGCGTAGCCGATGCGCAGCCCGTTCTGCCGGGCAGCAAGAAGCCCGGGGGGCTCGTCGCCAGCGGGCTTCACCAGGTTCGCGCGGTTCGGTTTCGTTTCTGGAGGAATCGCTGTGGTCGGGCGCTTGGGGGTCACAGAAGGCTCAGATTTCTCTCAGGCTGCAGCGTGAGCTTTAACAGAATTCGGGTAAGAGAGGCAGTGAGGAATCCTAACCTTTATCCTTCAGCCTGACTAGGGGTGAGAAATGAACGGATGTTGGTCCGCCGGCGCACGCCCCGACGGACCAACTACGGTCGGGCATGCAGTTTTTCGCGGCACAAGCCCGAAATTCGTGAAGTCAAGTATGATTCCTGCACCACGGGGCCGCCCGAAGGCCGCCGTCCGAGTTGAAATTGAGGTTTTCTTATGGCGCGGAGCGTTCGGTCTCCGATAGTGGCAATGATCGCTACAGCAGCTTTGGTGGCGACGATTTTTTTTGGTACCGGCAGCGCGCAAGCGGACACGGCGCCGCCAAATTCTTCCACTCCCAAAACCGTCGCGGCCGATGCGTTGCCGACCGCCCAAATCAACGGGGTGGTGTGGACCCAGACGATCGTCGGAAACACCGTTTACGTCGGTGGCCAGTTCACTCGCGCACGCCCCGCTGGAGCTTCGGCCGGAACGAGCGAGGTGACGCGCAACAATCTCATGGCGTACAACCTGTCGACTGGTGTCATGACGTCATTCAACCCCAACCTCAATGGCGCGGTGCGGGCGATTACCGCCTCGCCAGACGGATCGCGCATCTACGTGGGTGGAGCCTTCACCAATGTCGGCTCCGTGACGCGAACTCGGTTGGCGTCCTTCAGTACGGCTACCGGGGCGCTCGATTCCAGCTGGAAACCCACGGCAAACAACACCGTCAGAGCGCTCGGAACGTTTGGGAGTACCGTCTTCGCGGGGGGGAGCTTCACCTCGGCCAACTCTCAGGGACGACAGCGGATCGCGTCGTTCACCGGTTCCACCGGATCGCTCGGTACCTGGAAGGGCACGGTGCCCGACGGGGCCGTGAACGCACTAACAGTTTCCCCGAACGGCGACCGGGTCGTCATCGGCGGTTCATTCACCTCCTACAACGGCGCGACGACTCCCGGCTATGGAATGGCGGCAACGAATTCCAGCTCGGGCGCCGGAATGACCTGGAATATCGGCAAGCTCATCAAGAATGCTGGCCCTAACGGTTCCATTCTGTCGCTCACCTCGGATTCCGGCGGCGTCTACGGCACCGGGTACGACTATGGCCCCGGCGCCATGTTCGAGGGAACGTTCCGGGCCAGCTGGAGCAGCGGTAACACCGTCTGGATCGAGGACTGCCATGGTGACACCTACTCGGCCGTTCCGGTCGGCGACGTCGTGTACACGACCGCGCACGCCCACTTTTGTGGAAACATCGGTGGTTTCTCGGAAACCAGTCCGCGAACCTTTCATCGGACTCTGGCCTTTACGAAAAATGCAACAGGCACTATCACCCGGAACCGCACGGGTGGGAGCTACTTTAACTTTGAGGGGTACCCCCGGCCATCGCTGCTGACCTTCTACCCCGACATCAATGCCGGCAACTTTACCGGTCAAAGTCAGGGGCCGTGGAACGTAGCCGCCAACTCCCAATATGTGCTCTACGGCGGCGAGTTCACGCTCGTCAACAATAAGAGACAGCAGGGACTGGTGCGCTTCGCGGTGTCGTCCATCGCGCCCGACAAAGAAGGGCCGCGGGTGACCGGTGCCAGCTTCACGCCAACGCTCACCACGCCAAGCGCCGGAACTGTCACGGTCACCTGGAAGTCGAACTACGACCGCGACAACGAATTGCTTACCTATCAGGTCTTGCGAAACGGCGCTGTCGTGCGCACGCAAACGGGGCTCTCCGTTGACTGGAGCCGGCCCCCGATCAGCTGGACCGACACCGGTCGCACGCCCGGAACGATGTACTCGTACCAAATTCGGGTGAGTGACCCGTTCGGAAATACCGTCACCGGCGATTCTGTCAGCGTCAGAGCTGCCAGCGCCGCTACCCTCACGGAGACACCGGGCACGACAGCGCCCACCGAACCGAAAGTCGCTCCCGACGTGAACCTGTTGCCGGCACCCGAGGTCGCTCCCGACGCACATGTGGTGCCGGAGCCGAAGGTGGTGCCTGAGCCGAAGGTGGTGCCTGAGCCTGAAGAGGTTCCCGACCCGGACGTCGTGCCTGAGCCTGAAGCGGTTCCTGACGCGGACGTCGTGCCTGAGCCCGCAGAGGTTCCCGACCTGAACGTGCTGCCTACGCCGAAGGGACAGGGTTAGCCGATCAGGAATGACGTTAGCGGACCGTGCGGCGGGCTGGCCGGGCAACGGCCCGGCTGAGAACCTGGGTCAGCGATATCAGACGGCGTTCCTTCGTAAAGTGCAGGTTGACCGTCGACGGTTCGGGCAAGGCTTCCCGAGCTCGGACGGACCGCTCCAGAGTGAGGAGCGCCGACGAAATATCAGCCAGGGGCGTACCGGTGCGTGCCACGCCGATGCCGCCGACAATGGGCAACACCTCGCCGGGCCCACCGTCGGCGAATCCCGCAGCCCGAACCCCCGCCCGCCATGCTTCAACGGGAACGAGGCCAAACGACTCGGGCATGGAGGGAAAGCAGGCAACAGCGTCAATCTCGCTCGCGATGGCTTCCACGGATTTTGCCTCACCGCGGTATTCGATACGTGGGTCGCCCTCGATCAGGTGCAACACCGCGTCGAGAGCGGACTCCTGACCGGGAAATGGCGCACCGAACAGAAGAAGTCGCCAGGAAGGACCGGTTGTCGGACGGGGGGGGCTCACCGCTGGCCACAGGGACTGGAGTGCCTGAGCCACCTCGAGGTGTCCCCGGCGACCATTGACGCGGCCGATGACGGCGAGGGTGAACGGGTCGTGGAGCGTCGGTGCTCCGACGGCAATGACCGGGTCGAACACGGGCGACGTCACGGTCAGCCGCGTGCGGGCGACCCCGTTGTGCTCCAGCCACGCTGCCGTGGCTTCGCTGCAGGCGCAGATTGGAAAGCGGCCGGGGGCCAGGAGTACCCGAACCAGGAGGTTTCCCAAGCGGCTGGGGAGAAGCTCGTGCACCGACAGGTAAAAACTCTTGCGTTTCAGGCGCAGGAGTGGAATGTACGCGGCGAGGGCGAGCGTCCACAAGACCACGACGTCGGCGTGGGTAATTTCTGGTCGAAGACGAATCGGATGCAGGAGGTCTGAGATCTTGCTGAGCCTCAGGACCGACAGCCCCGGGTCAACGATGACGGTCGCAGAGAGTCCGGACTGAGCCAGCTCTTCTGCTAGTGGTCCGGCATTTGGCACGATGACGGCCACCGTGTGGCCGAGGCTGAGGAGGCAGGAGATTTCCTGAATGAGCACGCGAGAGGCCCCGTAGGCGTCATTGTTCCCGTGCAGGATTGCGATGCGCATGTGTGGGCCTCATCAGTGGTCGGCAGCTTTCACACACTGTACAGGGTGGGCGTGTACCCCCAAAGTGGGCTCAGGTGCCCCCTTGGAAAGAAATCCCACGCGTGTATTAATGGTTCAACGACGTCTTCACCCGATTCTTTTTTTGAGCGGGTCCTCAGCTTGGAGTTCGACCATGGCCGTGCACCACCCCTCCGATACCGGTCCCGAAACCGCGGGCCGGCGGCGTCGGCTGTGGTGGATCGCCGGGGCCGGACTGCTGGCCCTGCTCGTGGTCATCATGCTGGTGGCTAACGTTTGGGCATCCCAACGTGCCGATTCGGCCGATGTCACCGCGACGCGGTCCGTGACGACCCCATCCCCCGCTCCCTCCCGGTCGCCCGGCCCTTCGCCCAGCCCCGTGCCGGCCGAAACGACGACGCCCGCCCCGAGCGTCCCCGACCCGAACGCCGGAGTCGGCGTTCCATCGAGCGAGGTCGCTCCACCACAGGTTCAGGAACCGGTTCCACTGACGGACCCCGCCGTGGCCGTGCCCGGGGTCGTGTTCAGTATCAGCGAGCTCGAGGCGGTCGAGGGTGTGGCGCGGGGACCGGGCGAGATTGCCGGGCCGTCGCTCCGGTTCGCCGTCTCTGTTCGCAACGACACGGCTGCGACCGTGTCGTTGACGTCAACCGTCGTCAACTTCTTCTTTGGGGCTGCCCAGTCGCCGGCCACCGAACTTGCCGCGCCGGGCGGAGTCTCATTTCCTGACGAGGTCGCCGCGGGCCAGGCCGCGCAGGGCGTGTTCGTTTTCACTGTCCCCGCTGATGCGCGAGACGAAGTGCAGATCGCTGTCGACTACTCGGCTGGCGTGCCGATCGTGCTCTTTGAGGGCGCGGCACCGCACTGACCAGGCCGTACAAATGGCTACCCCCCCATAGAGGGTATTCCGTACTGAGAAAATCTCACTAGACTCCGTTGAATGCGACGGTCACCCGACGGCCCCGCTCCTCCTCCGAGTAAGGAAACATCGTGGGATCTCTCTACGCGTCTCGACTGAACCTCGCAGGTCTGATTTCGGTTCGTAATCGGCCAGCACGCACCGGTGTTTTCGGATTGCTGACCGCTGTCGCGGTCGTCGCCGCCGTTCTCACGGTTCCACTTCAGGCCGTAGCCGACACCGCTCCTACCGATCCGGCGACGCCGGTGACGATGGCCGCGGATTCCCTGCCCACCGCGCAGATCAACGGTGTGGTGTGGACCCAGCTGATCGTTGGCAACACAGTCTATGTGGGGGGTGAATTCACCAGAGCCCGCCCGGCCGGCTCCGGCGTTGGGGTGAATGAGGTGGTGCGCACCAACCTGCTCGCCTACAACCTGACGACCGGTGTGCTGATCCCGACGTTCAGCCCAAACCCCAACGGTGCGGTTCGAGCACTCGTCGCCTCCGCAGACGGCAGCAGAATCTATGCCGGCGGCTCGTTCACCTCCGTGAGCGGAGCCGATCGGTACCGTCTTGCGGCCTTTGACACCGGCACGGGCGCGCTCGTCGCCTCGTTTGCCCCAGTCCTGAACGCTCAGGTCAAAGCGCTCGGATTTTCGGGTGGCACGTTGTTCGCTGGCGGGGTCTTTAGCACTGCCGGTGGTCAGCCGCGCCCTCAGATTGCGTCCTTTGACGCCTCCAACGGTGCGTTGAAGGCGTGGTCAGGAACCCCGAGCGGCGGCGCCGTCAACGCCCTCACCGTCTCGCCCGATGGTGCCAAGGTCATTATCGGCGGCGCCTTCACCTCGTACAACGGCGCCAGCACCCCCGGCTACGGGATGGCGGCCCTCGACGCCGTCACCGGCGCCTCCCTGCCTTGGGCGGTCAACTCGCTGCTCCGTAACGGAGGGATCAACGGCGGTATCACGAGCCTGACCTCCTCGTCCGATGGCGTCTTCGGCACTGGATACGACTATGGAGCTGGCGCCAACTTCGAGGGCACCTTCCGCGCCAGCTGGTCGGACGGTTCGATCATCTGGATGGAAGACTGCCACGGTGACACCTACTCCGCGGCCCCGACGCAGAATGTCGTCTATACCACCGGTCACGCGCACTACTGCGGCAATATTGGCGGACCGGTCGAGACGGCGCCGCGCTCCTACCACCGCACCCTGTCGTTCACGATGGCTACCACCGGACTCATTACGCCGAACGCCGTGGGCAGCTACGACAACTTCGTCGGCAAACCTCGACCGAGCCTGTTGAGCTTTTACCCGGACATCAACACCGGCGTCTACACCGGGCAAGGGCAGGGTCCCTGGAACGTCGTGACCAACGGTCAATACCTCTTGTACGCCGGCGAGTTCACCAATGTCAACAACAAGGGGCAGCAGGGTCTGGCGCGATTCGCCAGCTCCACGACCGCGACCAATAAAGAAGGGCCCCGCTTGGCCAACGCGGCCTTCGTCGCGTCGGCTTTCGTTCCAGACCTGCAATCGCTCTCGACCGGCACGGTGCGCATTGGGTGGAAGTCGGCCTACGACCGTGACAATGAGCGACTCAAGTACGAAGTTCTGCGTGATGGAGTATCGGTCGGCACCGTATTGGGCCTATCCGTCGACTGGTCCCGACCCAGCATGGGCTGGACGGACAGTGGGCTGTCCCCCGGGCAGGCATATTCCTATCAGATCAGGGTGAGCGACCCGTTTGGCAATGTGAAGACCGGAAGTCCGGCATCCGTTACCGTGGCAAGTGCTGGGAGCTACAGCGCGTACGCATCCGCGGTTCGTGCAGACTCGCCGACGTCCTACTGGCCGCTCGGTGAAGCCAGCGGAACGACGGCCTTCGACTGGGCCGCCGCCGCCAATGCGCAAACCAACTCTGGCGTGACCAGGGGCGTCACGGGTGCCCTCAGCGGTGACGGTGGCTCTGCTTCGCGGTTCAGTGGCACTACCGCTGGGTTCGCCGCGTCCAGCGCGTTTGAAACGCCGCGCGGCGACTTCAGCGTTGAGTCCTGGGTCAAGACCACGACCAAGCGTGGCGGCAAAATAATCGGCCTCGGCAATAGCGCCACCGCCAACTCCGCCGCCTACGACCGCCACGTTTATATGGACAATACCGGCCGAATCTGGTTCGGAGTCAAGCCGGGTGTTTTACGCACGGTCAATACGACGGGGTCCTACAATGACGGACAGTGGCACCACATCGTCGCCACTGTCGGCGCAAACGGTATGTCGCTGTACATCGACGGAGTACTCGCCGCCCAACGCACCGACACGACGTCCGCCGCCCCGATTCAAGGCTACTGGCGCATTGGCGGCGACAATCTGAGAGGCTGGACCAGTCGGCCCCTGAGCGACTACATCGACGCTGACATTGATGAAGTCGCCGTGTATCCGGCCGCACTCGGGGCGGCATCCATCGCGAACCACTACGCCGTGGGCAGCTCCGGCCCTCAGGCCAACGTGCCGCCGACCGCGGCCTTTAGCTACCAGACGTCGCCGCTTGCTGTTTCGGTGGACGCATCCGCTTCGACGGATGCTGATGGCACCGTTGCCGGATACGCCTGGTCGTGGGGCGACGGGACGAATTCGGCTGGCAAGACAGCCACGCACAGCTACACCGTCGACGGCAGTTATCCGGTCTCCCTCACGGTTACCGATGACTCTGGCGCAACGGCCGTGACGACGCAGAACGTGCTCGTGCCGGCTGTCGATCCCAATCTGCCCGTGGCAACCGACGCGTTTTCCCGCGTCTTGAGCAGCGGGCTCGGCGCGGCCGATAGCGGAGGGGCGTGGACCACGACCGGATCGTCGGGGAACTACTCGGTCAGTGAAGGTGTCGGGCGGTTTAAAGCCGCGGCCGGGGCCACGGTCAACGGATATCTGTCGGGCGTGTCCGTGGCTGACAGTGACGTGAGTGTGACGATGGCACTTCAGCAGGCGGCCACCGGCTCGGGAGCGTACTCGTCGGTCATCGGCCGACGAGTTGGCACCGATGATTACCGGGCCAGGGTCAAGTTCCTGGCTACGGGTGTTGTGCAGCTGCAGCTCATGCACGGTGCGACGACCTTAACGGTGCAAAACATCGCCGGGCTGACCTACACGACAGGAACCCAGCTTCGGGTCCGGCTGCAGGTTTTCGGCACCGGGCCGACGACCATTCGGGCTAAGGTCTGGAGCGTCGGCGGCACCGAGCCGTCGGCCTGGCAGCTCAGTACGACGGATGCCACGCCCGCCATGCAGGCGTCGGGCTCGGTCGGACTGGCCCTCTACCTCGGGTCAACGGCTACCGTGACTCCGGTCACCACGGCCTTCGACGATTTCGTCGCCCTGCGCGTCAATTGACCGATGCCGGTAGAGGCCGATCATCGTGACTGATCGGAGGTAAGCAGCACCGCTGTGTGTGCAGGATTTGTGATGGCGAAATGCCAAAGAGGGGGAATCGTGACCAAAGAATATCCAGGTGGTAAGGCCAGCGTCGTGATCGCGGTCCTCACCTATTGTCGAGCCCATGACCTGGTGGAGTTGCTGCCAGAGCTCCTTGACCAGGCCGCCACGGTTTCTCGGTCGATCGAGATTCTCGTCGTGGACAACGATCCGCACGGCGGTGCACGTGACCAGGTGGCTGCGGTCGCCGCTTCGAGTAGCTCCGTGCCGGTGCGGTACGTGCATGAACCGATTCCTGGGATCGCGGCCGGTCGCAATCGGGCCTTGACGGAAGCAGATCATGCCCAAGTGTTGATCTTCATCGATGATGATGAGCGGCCCACTGCCCAGTGGCTCATGCAGCTTCTCGACACCTACGCTACTTTTCGCCCGGCCGCCGTGGTCGGTCCGGTGCTCTCGCGATACGACACGGAGCCTGAACCGTGGATTCGGGCCGGCGGCTTCTTTGAACGCCGCCGATTCGCCACGGGGACGTCGGTTTCGCTCGCCGCCACCAACAATCTGCTCCTTGACCTCGTTCAGGTGCGCCGCCTCGGCCTGCAGTTCGACGAACGGTTCGGCATCTCCGGCGGTTCGGATTCGCTGTTCACCCGGCAGCTGCATCGCCTCGGCGGGCAAATGATCTGGTGCGACGAGGCCATTGTCATCGACGTGGTCCCAGCCAGCCGGCTCACCCGAGCATGGGTGCTGCAGCGCGCTTTCCGCATGGGCAATACCTGGAGTCGAATCAATCTCGACGACACCGCGCACGGCGAGCGGATGCTCGTGCGAGCCACCATGGTCGCCCGCGGCACCGCGCGGGTACTGGGCGGCCTTGCCCGCTACCTGACCGGATTGATCATCGGACAATTGCCCCATCGGGCCCGGGGGCTGCGCACCGCCGCCCGCGGTGCCGGCATGCTGAGCGGCTCCGTGGGGTCGATTTATCACGAGTACAAGCGCTAGTCCAGCACCACTGCCCTGTATGGGGGGCATTGGTAACTGACAAAGACTCAATATACTGCGAACTAGTGCGGTGGCTACTCGAAGGCTACGGTCCAAACCCTAAGTGAGGCCTTCTGGTGGCTGCTCCTCTGCTCATCCCTTCGCGCCGTCTTGTCGCTCCAGTGCCCAGCGGAACCCCGCGCCTGGCCCCCCTGGCACGGGCAGGCTGGCTCGCTCTGGCGACGGCGGTCGCCGTAATGGCCGGAGTTCTGAGCGTCCCAGCGGTGGCGCTGGCGGATTCCGCACCGGTCGATGTCGGCACTCCGGCCACGGTCGCCGCGGATTCGCTGCCGACGACACAGATCAACGGTGTCGTTTGGACTCAGCTGATCGTGGGGAACACGGTGTACGTGGGAGGTAAATTCACCAGGGCTCGCCCGGCCGGCTCGGCCCGAGGTACCAACGAGGTGGTGCGCAACAACCTGCTCGCCTACAACCTCACCACCGGACAACTCATTTCCTCGTTCAGCCCCAACGTCAACGGAGCCGTTCGTGCTCTGGTCGCCTCGACCGACGGTACCCGGGTCTACGCTGGCGGGTCCTTCACCAAGGTCGGTTCGGACACTCGGTACCGCCTGGCGGCCTTTAACACCGGTACGGGCGCCCTGGTCTCCACCTGGAAGCCGGTCGTGAACGCCTCTGTGAAGGCGCTGGGATTCTTCGGCGACACGGTCTATGCCGGAGGAACCTTTTCCACCGCCGGGGGACAGGCTCGCACCATGACGGCCTCATTCGCTGCGTCCAACGGTGCACTCGGCACCTGGACCGGTACGCCGGCCGGCGGTGGGGTCAATGCACTGACCATCTCGCCTGACGGGGGCCGAGTCGTCATCGGCGGCGCGTTCACCTCGTACAACGGCAGCTCCAACCCCGGCTATGGCATGGCAGCAACGGATGCCGCCACCGGCGCGTCCCTTCCATGGAAGATCAACTCGATCATTCGTAACGGCGGCAAGGACGCCGCCATCTTGAGCCTGACCTCGTCGGATCAGGGCGTGATCGGAACCGGTTATGTCTTCGGAACCGGCGGAACTCTCGAGGGTGCGTTTCGCGCCAGCTGGGACGAGGGCGCGCTGATCTGGGTCGAGGACTGCCACGGCGATACCTACTCTGCCGTGCCAGTGGGCGACGTCGTCTACACCACCTCGCACGCTCACTTTTGTGGCAACATTGCCGGCCCGCCGCAGACCGACCCGTGGACCTTCCACCGCACCCTGACGTTCACATCGGAGGCGAAGGGAATCATCACCAGAAACCGGACAGGCGGCTCGTATTACAACTTTGAGGGAACGCCCCGGCCCGACCTGCTGACCTTCTACCCGGATATCAATTCGGGCACGTACACCGGTCAGGGGCAGGGACCATGGAACATCACCGCGAATGAGGACTTCCTGCTCTATGGCGGCGAGTTCACGATCGTCAACAACAAAGGGCAGCAGGGGCTCGCGCGGTTCGCGGCGCGGACCATCGCCCCGAATAAAGAAGGCCCGCGGGTCACAAATACCTCCTTCGTGGCCGCAGACTTCGTGCCGTCCGTCGCGTCCTTCGTGCCGGGAGGCACCCGGCTGAGCTGGATGAGCGCCTACGACCGTGACAACGAAAACCTCAGCTACGAAGTGCTCCGGGACGGTGTGAGCGTCGCGACCATCCTGGCCGACTCCACCGATTGGGACCGGCCGATGCTCAGTTGGAGCGACACCGGGCTGACATCGGGACAAAGCTACGACTATCGCATCCGCGTGACCGACCCATTCGGCAACAGTCGCACCGGTGCCGTGGCCTCGGTCACGGTTGCCGAGGGCGCGGGGCTGAGTGACTACGCGGCATCCGTTTTGGGTGACTCGCCGCGGTCTTACTGGCCACTGGGTGAGCCGGAGGGCACAACGGCCTTCGACTGGACCGGCGGAGCCGACCTGGCAGTGCGGTCGGGCGTGACCAGAGATGTCGCAGGCGCCATAGCTGAGCAGGCCGCCTCTCGCTTTGACGGAACGGCAAATGGGCTGGCCTCGACCGCAACTGCGGAAGAACCGTCGAACAACTTCAGCGTCGAGGCGTGGGTGAAAACCACAACCACCCGAGGCGGTAAAATCGTTGGATTTGGTGATAAGGCCACCGGCAGCTCGGCCGGGTACGACCGCCACGTCTATATGGACAACGGCGGCAAGATCTGGTTCGGCGCCTACCCCAGCGCGCTTCGCACCATTAATACGAGTGACAGCTATAACGATGGGCAATGGCATCACATTGTGGCCAGCCTCAGCCCGGCGGGCATGACGCTGTACATCGACGGCACGCGCGCGGCCCATCGCTCCGACGTGACGACCGGCCAGGTCTACCAGGGATTCTGGCGAATCGGCGGAGATACCCTCAGCAGCTGGACCAGCCAGCCGACGAGCGGGTACATTGCGGCCGATATCGACGAGGTCGCGCTGTACAGCGGCCCGCTGAGCCGTCAGCAGGTGCTCGACCACTACGTCGCATCCGGCCGCACCTCACCGGTACCGGCCGCCCCCGCCGATGCCTACGGTGCCGCCGTGTACGGTGCCGAACCCGACCTGTACTGGCGGCTCGGCGAAGCTGCCGGAACGAGCGCCCTCGATGCTGGCCTGTTGGGCAATTCCGGAACGTACTCCGGAGCCGTCACGAAGGGTGCGGATGCACTGATCGCCGGGGCGAGCAGTACCGCTGCCACCTTCAACGGCGGAACGGTCAGCAGCGACACGCAATTCGTGAATCCGACGACGTACTCGCTCGAGGCCTGGTTCAACACGACCACGACGCAGGGCGGAAAAATCATCGGCTTCGGCAACCGCCAGACCGGGCTGTCGACCAACTATGACCGTCACGTCTACCTGCAGGATGATGGGCGTCTCGTCTTCGGAACCTGGACCGGCAAAGCAAACACGGTCACCTCAGCCGCGTCCTACAACGATGGTGTGAGTCACCACGTGGTCGCCGTGCAGTCTCCCGCCGGCATGCAGCTCTACGTCGACGGCGCACTGGTGGGCACGAATCCGCAACCGGCGGCGCAGGCCTACTCGGGATACTGGCGCATTGGCAGCGACCCCACCTGGGGCTCGAGCAGCCCGGCGCTCGCTGGTACCCTCGACGAGGTTGCGGTTTATTCCACCGCCCTGGCGCCAGGGGTCATCGGCCAGCACTTCACGCTCGGATCGGGAGGAAGCACGGCCAACCTGCCACCGACAGCAGCCTTCGTCTCCTCGGTCGACGACCTGGCCCTGCAGGTTGACGCGGCGTCGTCGTCGGATTCCGACGGACAGATTGCGAGCTATGCGTGGACGTTCGGCGATGGCGCCACCGGCACCGCCGTCCAGGCGAGCCACACGTATGCCGAGTCGGGAATATACGAGGTTACCTTGACCGTGACCGACGATGCCGGGGCCACCTCGGCCGTCACCGAGTCGGTCACGGTCACCGCCGCCCCGCCGCCAGCCCCGGAGAATGCGCCTCCGGTTGCGGCCTTCACGGCGACGGCCACCGATCTTGCGGTCGCTGTCGACGGCGTCGGTTCGACTGACGCGGACGGCACGATCGCGGGCTACACCTGGGCCTGGGGAGACGGCGCGACCGAATCTGCCGCCGTGGCAACGGCAACCCACGGCTACGCGGGAGCTGGTACCTATGAAATCGTGCTCACGGTCACCGACGATGCCGGTGCAACGTCGAGCGCTTCCCGCAGCGTTGTGGTCACCGACCCGGGGCCAGCGCCGGCGACGGCGTTCGCAGCGGATGCCTTCAGCCGAGCCATGAGCACCGGCTTCGGCGCAGCGGACCTCGGCGGGTCATGGACCACGACCGGATCCGCAGCAAACTACTCGGTTGGTGACGGCGTGGCCACACTCCGTGCCGTGCCAGGCAGGATGCTCAACGGCTATTTGAGCACGGTGTCATCCACTGAAACCGATCTGACCGTGACAACGGGCGTGCAGCAGGCAGTGACTGGCGGCGGCGTCTACCTCACGGCGATCGGGCGTCGGGTGGGTACCAACGACTATCGGGCACGCGTCAAATTGTTGGCCTCCGGGGCGGTGCAGGTGCAACTCTTGCGTTATGAGACGAGCCTCAAGTCCTTCACCATCCCCGGCCTCAGCTACGCGGCGGGGGATCAGCTGCAGCTGCGGGTGCAGGTCACCGGCACCGTACCGACCACGCTCAAGGCGATGGCGTGGAAGCTCGGTGAGCCTGCCCCTGATATCTGGCAGGTCAGTGCTACGGATTCAACGGCCGCCCTGCAGCAGGCCGGTTCGATCGGGGTGGCGTTCTACGTCAGTGGCTCGGCCACCGTGAGCCCGATGACGGCGACCTTCGATGACCTGATCGCTGTGACGCCCCAGTAATTTGTCCAGGCAAGGCGCTATTTCGATGACAGGCACTGAGCAGGAAAGGGACCGCGCAGAATGCGGATCATAACCACACGGGCGAGGCTGTACCGAACCCTGCGCAGCGCTTATCTTGAGCGTGCCCATGTGTTGCCGGAGGCGACCATTCTCTATCGGGCGAAACGATACGACTTTCACGAATCCCTGGTGGAGGGGCTCACCGTCGTGCAGGCCGGTCCGGTGCGCGCCGCCTGGCTACTGGCCCGGTCGAAGGTGACCACCCTCGAAATCAACGAACCGCTTATGCTCTCAAGCGTGTGGGGCAGTGCGCTGGCCATCAGCGGCCTGCGAGCGCGGTCGCTGCTCGGTGGCCCGCGCGCGACGATCGTCAGCTACGCCATGGAAAACTCAAATCCTCTGGTCCGCCCGGTCGGCGAGGAGGGTCGACTGCGGCGCTTCGCCAACAGCCGCCTGTCGCGGTTTGTCTGGCGGCACACCGATCGCATCGCCTTCGGCACGGATGCCGCGAGAATTACCTACGGCAGCGCCCTGCGTCGGCCGTCGGCCGGAACCACGAGCACCGTCATCCCGGCTTTGCCCGCCCCGTGTGCCTGCCCGGTCGATTCCGGCCCTGGCGAGCCGCGCGTTGTTTTTCTCGGAGCCCTCGTGGCCCGGAAGGGTTTTCCTGAACTGCTTGCGGCCTGGCCGAGCGTCACCGCTCTCATTCCCGCAGCGCGGCTGACCATCATCGGCAAGGGGGCACTCGAAGACCGGGCCCGTCAAGCGGCCGAGCAGGACCCGACGATAGAGGTCATCATCGACCCGCCGCGCAGTGAAATTCATGCTCACCTGCGGCGCGGGACAGTGCTCGCCCTGCCGTCTCAGCCAACGGCAACGTGGCGCGAGCAAATTGGCCTGCCCATAGTTGAGGGCCTGGCCCACGGGTGCAATATCGTCACAACTTCGGAGACCGGCCTCGCGGACTGGCTCACCGAGCACGGCCACGACGTCGTCGCCCCCGGGGCCGGGGTTCCGGCCCTGGCGAACGCGGTCATGCACGCCCTGCAGAAGCGGGTAGGAACTGGCGCGGCCGACCTGCCGGCGGTCGACGGGCGCCTGGCCGCCGACGCCTGGATGTTCGTCGGGGCGCGCTAGAAAAGCCAGCTCGGTGGATGGGCGCTCAGCGCGCTCGAACGGCGCGCACCGCGCACTCGTACGCCTCCAGGTGCCCGGCCACGCCGGTCTCCCAGGTGCGGGCCGAGAGATCGGGACGAGCCGTGTGGCGCGAGAACCGAGCGGCGGCGAGCGCGTCGGTGAGGTCCCCGGGCGAGAGTGTGTCGGGGTAGGTCAACACCCAGTCGCCGCCCACCTCGTTCGCCAGCGCCTCGGTGACAGCGTTCCGCGGCACCAAAACGGGGCGGCCGAGAGACAAGGCCAACAGTGCGGCGCCAGAATTGTGCATCTCCAGGTACGGGAGGACGACCAGCTCGGCCTCGCCGATCTCGTGGGCGAGCGCCTCGTCGCTCGCGTAGCCCAGGCTGAATTCGATGCGTGGGTCTCCGGCCGCCAGAGCTCCCAGCGTTCGGGCCAGCTCTGGCGTGTGGGGCTGACCGACGATCCGCAGCGTTGCGGACGATTCCGCAGTATCCGCTATCGCCGTGAAGCACTCGATCAGTGTGTCGATGCCCTTATAGGGGCGAATCAGGCCGAAATAGAGCAGGCGACCGGGAACTGTCGAGGGGCAGGTCTGACCGGCATGCCACTCGCGGTAATCGCCGTGTGCAATCGTGCGTTCGAGCGCGCCCGCCGGAAGCGGAGTGAACGCGTTGAGCCGGATCCACAGGGTGGTTTGGCGGTCGAACGCTTGCAGCAGGCGCCGCTCGGTCGGTGACTTCTCTTCGTGGCTGCGCAGGTTGTGCAGCGTACGAACCACGGCCGTGTGGCGGAGACGCAGTCGCGTCAGCAGAAGTGCGAACAGCAGGCGCCGAGCCAGAGCTCGCGCCGGGGTGCGCCCCTGCAGCAGAATCTCCGGCCAGTGCACATGGAACACGTCGTATGGTGCCGTCAACGCACGCCACCAGGAGAATCCGTCAACCTTCACGTGCTCCCGCAGCCCCCGGTCGAGTTGAACGAGGTAGGGGTTGGTCGTGGCGCGGCCCTCCGGAAACGACTGGAGGACGCGCACTACTTGGTCCGCGCCGATTCCGAGTCTCGGCGGCCGGAGTCATCGAACGCGGCTTTGGGCGCTCGGGTGGCCGTGACCCGGTTGATCGGTCCGGTCATTGGTGCAGACACTCCCTTCACGGGTGCGAGCGGTCCGTAGTAGACCTCGGCGCGATGTTCGCGCACCTGGTTCAGTACAATACCGAGAATGCGCGCGTTGACCGCTTCGAGGGACTCGAGGGTGGTCGTGAGCTGCTGACGGGTGGTCGTTTTGTAGCGAGCCACAACGATGGCGCCGTCGGTGAGGTGGGACAGCCCGAGGGCGTCGGTCGCCGGAAGCAGTGGAGGGGAGTCGACGACGATGAAGTCATAGTCTTCGAGCAGGCGCTTCATCAGCGTTTTCATCGCGGCCGAACCGAGCAGTCGCCCGGGGTTAGGCGGGACGGCGCCGGACGGCAGTACATCGAGCCCATCGGACCAGCGCACGATGGCATCTTCGGGTCCGACGTCGCCGAGCAAAATTGTGGTGAGGCCGACGTCGCCCTCGAGGTCACACAGCTCGGCGATAGACGGGCGTCGCAGGTCGGCGTCGATCAGTAGCACCTTCGCGGAGCGCTCGGCCATGGCCAGCGCAAGGTTGATCGCGGTCGTGGATTTTCCGTCGCGAGCGACGGCGGAGGTGACGACTGTACTGCGCGGCGGGCTGTCAACGTCGATGAATTCGAGATTGGCGCGCACCCGGCGGTAGGCCTCGGCCAGCGCGCTGTGGGGCATGACCCGCATGGCCAGGCCCGCGGGGTCGGAGCGCCGCTTACGCCCGACCATGCCGAGCAGCGGGTCCGATGAAACCCGGTCGAGGTCCTTCTGCGTGCTCACCCGGGTATCGAGAACCTCCCGGGCCAGGGCGTAGAGCACGCCGACCATGAGGCCGAGCAGCAGGCCGGTGAGCACGATGAGCCTGGTATTGGGCGAAAACGGTGCACCGGGGAGTTGCGCGGGCGACACGGTCTTCACCGAGATCGACGGCAAATTGTCGGGGCCCTTGGGTGCCAGGCTCTCCACCGTCGTGGCGAGCGACAGTGAAACGGCGTCGGCCAGCTCGACGGCCTGCTCCGCTGACGTGCTGGTGGAGGTGATATTGATGAATACGGTATTGAGCGGCGTGACGGCGGAAACCTGGGCGGCGAGGCTCTGGGTGGTCGTATCCAGTCCCAATCGGGTGATCACCGGGCCGAGAACGGTCGGCGTCGTCGCGAGCTGCGCATAGGACTGTACGAGATTCTGCGTGAAGGTGGAGGTCTGCAGGAGTTCGCTGGTGGTCTCACCGCGATCGCTCGTGACGAAAACACTGTTGGTGGCCTGGAACTGCGGGGGCAGGCTCGCCGCATACCCCCACGCTGCCGCACCGCCGAGCAGCCCGACAATAAGGATGATCAGCCATCGCCTCGTGATGGTCCTCAAATAGTCGATCGGTTCCACAGTATTCTCCGTTCAGTTGCGCCCACACTACAATCAAGATGATCAAAACTCACATTCATCAGGCCGCAGCACATCCCCCAGTAGGAGGGACGTCGCCGGATAGTTCAGGGGCGCTGGAATACTCGGCCCAGATACAAGCGGATGCCCAGCTATGGCTGGGTCGCTCCGACGCCGCCCAGCGCGGTCATGTCCCGAAACCACTTGGCCAAAGCGAGCGCCAGATACAGTGCGTTAGCGACAAAGAGCACGGCGTACACCCCGAAGAACAGCGGGGGAGCGCCGAGCAGCACAAACGCGAGGCAGAGCACACCGTAATCGGTCGGCACCCCCAGGAGCGAGCGCAGCACCGTGCGGCGAGCGGTCGATGGCGGGGCCAGGGGAGCATGCTTGGCCTTGAGCAGGTCGTTCAGGATCATCGCGAAGAACGATACGGCCGCCACCGCGGTGAACCCGATCGGAACCAGCAGCAAGGCCGGATCAGTGAGGGCAAAATGCGTGAACGCGGTGATCAGCACGGCCAGGTGGAGCGTGGAGATCTTGATGGCGTCGATGACATGGTCAAGCCATTCGCCGGAGGCTGAGCCACCACCACGCAATCGTGCGACCTGGCCATCGGCCGAGTCGAAGGCGTAGCCGACGGCCAGCAGCAGCCACACGGTGATGCCGAGCAGCCAGCTCGGCTCGCCGATCGCGAGCAGCCCGATGGCGCAGAACGTGAAGCCGGCGCTGATCGCCGTCACGTTATTGGGGCTGAGCCCCATCCGATAGGCGCCGGCCGCGATGTAACGGCCGACTCGTCGGTTCACGTAGACCGAGTAGGCCGGCGCACCGCGGGTGGCGGTTTTCTGGGCGGAGGACAACCGGCGCACGGTGTCGAAATAGCCTTCCGTTGGCTGCGCGGTCGGGGCTGGCGTGCTGGTCATAGTGTGATTCCCCTGGACGGTGCGGTTGACGGTTGCCGGCTCATGGTCTCGGGCAGGCTCCAGGTTGACTCCTCGGCACGGCCGCTGCTCTGATGGTGCGTACTGTAGCCGGCGGCCACACGGCGGGCAAGGCCCTCGTAGCTCGCCGTGACACTGTCCCAGTTGTATAACTTCGCCGCCCGCTCCTGCAGCGCGGTTCCGACCTCGGCGGTGCGATCGGGGCTGAGCTCGGAGTCTTCGATCAGGGCGCCGAGCGAGTCCGCCCGGCTGAAGTAGGCACCGTGGGTGCCGAGCACCTCCCGGTTGAAGACGACATCCCAGGCGATGACCTTGGTGCCGGCGCCCATCGCCCGCAGCAGCGAGGGGTTGGTTCCGCCGACGGAATGGCCGTGTAGGTAGGTGTGCGCGTGCGCGTACAGCTGGTCGAGCTGGCCCTGGTCCCAGACGCTTCCGATCATGCGGATACGCGAATCGGAGGCGGCCAGGTCGGCAATGCGATTGATGTGATCGACCGCGTACGGTGCAGAGCCGACCACCACGAGCGGAAGTAGGGCGCCGCTGGCCCGGTAGCCTTCGACGATCACATCGACATGGTTCTCCGGCTCGAACCGAGCGACGACGAGGTGGTAGCCGCCGGGGCGGAGGCCGAGTTCGGCGAGCCGATCGCACGGGGTGTCCGTAAGAATCTTGGTGCCGTAAGAGATCAGCTCGGTGGGCACCTCGAACTCATCATGGTAGTAGTCGACGATTCCCTGCGCGTCGGCGATCAGGGCATCCGCTTCACGAACAGCTACCTCTTCGGCCCACCGATAGTAGCGGCGGCCGGTTGGGCCCCACTTGTCGCGCTTCCACTCGAGTCCGTCCACGTGCACAACGCTGGGAATTCCGCGCAGGCGCAACAGCGGGACGAACGGTGCATTGGCGGCGTTGAAGACGAACGCGACATCGGGGCGGCGATGGGTGGTCGCGTGCAGCATCGAGAGCCCGGTGTGGCTGAGGGTTTCGAGAATCTTGTGCCGCAGGGCTGGCAGCTCAACCAGCGTCATGCCGAGATATTCTTTCGGTGCCGGCTCCACCGTGTGGCGGCAGTAGACGGTTACGTCGTGGCCGCGGTCGACCATTCGCCGGCCGATCTCCTCGACGGCCGTTTCAAAACCACCGTAGGTGGCGGGTACTCCGCGGGTGCCGATCATTGCGATGTGCAGGCGTCGTTGGCTGGTGGGCGCAGTGAGTTCGGTCCCCGCGGTCATGTCAATACGCCCCTACTGGTTGGATGACGGTCTTGAAGGTGCGCCAGATGATCATCAGATCGCCGGCCAGCGACCAGTTCTCGACGTAGTACAGGTCGAGCCGTACGCTGTCTTCCCAACTCAGGTTGGAACGTCCGTTGACCTGCCACATGCCGGTGAGACCGGGCTTGATATAAAGGCGTCGGTGCACGTGGGTCTCGTAGCCCTGCACTTCCTCCGGAAGCGGCGGACGGGGGCCGACCAGACTCATTTCACCCACAAAGATGTTCCAGAGCTGGGGCAGTTCGTCGAGCGAGTACTTGCGCAGCACCCGGCCGATCTTGGTGATGCGTGGGTCATTGCGAATCTTGAACAGCACCCCGGCGGCCTCGTTCTGGTCGAGGAGGCCAGCCAGGTCGTCTTCGGCCGTCTCCACCATGGAACGGAACTTGATCATGCGGAAGGTCTGGCCATTGCGGCCGCAACGCTCCTGGCGAAACAGCACCGGGCCGGGGCTGTCGATCTTGATCAGCACAGCGATCACGGCCAGGACGGGCAGCAGGAACACGATGGCGAGTCCGGTCGTCACGATGTCCAGGGTGCGTTTGAGGGCATGACGCCCCCCTTCGAACCGGGGGATTTCGACGTGGATCAGCGGGAGGCCGTCAACGGGACGGAAGTGGATGCGGGGACCAGCGACATCCGTTAGCCGGCTGGAGAGAACGAGCTCGGCCGACGTGCCCTCGAGGTCCCAGCCGAGGTTGCGGATGTAGGAGCTGCCACCGCTGGGCTGTCCGGCCACGATGACCGTGTCGACGCCCATGGCCGATGCGGCCGCGGCGACATGTTCGAGATCGGACACGATCGGCACCATGCGGTCGCCAGCGGCTATCTCAGCGCTGTCGCTCTCTTCGAGTGCGGCCCCGACGATGTAGTACGCGGCGCCGGACTTGGTGTCGATCTGGCTGACGACATACTCAACGTCCTCCCGGTTTCCCACCACGATGACCCGGGCGAGATAGTGGCCGAACGCGCGCTGGTGCAGCAGCCATTTGCGCCACAACCACCGTTCGAATACCAGGGCGATGACGCCGAGGGGCAGCGCGAGAATGAAAAAGAGGCGTGCGATGTCAACCTGCAAGATGAGAAAGGCGATGGCGAGCATGCCGAAGGTCACGGCGCTCGCATTCACCACCTGTTTGTACTCGTGCGCTCCCACACCCACCACGCGCGAATCGCGGGTATGGAACAGCTCGAGAGCGACGAGCCAGGTCACCACGATCAGCAGGGACACCAGCCAATAATTGGCGCTGAACGATCCGGGAACGGCCGGAATACCGCGCACACCGAACCGAAAGACCAGGGCAACAGCCACGGCCAACACGATGACGGTGACATCGGTCAGTCGCAGCTTCGTGCGGTACCGGCGCGCCCAGATGAGTCCCGACGACGGGGTGTCGAGCGCGATGTCGCGGGTGGCTGACGCGGCCTGGTCGACGAGACGGAGCTTCGGCGTGCGAGAAAGGGAATCGCCTACCGGGAGTGGCGCGGGGGAGTCGGGTTCACTCATGCGTGCTTCCCGGTGTGATCGAACGCCAGGGCGCGGCCAGATAGGGGCAATCGGGTGCGCTCGGCACCGGCCTGACGCAGGCTGCGCTGACGGTGGAGTGACGGGTCGGGGTGTGTGTCACGTTGCATTCCCTGCAGTCGGGTTTACAGGAACAGGTGGTTTTAGTGACAAGGTGACGATGCTGGCACTTGTCTCTCGGTGGAGCGCGGCAGTGAAGCTGATTCTTTCTCAGCAACTTACTGGCAGAGACTACCCCGATTCAAGTCGGCCGCGCTGTAACCTCAACTGGGGGCAGATTACCCGTGCCGGGTGGGGCAGTGCGTGACGGGTCATGTTTGTGTCGCCACGAACGGCTCGGAGTCTCATCAACGTGCGGTATTGCGGCACACTGGGGCGTTATCGGCGGCCGCGCACCCGCACGGCGCGGGTCGTAGGCTGATCGGAGCCAACGCATTGCCGGGGAGAATTCACATGACCGAAAGATTTACGAGATTTCCTGTCATTGACGGGCACAACGATCTTGCCTGGGCCTGCCGCGCGCATCGTGACTATTCCGTCAGCGGACTCGATTCCGAGCAGGATTCCGGGCGCAGCGCGCTTCAAACGGATGTCCCCAAGTTGCGTCGCGGGGGCGTACACGGCCAGTTCTGGTCGGTTTGGGTGCACACCGATCTGGAGGGGACGGATTCGGTCCAGGCAACCCTCGAGCAGATCGACTTCATTCACCGCCTGATTGCCGCGTATCCCGACGACTTCGAGTGGGCCGTCACGGCCGACGACGTCGAGCGCGCCCAGCTGAATGGAAGAATCGCGTCGCTGCTGGGCGTTGAAGGCGGCAATCAGATCAACAACTCGCTCGCCGTGCTGCGCGAATACGCCCGCCTGGGTGTGCGGTATATGACGCTGACCTGGAATTCCTCTACCGACTGGGCTGACGCAGCAGTGGGCGATGTGACCCACGACGGAATGAATGATCGAGGTAGAGCAGTCATCGCGGAGATGAACCGCATCGGCATGATGATCGACCTCTCGCACGTCTCGGCCGCGACCATGCAGGACGCGCTCGACGCGACCGAGCTGCCGCTCATCTTCAGCCACTCGTCGTGCTTTGCCCTCAACCCCCACCCGCGGAACGTGCCGGATCAGATTCTCACCCAGCTCAAGGCCAACAATGGTGTGCAGATGATCACCTTCGTGCCCGCGTTCATCTCGGCCGACTACCGACGCTGGGAAGACGAGGGCTCGGCGGGGGACAAGCCGCTCGTGACGGTCGCGCACGTTGCAGACCATGTTGAGCATGCCCGGAGTGTGGCCGGCGTCGACCACATCGGACTCGGCGGCGACTTCGACGGCTGCCCCGACATGCCCGTTGGTCTGGCCGACGTCTCGGAGTACCCGAACCTGTTCGCCGAGCTGTCGCGTCGCGGTTGGAGCGACGCCGACCTGGCCAAGCTCGGCTACCAGAACGTGCTGCGCGTGCTGCGCGCGAACGACCCCGCCTATCGCGCGTTTATCGCGTAGCGGCTGGTGCGGGTGAACGGCTGCTGCGGCATCCGCTTGTTTCGCGCGGCTCTGCACAGGCGTTGCCCAGTGGGTCTGCCTATGGTCGAGGGAGGTCGCGAAACGCGGCCCCGGACGACGGATCAGTACCCGGCACAAGACAAGACTGGCCGAGGAGTAGCAGTCATGTCGTGGATCGTACTCATTGCGTCCGGAGTGCTGGAAGCTGTCTGGGCGACGGCGCTCGGCAAGTCCGAGGGCTTCAGCAAATTGTGGCCGACCATTATCTTCGGCGGTGCGCTCGCACTCAGCATGGGCGGTCTGGCCTGGGCGATGCGGGAGATTCCGATCGGAACGGCCTACGCCGTCTGGGTCGGCATCGGCGCGGCCCTCACCGTGGCCTGGGCCATGATCAGCGGCGATGCGAGTGTGTCGTGGCTGAAGATCGCGCTGCTGCTCGGCCTGATCGGCTGCATCGTCGGCCTCAAACTCGTCGACACCCCGCCCAAAGCTGCAGCTCTCGGGAACGGTTCCTACAACGAGTCGACGAGCACGCGCTAGCCGAGGAGTTCGTCAACGTAACACCAGCGCCATGATTCCCGCGGCTCGGCGCTGCACATGATGGCGTGGCCGGACTGTTGGAAATGCTTGGTCGCGTGCTGACCCACGGATGAATCGCAGCACCCCACGTTTCCGCACAGCAGGCACATTCGAAGATGCACCGGGCTGGTGCCCTCGCGCACACAGTCGCCGCACTCCGGGTCCTGCGGCACTGGATGTTCACCGACGGCCCGTAAATGCTCGCAGCCGCCCGCTCCCAGCGGGACTCCAGCGCTGTCGGGCCGGGTCGCGGGTTGGGTCTCGGCGCGTAAGTCGACACCGATGTCTTCGGACGAGGAATCCAACATGGATTCCTCGACATCGAGCATCTCAAGCACTTCACCGATCACCTCGTGGGCGTACTCGCCGGTACGGCGCAGTTTTAGGACTTTGGCCCGCTCCGCGTCGAGCATGAGCAGCCGTAACTGGACGTAGCGCTTGCTGGGAGTGCGGTCTGCGAGCTCCGAACGTCCAAGGCGCTCCCATGCCGCCCGGTTGCGTTCCTGCGTGCGGCGTTCGAGCATTTCGAGCACCTCCGGAGGATCGTCGGGCCGGCCGTGCCGGCGCAGGTTTTCGATCCCGGCGGCGGTGGCCTGATCCATCAGAGCGGCCTGGCTGAGCGCATCCGCTTTCGTATCTGGTCCGCGTACACCCAGGATGCGTACCAGCCACGGCAGGCTGAGGCCCTGCACAACAAGCGTTCCGGCCACCACTCCCAAGGCCGCGAGAACAAGGACGGGACGGTGTGCCACGTCTTCTGGGAGGGCGAAGACTGCAGCCAGGGTGACCACGCCGCGCATACCCGCCCAAGACACGATGGTGGGCAACTGCCAGGGTGGTGCGGGGTCAGCCGCGCGAATTTTGGGTATCAGCCGAGGCAGATAAATTGCCGGGAACACCCACACCGGGCGCAACAGGAGAACCGCGACGAATACGACAATACAGGTGCCCCAGATGCGCGCGGCGCCAAGCGAATCGCCGGAGGTCGCCTCAATAATTGTGCGCACCTGTAACCCGATCAGCAGAAAGACGGAGTTCTCGAGCAAAAACTGGACGGTGGCCCAGTTGCTGCGCTGACTCAATCGGGAGGCGCCGCCGGGCATCGCTGGCGACTTGGTGCCGATCACGAGGCCGGCCACGACGACAGCCAACACGCCCGATGCGTTGATTTCCTCCGCCGGGATATAGGCCACGAACGGGGCCGCGAGAGACATGGACGTGTTTATGGCGACGTTACGCACACGTTTTCGGATCTGCAACAGGAGCCACGCCGCGATCAGCCCGATCACGATACCTCCACCGGCGGCCAAAGCGATGTCAGACGCCACCTGCCAGACGGTGACGCTGCCGCCAATAGCAACGATCGCCGTGCGAAGAAGCACCAGTGCGGTCGCATCGTTGACCAGCGACTCGCCCTCCAAAAGACTCACTACCCGGCGCGGTAGCCCAACGCGACGGGCAATCGTGGTCGCCGCTACAGCGTCCGGCGGAGCCACCACCGCGCCCAGGGCGAACGCCGCAGCCAGCGGAATCTCCGGGATCAGCCACCAGACGATGAGGCCGATGGCTACGGTTCCGAAAATGACGTAGCCGACCGACAGTAGTGCGATAGAACGCAGGTTTGTGCGGAACTCGACCAGGGAGGTACGAATGGCGGCCGCGTAGAGCAATGGAGGCAGGATGCCCACCAATACCAGTTCCGGATCCAGCTTGATCGCTGGAATGAACGGCAGGTACGAGCCGATCACTCCAACGACCACCAGCAGCAGTGGAACGGACAGGTTCAGGCGCCTCGCGAGAGCACTGGCCGCGCAGACGACGGCGACGAGAGTGAGAAGACCGAGTGCGACATTCATTTTTTTACCGCCAAGAGTTGCAGGGGACTGACTACGGCAAGATATGTCCAGCGGCAGTGAAGAGTCGATACCAATCTCCCCTGGTGAGGGTGATATCAGACCCCGCGGCCGAATCGACGAGGTGCCGAACGCTGGTCGTTCCGAGCACGACCTGCATATGGGCAGGATGCCGCGTGATCCAGGCCACGGCGATGGCAGCCGGGGGAGCATCATAGGTTCGCGCGAGGTCGTCGATGACCTCGTTCAATGCGGCGTAGTTCTCGCGATCGTTCAGAAAAATGCCGTCGAAGAAACCCTTCTGAAAAGGCGACCAGGCCTGGAGCGTAATGTTGTTGAGTCGGCAGTAGTCGAGGATGCCGTTGTCCCGGTCGATGGACTGGTCCAGGCCGGCCATGTTGGCCGAAACACCGGCGGCGATTAGCGGCGCATGCGTAAGGCTCAATTGCACCTGATTGACGATGAGCGGTTGCACCACCGAATGCTTCAGCAACTCAACCTGTCCCGGAGTGTGATTGGAGACGCCGAAATTGAGCACTTTTCCCGCATCGTGCAGAATCTTGAAGGCTTCGGCGACCTCATCGGGTTCCATGAGCGCGTCGGGACGGTGTAGCAGCAGCAGGTCGAGGTAATCGGTCTTCAACGCCGCGAGTGATTCGTCGACGGACCGTAGGATGTGCTCCTTGGAGAAGTCCCAGAAGCCCGATCGAATGCCGACCTTGGACTGGATGGCGACGCTTGCCCGTTCCTCGGCGGAAAACGTGATGGCGTCGCCGAAACGCCGCTCGCATTCGTGGGGCTCGCCGCCATACACGTCGGCGTGATCGAAGAAATTTATGCCGGCGTCTCGGGCGGCTCCAACCAAGGATCGGATCTCCTGGTCGGCGAGGGGAACAATTCGCATCAGCCCGAGAACGATGTCGGAGACCGGGAAGTGTGTATTCGGTAATGTCATTGTCCTCATGTACCCATTTTGGATGCAGACGGACACGAACCGGCGTTCAGCGGCCACATTCGTACCCTATTTGAGTTGACGGGCGAGGTCGCTCAAAGCGGTGATCGTGTGGTCCGGTGCCGCAAAGTAGCTCGGGTAGGCCTCGCCCGTACGGTTCAACCACGCGGTGCCCAGGCCCGCCCTGGCCGCCCCGTGGATGTCCCAGGGATGCACGGCCACCAGCACCAGGTCGGCCGCTATCACCCCGCACGCAACCGCGGCATAGTCATAGGCGGCCTGAACCGGCTTCCACGCTGGGGCGTCTTCTACCGTGAGTACGGCCTCGAAGTCGCTCCGCAGCCCGGCCCGGGTCAGCAGGGACTCGGCTACCTGATCCGATCCGTTGGACAATGTCACGAGGCGCATCCCCGCGCTTTTCAGGGCCCGGATTCCGTCAGCGATGTCCGGATGCAGGCTCAACGATTGGAAGCCGTTCATGATGTGGTTCACGGCATCGTCGAGACTGCGGGTGAGCGCCACATTGCGGAGCAGTCCGCGCAGAACCTCCGAACCGATCGCCGCGAATTTTGCAGTTCCACCCGCGGCAGCGAGGGCGAACCCATCCCGCAGCAGCGCGGCGAACCAGATTCGCGCCAGTTCGGCCGGGGCGCCGATCTCCACGAATCGGGCGCTCAGCGGGGACATGTCGGAGAGAGTCTCGTTGACATCGAATACGATCACTGATGGTGTGCTGGTCATGACTCGCTCCGTGGGTTGGTGGGTGTGTCGGTCGGCACCAGGCCCGCGATGAAGCGCTGCACGTCGGCGATCTGCGCGGCGGTGAGCCCGATGTTCATGTCGGGCTGCACCAGAAGCGTGGGTCGCGCCTCGGCGGCCGCCCACCTGACGGCATCCTGGCGCAGGATGTCATCGATCCAGATCACCGCGTCGGGCTGCGGCTCTTGCCGGGCCAGCCAGCGGGCGACCCAGTGGAGCTTCGCCGTCGGTGCGGGAGCTGACGGATCGGCGTGCAGGTTGCGCGGAAAGGCGATGCCCTCGGTGTCTGCTGCCAGGCCGAGGTCCCGGGTCAGGTGAAAGGTGTGGGTGGGGGACCAGGTGGTCGCCCAGACGATGGATCCCAGCTCGGCGAGCTGCCGCACCAGCTCCTGGCGGGGTGCATCGAGCACGAGCCGCTGGCTGACGACCCGCGGGTTCAGTACCCCATCGACGTCGAGCAGGATAAGGACGGTGCGCGGGGTCATCACTTGAGCCTAGGTGTTCCTTTCGGATGATGTCGGTGCTGCCAGGTTCGGCACCTGATGCGCGCTGCCTCGTGAACGGATGGTCCGTCCCGCTCGATTCCGCGTACGGGCGCTTCCTGAAACGGTGACCGGCAGCGATTGGTCTCGGGACATTAGTCCGCGGGATTTGCTCGCAGCCAGGCACGGACTTGTTCTGCATGAGCGTCCGCCGGGAAGACGGGATAAAACACGTGCCTGATGGTCTGCCCGTCGACGACGAGGGTCATCCGCTTGAGAAGTGTCAAGCCTGCGACCGTGAGCTCGTGCCTGGGTCGGCACAGCGTTTCTGCAGTCAGAACCAGTTTCTGGCTCAGGGCCATCTCGCCGTCGCGAACAGGCGCCAAGGTCACCGGGCCGCAGGCGATCCTGAGCCCAAACGGCGGCCACAAATTTTCGATCGATTCTGGCATTTCATCAGCCTATTGCTCTGGATCTCCAGCGCGTCTGGTGGATGAGCCGACGGATGCCGGCACTCTCATCGACAAACGGCGCGGAGATACCGATTTCGACGCGGCACTTTTGGCTACGCTAGCCGGGCCGCAGGGACCCGACGACAACGATTCGAGTGAGCTGCAGCTCGCACCCGCCCTGTCGAGGGCGCGATGCCCGAGACTCGGACCGGGCATAAAAAAGGCCACTCCCCGAGTCCCTCACGAGTGAGTTTCCCAGGAAGTGGCGGTGGTGGCCCCGACCGGCGTCGATCCGGTGACCTTTCGATTTTCAGTCGAACGCTCTACCAACTGAGCTACAGGGCCCCAAAGATACGTCAAAACGTGTCTTCTAAGAAAAAAGCCCTTCCTTTCGAAAGGGCTATATTTCCTTTGCGACCCTGACCGGACTTGAACCGGCGACCTCCGCCGTGACAGGGCGGCGCGCTAACCAACTGCGCTACAGGGCCTCGAGGTGAAAATTGTGAATCTGTGTGCGAGGCACTTGGTAAGACTATTCTATTTCTTTGCTACTTTTTCACTTACTCTGTGTGCACGTGCAGTTTGCGTAGCCCCAACGGGATTCGAACCCGTGTTAACGCCGTGAAAGGGCGCCGTCCTAGGCCGCTAAACGATGGGGCCGTGAGCCATAAAGTTCATGGCTGCCGAAGAGTAAGCATACGGTCTTGTGGGGCGAAGGCCAAATCGACGCGCGCAGCATCCGCTTGAAAGCTGCCCATTTTGTGACGCCAATTCGCACCGCGCCCACAAATGTGCGGGCCACAGCCCTTTTCGCGAGTTAGATTCGGCGTTGAAACTGGGCGAAACCTGCTCAATTTGTTACTCTGAAGAGTCTGCTGCGGCGCAAGCTGCAGCTGGAAAGCCCGGTGGGAAACAATGATTCGTTCTACAGCCGTGATCCGCCGCTCCGGAAACCCTCCGGCCAGCCGTTTTCGAGCGGGCAGTCGGTGGCCTCGGCACGCCCTGGCGCTGACCAGCGTCGTCGCAGCCATGACTCTTCTGGTCACGCTGGTTGCCCCGGCCGCCCCGGCGCGGGCCGTCGATTACCCCTCGTGGCAGGATCTGCAGAACGCCAAGGCGAACACCAGTGCCGCCGCCGCGCAGGTGACCGCGATCGAGAATCTCATCGCTGGCCTGCAGGTGCAGGTGCAGGAGACCCAGGCCGCCGCCGAGAAGAGCGCCATCGAACTCGAAGACGCGCAGCGAGAATTTGACGATGCCACCCGTCGTGCCGAGGACATCCAGAAGCAGGCAGACGACAGCAAGGCCACAGCGGATGCCGCCACCAAGCAGGCCGGCCAGCTCGCCGCCCAGCTCTACCGCACCGGCGGCACGGACCTGAGTGTCAACCTGTTCCTGGAAGGTGAGGGGGACGGCGCCGACGCCGACCTGCTGCTGGCAAAACTCGGCAGTATGAGCAAGCTGGTTGAGCGCAGTTCGGATGTGTACGTCGAGGCTCAGTCCGCCATGAATAACGCCCAGTCACTCGGCGACCAGGCCAAGGTCGCCCAGTCGGAACGCGAAGTGTTGCGCGTCGCCGCCGAGGCTGCCCTCGTCGCGGCCCAGGCAGCGGCCGAGGCGGCGGCCGATGCCCTCGCCGAATCTGAGGCCAAGGGCATCGAACTGGAGCAGCAGCTGCAGTTCATGCGCGACGCCCAGGCCACGACTACGGCCGGCTACGAGGCCGGTGTGGCCGAGCGCGCCCGCCTCGAAGCGATCCGGGTGGCGGCCGAGGCCGAGGCGGCCCGGGTGGCAGCGGCTGCAGCGCGCGCCAGCGGCGGCTCCGGCGGAACCGTGAGCATGTCCGGCTGGGGCGTTCCGGCCAGCGGACGCATCACCGGCGGCTACGGCCCCCGCTCGACCATTTGCGGCGACGGCGGACAGTGCAGCGGAAGCTTTCACTACGCGACAGACCTCGGCACCGGCTGCGGCGCGCCCATCTACGCCGCCCACGCCGGCGTCGTCACCTGGGCCGGGCGCCTCGGCACCTACGGTAACTTCGTGAAGATCAGCCACGGCGACAACGTCTCGACCGGCTACGCCCACATTCGCGACGGCGGGTACAACGTGGGAGTCGGCCAGTCGGTATCGGCGGGGCAGCTCATCGCCAGCTCCGGACAGACCGGGGCCGCCAACGGCTGCCACCTGCACTTCGAAGTTTGGATTGGTGGAAACCGCATCAATCCCGTTCCATTCATGGCCGACCGGGGAGCAGCACTTGGCTAACAACAGCACACCTGCAGGGAATACCGCAGCGTTACCGAGCACCACTGCACGTGCACGAGTTCACACACGATCGAAGCGCCTGTTCTCGGCCGTCGCGATCGGCGCGGTCTCGGCCGTGACGGCATCCGTTGCCGCGGCCGGCGGGGCGGCGTTTGCCGCGCCGGACTACCCGAGCTGGAACGACGTCGAAAAGGCCAAGCAGAACGAGTCGACCAAGCAGGCCGAAATTGCCACGCTGGGTGAGCTGCTGGACGGTTTGGCCGCCCAGGCGGCGACCGCCGTGACGACCGCACAGATGGCGGCCGAGGAATATCGCATCACCCAGGACTCCCTGGCTGCCGCCACCGAGCGGGAAGCCAGCCTGAACGCGCAGGCGAAAAAGGCAGAGGCTGCCGCTGCGACGTCGAAGATGCGGGCCGGCCTGATCGCGGCCCACCTCGCCAAGTCCGGCGGCAACGGTCTCTCACTCAACCTGTTCCTGAGCGGCAACAGCGCCGATGACCTGCTCAGCCAGCTCGGTACAGCCAGCAAGCTCAGCGAGCAGTCCGAGCAGATTTACACCGAAGCGCGCCAGGACCAGAACGCGGCCGAGTCGCTCGGCGACCAGGCGGCGTCGGCCACCGACGAACGCGAACGCCTCACCGCAGAGTCCAAGACCACCTTTGAGGCGGCGGCTGCCAGCTCAGCGGCGGCCGAGGCAGCCTACGACACTCAGCAACGCCGGTCGAGCGAGCTGTTCGAGCAGCTCGCCCTGCTCAAGGACACCACGGCCGAGGCTGAGCGTAGCTTTCACGTCGGCGAAGAAGCGGCCGCTGCAGCGAAGGCGTTCGCGCAGGCTCAGGCCTCGGCTGCTGCAATAGCGGCTGCTGCGGCTGCCGCAGCAGCGCAAGCGGCGCAGGACGCCGCGGCCGCTGAGGGTTCCGGCTCGGGCAGCGGTTCCGCCTCGGGTTCTGGGTCCGGTTTCGGCAGTGGTTCAGGGTCTGGCGCGGCCACTCCCGTCGTGCCGAGCGTGCCGAGCGCTCCGGCCGGCGGCGGTACGACCGTTCCGGTGCCGAATGCGAGTGTCGTGGACACCGCTCTCGCCTTCGCCAGCGACCAGCTCGGCGACCGGTACGTCTTCGGCGGCTCCGGCCCCGACGCCTGGGACTGCTCGGGTCTGACCAAGGCGGCTTACGCCGCGGCGGGCGTCTACATCGGCACCCACTCAGCCACGGACCAGTACAACACCATGGCGCGGCAGGGCAAGCTCGTCTCCTTCGCGCAGGTGCAGGTGGGCGACCTGGTGTTCTGGGGCAGCCCCGGAAACTACTACCACGTGGCGATTTACGTCGGCGGCGGGCAGGTTATCGAAGCCCCGAACCCCTCGGCGCGCGTGCGGGTGCACAGCATCTGGTCGTCCTGGGCTGTTGCGCCCTACGTCGGGCGCCCCGCAGCGTAGCGCGGAGCTCTCAGGCCCCGCATGAGGCCGGACGTGTAGCTAATGCTGGAGATCTTCACGGGATCGCTCGATGGCCAGAGGACCAGTGCGACGACCGCACCGGCACTTGGCGGATTTCCTGATGCCACCCCCGAGGGGTGGGGGCTACTGGCAGGCCGAGGGCCCGCTGCGGGCGGGGGCCCCGAACCGGACACCAACAGGGGCCCCTGCCGCCGGATAACCGGTGACCGGAGCCCCTGTTCGTAGCGCCCGCCTGCTGTTTGGCGCTGAAGGGGCGCAAACCGTCCATCCGAAACCGGTTTTAGGTCGATTTGCGCCCCCTCAGGAAGCTCCTGCGGGTTAGTGACCCTCAGCGGCGAGCTTCGCGATGCCGTCGACAATGATCTGATCGGCTTCGGCGGCGTCGCCCCAGCCCTCCGTCTTGACCCACTTGCCCGGCTCGAGATCCTTGTAGTGCTCGAAGAAGTGCTCGATCTCCTTGCGGGTGTACTCCGGAATGTCGAGGACATCCTGAATGTGATCCCAGCGCGGGTCACCGGCCGGAACGGCGATGACCTTGGCATCTGAACCGCCATCATCGGTCATGTTGAACACACCGACAGGGCGCACCGAGACGCCAACGCCCGGAAACAAAGGGTAGTCGAGCAGCACGAGCACGTCGACCGGGTCGCCGTCGAGGCCGAGGGTGTTCTCGAAGTAGCCATAGTCGGTGGGGTACATGAAGCTCGTGTAGAGCACCCGGTCGAGATACACCCGTCCGGTTTCGTGGTCTACCTCGTACTTGTTGCGGCTCCCGCGGGGGATTTCGATAACTGCGTCGTATTCGGCCATGGCGTTGTTTCTCCCTTGATCTAAGTCTGCGGATAACGTTACTGGATGAAGTCTTCCCGCCGCCCGCGCCTAACCCCGGCCATCGCCGACATTCGCCGGGCCGTGCGCGCGTTGCTGCCGACCGAGGGACTCGTGCTGGTCGGCCTGAGCGGCGGCGCCGATTCGCTCGCGCTGGCCGCGGCGACCGCCTTCGAGGCCGGGCGCGCGGGTATCCGTGCCGGCGCGGTCATCGTCGATCACAACCTGCAAACCGGTTCAGCGGATGTCGCAGTCGCAGCCGCCGAGACCGCCCGCCAGCTTGGCCTCGACCCCGTGCTCGTCTGGAGCGTGACGGTCGACGGCGACGGAACCGGCCCGGAGGCGGCCGCCCGCACCGCACGCTATGCGGCGTTCGCTGCGGCGCTCGAGCAGACCGGGGCGAGCGGCGTACTGCTCGGTCATACCCTCGACGACCAGGCCGAAACCGTGCTGCTCGGGCTGGCCCGGGGCTCCGGGCCGACCAGCCTGCGCGGAATGGCGGCGCAAACCGGGCCGATTTTGCGACCGTTGCTGGGCATCCGTCGCGCCGCTACCCGGCAATTCTGTGCGGATGCCGGCCTAGTGCCGTGGACCGACCCGCAGAATTTCGACCCGCGCTATGCCCGGGTGCGGGCGCGCGAAACCGTGCTGCCGCTGCTGGAAAGCGAGCTCGGTCCCGGCGTCGCCGTGGCGCTCGCCCGCACCGCTCAGGCGCTGCGCGAGGATTCCGACGCGCTCGATGAGCTGGCCGACGCGGTCGCGCGCAGGCACTGGGCTCATGGCACGATCGACGCGGCCGCTCTCGCAGCCCAGCCGGCTGCGGTGCGGCAGCGCGTGATCCGATTGGGAGTGGAGCAGGAGTGTGGGGTGTGGCTCGACCGGCGGCAGACCCTGGCGGTGGCGGCCCTCGTGACCGATTGGCATGGACAGGGGGCACTCAGCCTGCCGGGTATTAGAGTTGTACGGCAGGGCGGATTGTTGATTTTTTCCGTGCCAGCATAAATCTGAAGAAATGGACTGCACCTTTCATATGGAACCTCGCGACATTGACGGCGACCTCACCGAGATCCTGATCAGCGAGGAGCAGATCCGCGATCGCCTGGCCGAGATGAGCCGCGAGATCGAAGCCGACTACGCCGGCACCGATCTGCTGCTGGTCGGCGTGCTCAAGGGCGCGGTCATGGTCATGGCCGATCTGGCCCGCGAACTGCGCCACCCGATCACGATGGACTGGATGGCGGTCAGCTCCTACGGCTCCGGCACGCAGTCCAGCGGCGTCGTGCGCATTCTCAAGGACCTCGACACCGACCTGTCCGGCCGCAACGTGCTCATCGTCGAGGACATCATCGACTCCGGCCTGACCCTCTCGTGGCTGCTGGCGAACCTGAAAACGCGCGGTCCGGCATCCATTGAAATCTGCGCACTGCTGCGCAAACCGGATGCCGCGCGCGTCGACATCGACGTGAAATACGTCGGATTCAACATTCCGAACAAGTTCGTGGTCGGTTATGGCCTCGACTATGACGAGAAGTACCGCAACCTGCGCTCGGTCGGAATTCTCGCCCCGCACGTGTATTCCACCGTCGCGGCCGCCGCGCTCTAACAGCGTTCGGCTCTGCGCCAGAGTTTTCCTTTGGGCGAACACACGGCATTCCCTTGTAAACGCGCGCTAGCCTGAGGTCACCATGAACGTCAAGAAGCTACTCCGCGGCCCCATTTTGTACATTGTGCTCGCCGTCATCGCCGTCTGGGTGGGGTCGAGCCTCATCACCATGTCCGGATTTCGTGAGGTCAGCACACAAGAGGGCCTGAGCTTTCTTGAATCGGGCAACGTCGCCGAGGCGACCATCGTCGATGGCGAACAACGCGTCGACCTGACGCTGACCAAGGCCAGCGGCGACCTCGGCACCCAGGTTCAGTTCTATTACGTTGCTCCGCGTGGTGAAGAGATCATCACCGCGGTGACCGCAGCAAACCCGAAGGACGGCTTCACCGACGAGGTGCCGCAGCCTAACTGGGTGCTCTCCGTGCTGAGCTTCCTGCTGCCCGTGCTGCTGATCGGTGCCTTCTTCTGGCTCATGATCTCGATGCAGGGCGGTGGCAGCAAGGTCATGAAGTTTGGCAAGTCCAAGGCCAAGCTCGTCTCCAAGGAAAGCCCACAGGTCACCTTCGCCGACGTCGCCGGCGCCGATGAAGCCATCGAAGAGCTCGAAGAGATCAAAGACTTCCTCAAGGAGCCGGCCAAGTTCCAGGCGGTCGGAGCCCGCATCCCCAAGGGCGTTCTGCTGTATGGCCCTCCCGGGACCGGAAAGACGCTGCTGGCCCGGGCCGTGGCCGGCGAGGCCAACGTGCCGTTTTACGCGATCAGCGGCTCGGACTTCGTGGAAATGTTCGTCGGCGTCGGAGCCAGCCGCGTGCGTGACCTGTTCAGCCAGGCCAAGGAAAACGCCCCGGCCATCATCTTCATCGACGAGATCGACGCCGTTGGTCGTCACCGTGGTGCCGGAATGGGCGGCGGCCACGACGAACGCGAGCAGACCCTGAACCAGTTGCTGGTCGAGATGGACGGCTTCGACGTGAAGGCGAACGTCATTCTGATCGCCGCCACCAACCGACCAGACATTCTCGACCCCGCTCTGCTTCGCCCTGGCCGGTTCGACCGGCAGATCGGCGTTGATGCGCCCGATATGCTCGGTCGCAAGCGCATCCTCGAGGTGCACTCCAAGGGCAAGCCGATGGCCGAGGGTGTTGACCTCGAGGTCCTCGCCCGTAAAACGCCCGGCTTCACCGGCGCCGACCTGGCAAATGTGCTCAACGAGGCCGCTCTGCTGACCGCTCGCTCGAACGCCCAGCTCATCGACAACCGGGCCCTGGACGAGGCCGTCGACCGGGTCATGGCCGGACCGCAGCGACGCACCCGCGTGATGCGCGACAAGGAAAAGCTCATCACGGCGTACCACGAGGGTGGCCACGCCCTCGTCGCGACCGCCATGAACTTCACCGACCCGGTCACCAAGATCACAATTCTGCCGCGCGGCCGGGCCCTCGGCTACACGATGGTCATGCCGCTTGAAGACCGCTACTCGGTCACCCGCAACGAACTGCTCGACCAGCTGGCCTACGCCATGGGTGGCCGTGTCGCCGAGGAGATCATCTTTCACGACCCGACCAGCGGCGCGTCCAACGACATCGAGAAGGCCACCGCGACGGCCCGCAAGATGGTCACCGAGTTCGGCATGAGCGCGGTCGTCGGTCCGCTCAAGCTCGGCCAGGGTTCCGGTGAGGTGTTTCTCGGCCGCGACATGGGCCACCAGCGTGACTACTCGGAGCGCGTGGCCGAGAGCGTCGACCGCGAGGTGCGCCAGCTGCTCGAGGACGCCCACGACGAGGCCTACGAGGTTTTGATCAAGAACCGCGTGATCCTGGACGACCTCGCCACGGCACTGCTCGAGCACGAAACGCTCGACCAGACCGCTCTCGCCGAGATCTTCGCCAACGTCGAAAAGCTCCCGTCGCGCCCGCAGTGGCTGTCGAGCGACAAGCGCCCCGTGTCTGACGTGCCGCCGATCGCGATGCCGACTCCGAAGGCTCCCATCGACGGTGCCGCCGTCGACGGTGGCATCACGAGCGGTGACGCCGCCCCCGCCAAACCGAAACGCGCGCCGGCCCGTACCCCCCGCCCCGCGACCGCTTAGGCGCCCGTGGCGGTGGACAGGGCACGCATCGAAGCGGCCGTTTCAGAGATTCTCGCTGCAATCGGCGAGAATCCGGAACGGGTCGGCCTGGAGAGCACGCCGCGACGAGTAGCGGATGCCTACGCCGAGTTCTTCGCCGGCCTGGACCAGGACCCGCAGGAGCTCCTGCAGGACTTCGTTCCGGTCGGGGACAGCACCGGGGAACTCGTGCTGCTGCGCGACATCGCCTTTCGGTCCATCTGTGAACACCACCTGCTGCCGTTCCTGGGCACCGCCCACGTGGCCTACCTGCCACGGGGCCGGGTCGTCGGCCTCGGCCGGTTGCCCGCCGTTGTTGAAACCATCGCAGCCCGGCCCCAGCTGCAGGAGCGCCTGACCGAGGAGATCGCCGGCGCTTTGCAGGACGGCCTCGACCCGCTCGGCGTGCTCGTCGTGCTCGATGCCGTGCACGGCTGTGTCGGCACCCGCGGCCCACGCCAGAGCGCGAGCTCGACCGTGACCATGGCTTCCCGCGGCGTGCTGACCGAGCCGACCGCTCGCGCCGAGATCATTGCCCTGATCGCCGCGGGCCAATGACTCTGATCAGGCCAGTGACGCTCATCATGGGGGTGCTCAACGTCACACCTGACTCTTTCAGCGATGGCGGACGGTGGGCAGCAACGGATGCCGCCATCGAGCACGGACTGCTGCTGCGCGCCCAGGGCGCCGACCTGATCGACGTGGGCGGTGAATCCACTCGCCCGGGTGCCACCCGCGTCACTCCGGCCGAGGAACAAAACCGGGTCATTCCGGTCGTCACCGAACTCGCCCGGCAGGGACTGCGCCTGAGCATCGACACGCTCAACGCCTCGACGGCCCGCGCGGCAGCGAAAGCCGGAGCGAGCATCATCAACGATGTTTCCGGCGGGTTGGCCGACCCCGACATGGCCGCTGTCGTCGCCGACACGGGCCTGAACTTTGTGGCCATGCACTGGCGTGCCCATGCCCAGCAGATGGACGCCCTCACGGAGTACGACAACGTCGTCACCGAGGTCATGGTCGCGCTCACCGCCCGGGTGGACGCGTTGACCGCCGCCGGCGTGGCGCACGAGCGCATCGTGCTCGACCCTGGCCTCGGCTTCTCCAAGAAGACCGAACACAACTGGCAGCTGATCAACCGGCTGGATGCCTTCGCCTCGCTGGGGTTTCCGATCCTCATCGGAGCCTCGCGCAAACGCTTTCTGGCCGCGGTTTTGCCGGACGGCGCTCCCGTGCAGGACCGTGACCTGCCGACCGCCGTGGTGAGTGTGCTGGCCGCACAGGCGGGCGCCTGGGCGGTGCGCGTGCACGACGTCGCCGGCACCCGCGCGGCGCTCAACGTGCTGTCCAGCGCCCGGCAGTCGACGCCGTCGGCCACCACTGGATTGTCGGGCGGGTCGTTCGAGTCCGACACAATGGAACCATGACTGATTCGATCACCCTCACCGGCCTGCGGGTGAACGCCCACCACGGCGTCTACGACTTCGAGAAAGAAAACGGCCAGGACTTCGTCATTGACGTCACCGTCTGGCTCGATCTGCTCGCGGCGGCGGCGAGCGATGACGTGACCCAGACCATCCACTATGGCGAACTCGCCGAGCAAATCACCGACGCAGCCAGGCACAACCCGGTCGACCTCATCGAAACCGTCGCCGAACGCATCGCCGCCGTCGTGCTGGCCCACCACCCACCGGCGCTCAAGGTGCAGGTCACGGTGCACAAGCCGCAGGCTCCCATCTCCGTACCCTTCACCGACGTGGCTGTTCAGATCACCCGGGTGCGGCCATGACCGGTGATCGAGTCGTTCTGGCCCTCGGCAGCAACCTCGGCGACCGGGAAACGACGCTCGCGAGCGCCGTGCGGGATCTCGCCGACCTGCCCGGCGCGACGCTGGTCGCGGTGTCGCCGAGCTACGAATCGGCAGCCGTGAAACTCGACGGTGTTGACGAGCGCGCCCCCCGCTATCTCAACGCGGTACTCACGATCGATTACACCGGCGACGCCTACGCGCTGCTCGACGCCGTCAACGCCATCGAGGCCGAGCACGGCCGGGTGCGCGCCGAGCGCTGGGGCGACCGCACACTCGACATCGACATCATCGCCTTCGGCCAGCTGAGCATCGACGACGCGCGCCTCACCGTGCCGCACCCGCGCGCGGCGGAACGCGACTTCGTGCTCGCCCCCTGGCTCGACCTCGATGAGCAAGCCACCGTTCCCGGACGGGGCCTGGTGCGCGACCTACTCGCCGCGACCGGCCAGACAGTGCGCCGGGCAACAGATGCCGCCACCTTCCACCCGGCACCGGGAGCACCGCGATGAAGCGCTCGCACGCGACCGGGCTGCTCGCGGTGTTGCTCATCGGACTCGTGATCGGCTTTCTGATCGAGATCGCGTTCGCGGCATCCGGTGCCCCCATCGTCGTTCCACCGGTTACCCTGCCGCTAACGCTCATCCTGTTGGCGGCCGTCGTCGTGAGTCTGGCCTGGCGGGTACGTCAGGGCAGCCGACGCAAGGCGCTGCGCCGCATCGACCCGTTCTGGGCGATGCGTGTGGCCGTGCTGTCGAAGGCGACCTCACTGTCAGCGTCCCTGCTGTTCGGCGGTTCCCTCGGCATCGTGCTGTACATCCTGACCCGATCCGTGGTGCCGGCGGTCACTTCGCTCTGGCTCGCGATCGGTACGGCGATCGGCGCGGCCGTCATGCTGGCGGCCGGCCTCGTGGCCGAACACTTCTGCACCCTTCCGCCCGACGACGACACCGATACCGACGAGCCCGGAGGTACGCGTGCCTGATTCCGACGATGTGAACCCACCCGAACACGCGCGGGTCGCACCGTCGGAACGGCTCGACCTGGTCGGCGTCGGCGAGTGGAAGCGGGTTTCCCCGAAGTACGTGCTGGTCGAGATCGTCGGCACCATATTGTTCGGCGTCGTGGTCTGCGGCGGCGCCAGCCTGCTCTGGCTGTTGCTCGAGCAGACCTGGGCCTTGTGGGTCGGCCTCGCGGTGCTCCTGATGACCATCATCAACCTGGTGTTCGAACCGCGCCGGGTGCGCTCCATCGGCTATCTGCTGCGCGAGGATGATTTACTCTTTCGCCGCGGCATCCTCTTTCAACGCTTTGTGGCGGTGCCCTACGGACGCATGCAGCTCATCGATATCACCCGCGGCCCGGTGGCGCGCTGGCTCGGTCTGGCCGACCTCAAATTCGTGACCGCGGCGGCGACCGCCGGGGTCTCGATCCCCGGGCTGGCCGAAGCGGATGCCGAAAGTCTGCGCGACCGTTTGGTGGAGCTCGCCGAGATCCGCCGGGCGGGGCTGTGAGCGAGCCCGCCGTTCCGGCGCCACTCGCTGCACCCCGTACCGACCTCACCGACGGGCAGTGGCACCGACTGCACCCCGCGACACCACTGCTGCGCGGCGGCATTTTCATGGTGGCCGTGCTCGGCTTCGTGATCGCCAACCTGCGCGAACGGCTCATCGACGTGTTCCTGGGCGAGGAGAACTACGGCGGCGACCCGATCGATGAGATCTACCAGCGGGGCGGCACCGGGTGGGCGCTGCTCATCATCGCCGGCGTGCTGCTGGTCATAATTGTCGCGTTCTACCTGTCCTGGCGCATGCACACCTTTCGCATCAACGGGGAAGTCGTCGAGGTGCGCAGCGGCCTCGTTTTTCGCAGCAACCGCAAGGCGCGCCTCGACCGGGTGCAGGGGGTGAACCTGGCTCGGCCGTTGATTCCCCGACTGTTCGGAGCCGCCCGGCTCGACATCGCCGTCGCGGGTCAGGACGGCAACGTGCAGCTGGCCTACCTCGGCTCGAAATTAGCGGATGACCTGCGCCGCGACATCCTGCACCTCGCCTCCGGCCTGCGGCAGACCAGAGCGCTGGACACCGCGCCACCACTAACCGCCCCGGCCGTGCTCGGCGGCGATGCCGCCCCCACCCTGATCGGCCCGCCCTCGGCGCACTCGGCCCTCGGCGATTTCGCCGCGGCGCGCTACAACCAGTTTGTGGCCCCGGAACGGGGCCCCGACGCCGCCCCGCCGGAGTCGGTCGTGCGCATTCCGCCCGGACGGCTGATCGGGTCGGTCGTGCTCAGCGGCTTCACCGTCTTTCTGCTCCTGGCCGGCATCGGGCTGATCGTCAGCGTGATCGCCGGCAGCAGCGGCTGGGTGCTCGTGGCCGTGCTTCCCGGCCTGATCGGCAGCGTCGGCTACTACTTCTCGCGCATCACCAAGCAGCTGCGGTTCACGATCGCGGGCACGGCTGACGGCGTGCGGGTCGGGTTCGGCCTGCTCTCCACGAGCAGCCAGACCCTGCCGCCCGGGCGCATCCACGCCATCAAGGTGTCTCAACCCATTCTGTGGCGTCGTTTCGGCTGGTGGCAGATCAACATCAACACAGCGGGGCACGCTGCCGGGGCGAGCGCGAGTAATCCAACGAGCACGGTGCTTCTGCCGGTCGGCACCCTCGCCGACGTCGAGAAGGTGCTCGAACTGGCCGTCCCCGGCTTCACCACCGATACCCATGGGGCGCTGGTCGAAAACGGCATGCTCGGCGGACGCAAGGCTGATTCCGGAGTCGCCGATTTCTACAGCAATGCGCCACCGCGAGCGGTCTGGCTGCGACCCTTCTCCTGGTGGCGCACCGGCTGGGCGGTCTCGGGCAATGTCGCCCTGATCCGTCGCGGGATGCTCTCCCGCGACCTGATCCTCGTGCCGCTCGCCCGCATGCAGGGTGTGAGCGTGAGGCAGGGCCCGATCAAGCGTCGGCTGCGCCTCGCCTCGGCCGACCTGCTCACGGTCGCCGGCCCGGTCACGGCGTCGCTCAGCGTCATCGACGTCGATGAAGCGCTCGTGCTTTTCCAATGGATGTGCACCGGCGCGGTCAGCTCGGCGCTCGCCGACACCAGCCACCGCTGGAGCCGGGCCGACGAGGCCCCGAAGCCAGCCGCAGATCAATACGGAGCGACAGAATGAACGCCAAGCCCGGCCGCCTCGGCGTCGGAATCATCGGAGCCGGCCACGTCGGCCCCATTCTCGGCGCCGCACTCGCGGGTGCCGGCCACGCGATCGTGGGCATCTCAGCGATCTCGCAGGCCAGCCGTGATCGGGCCGAAGCCATCCTGCCGCTCGTGCCGATCCTCACCGTGCCCGAGGTGGTCGAACGCAGTGAGCTGGTCATCATCGCGGTACCCGATGCCCAGCTGGAGAGTCTGGTGCAGGGCCTCGCCGTGACGAACACCTGGCAGCCCGGCCAGCTTGTGCTGCACACCTCCGCCCGCTTCGGCACCGCGGTGCTCGCGCCCGCCCAGGCAGCCGGTGCGATCCCACTCGCCATCCACCCAGCCATGGCCTTCACCGGCACGAGCCTCGATTTGGCCCGGCTCGCGGACAGCTATTTCGCGGTGACCGCGCCCGGCCCGGTGCTGCCGATCGGGCAGGCGCTCGCGGTGGAGATGGGCGGCGAACCGCTCATCGTCGCCGAGGCCGACCGCGCCAGCTACGCCGAAGCCATCGAGATCGCCACCGCATTCTCCACGTCGATCGTCGAGCAGGCCACGCGGCTGCTCGCCGGAATCGGGATGGAGCAGCCGGGAGCCGTGCTGGGGCCGCTGCTGCGCTCCGCGATGGAGAACGCCCTCGGGCGCACGAGCCCGGAACGCCTCGACCTGACCGGGCTGGACGAAATCGCGCCCAGGCAGCATCCGCTTGACGACGACCGGACAATCGAATGAGCACGCCCGAAGTAATCAGCACCATCACCGCCCTGCAACACCGGCTCGGTCAGGCCCGGGGCCGTTCGGCGCTGGTCGGCGGGGACACCCGCATCGTGCTCGTGCCGACCATGGGGGCCCTGCACGCCGGGCACCTCGCGCTGGTGCGGCGGGCGCACGCTCTGGGCGACATCGTGGTGGTGTCGATCTTCGTGAACCCGCTGCAGTTCGGTGCCGGTGAAGACCTCGAGCGGTACCCGCGCACCCTCGATGCCGACCTGGCCACCCTCGCCGACGAGAACGTTTCGGTCGTGTTTGCGCCCACGGCCGGCGAAATGTATCCAGACAGCGCGAACGGCACGCGGGTGACCGCCGGCCCGATCGGCAGCGCCTACGAGGGGGCTGCGCGCCCGGGCCACTTCGACGGCATGCTCACGGTCGTCGCGAAACTGCTGGGCATCGTGGCACCGGATACGGCGGTGTTCGGTCAAAAAGACGGCCAGCAGGTTTTTCTCGTGCAGAGCATGGTTGCCGACCTCAACCTGCGCACCGCGATCGAGGTCGTCGAGACGGTGCGGGAGCCGAGCGGGCTGGCCCTCTCGAGCCGCAATCGCTACCTCGACGACGCCCAGAATACGGCGGCGCAAGCCCTGTTCGCCGGGCTCCGCGCGGCCGTGCAGGCAGCGCTGGCCGGACCCGCCGCCGCCCTCGCTGCCGCACACGCACGCATTGCCGCCCAGCCGCTGGTTAAACTGGACTATCTCGTGATCGTGCACCCGCAGACCTTTGTACCGGTCGACGACGCCTATCGCGGACCGGCCCGGATGCTCGTGGCCGCGCGGGTCGGTACCACCCGGCTGATTGACAACGTGCCGCTTGCCCTCGGGTAGGCAACATCCGCTTTATTTCTGAACTGACAGCACCAACGGAGAACCGTATGAGCCTGAACACCCCGCCCATCTCGACCGACGACGAGGGCTTCTCCGACGCGGAAATGAACGAGCAGAAGGCCGTGCGCCTCGGCAAACGCGACCGCCTGAACGCGGCGGCCGCCAGCCCGGCCGGCGGCGCGTACCCGGTGTCGGTTCCGGTGACCCACACCATTCCGGCCGTGCGCGCCGAATTCGGCACGCTCGAAGCGGATGCCGTCACCGGCGTCATCGTCGGCCTGGCCGGCCGCATCGTGCACCTGCGCAATACCGGCAAGTTGTGCTTCGCCAGCCTGCAGTCGGGCGACGGCACCCGCATTCAGGCCATGGTTTCGCTCGCCGCCGTCGGGGACGAGTCGCTCGCCGCCTGGAAAGACCTGGTCGACCTCGGTGACCACCTGTTCGTTACCGGTGAGGTCATCTCTAGCCGCCGCGGCGAGCTGTCGATCATGGTCACCGATTGGCAGGTCGCCGCGAAGGCGCTGCTGCCGCTGCCGAACCTGCACTCTGAGCTCAGCGAAGAAACGCGGGTGCGCAGCCGCTACCTCGACCTGATCAGCCGCGAGCAGGCCCGCACCAACGTGCTATCCCGTTCGAAGGCCGTCGCGAGCCTGCGCAAGACGTTCACCGACCTCGAGTTCATCGAGATCGAGACCCCGATGCTGCAGGTCATGCACGGTGGGGCATCCGCTCGCCCATTTCAGACCCACAGCAACGCCTTCGACACCGAACTGTTTCTGCGCATCGCGCCGGAGCTGTTTTTGAAGCGGGCCGTGGTCGGCGGCATCGACCGGGTCTACGAGATCAACCGCAACTTTCGCAATGAGGGCGCCGACTCCACCCACTCGCCCGAGTTCGCGATGCTCGAGGCCTATGAGGCGTACGGCGATTACAACTCCATCGCCGACCTCACCCAGAAGCTGATTCAGGATGCCGCGTTCGCGATTGCCGGATCATACGTGGTCACCTGGGCCGACGGTACCCTGTTCGACCTCGGCGGCGACTGGGACCGCATCGGCATGTACGACAGCCTGTCCACGGCGGCCGGTATCACGATCACGCCCGAGACGCCGCTCGCCGACCTCGTCGCGATCGCCGATCGCGAAGGCATCGAGATCGACCACCCGATTCACGGCAAGTACGTCGAAGAGCTCTGGGAGCACTTCGTTAAGGGCGACCTGGTGCGCCCGACCTTCGTGATGGACTTTCCCATCGACACGAGCCCGCTCGTGCGCGGCCACCGCTCGGTGGCCGGCGTGGTCGAGAAGTGGGACCTGTACGTGCGCGGCTTCGAACTGGCCACCGGCTATTCCGAGCTCGTCGACCCGGTGGTGCAGCGGGAACGCTTCATCGAGCAGGCCAGCCTGGCCGCCGGGGGAGACCCGGAGGCCATGCGCCTCGACGAAGAATTCCTCCGCGCTCTCGAATACGGCATGCCGCCAACCGGTGGCATGGGCATGGGTATCGACCGCATGCTGATGGCTCTGACCGGCCTAGGTATTCGCGAGACAATCCTCTTCCCGCTGGTCAAGTAGTTAGTAGGTACTAATGAGCTATCTCCCCAAAGACGAATTAGAGCCCGACAAGGGCGGGCGCAAACCGCCGTCGATGAACCGCATCGCGATCTGGGTGATCGTCGGTGGCGTCGGCGTGTATTTTCTCGGCAGCGGAATCTACGGCATCCTGACCAAGTAGGGGCTTCGCCAGCCTTTACGCGTAGTCTGGGGGTGTGATTGAGAACTTCTGGGGTAACGCGCTCTTTTCGGTCGTGCCCACCATTGCGCTTGGCCTCATCTTCTGGATGCTGATGCGCTCAATCCTGCGCGCCGACCGCACCGAACGTAAGGTGTACGCCCAAATCGAAGCCGAAGAACGCGCCCGGCTCGGTCTCGACAAACCGACCACCTAAGTACCAATGTTCGGCATCGACGGCCTGACCATCACCGTTCTGCTGGCCCTGATCGTCGACTTTTCCGTTCGCGTCGTGGCCATCATTGTGGTCCCTCGCAACCGCCGCCCGATGTCGGGCATGGCCTGGTTGCTGACCATTTTCTTCATCCCGTACCTCGGCGTGCTGCTCTTTCTGCTGATCGGCTACCGCACCCTGCCGAAGAAGCGCCGATTGATGCAGGATGAGATCAACCAGTTCATCCAGGGCAGCACCGCGGGCATGGAGCTCGTGCGCCGCGACCACCCGTGGCCCAGCTGGCTAGAATCGGTCGTTGAACTCAACCGCAACCTCGGGGCGATGCCGCTCGTCGGCGACAACACCGCGAGCCTGATCAACGACTATCAGCTGTCGTTCGACACGATGATTGCCGACATCGACCTGGCCAAGAAATACGTGCACGTCGAGTTCTACATTCTCTCGCTCGACCACACCACCGCGCCGTTCTTCGACGCCCTCGAGCGAGCGCACCGGCGCGGGGTCAGCGTGCGCGTGCTGATGGACCACATCCAGTCAATGCGCAAGCCGGGTTTTCGCCAGACCAAGAAACGGCTGACGGATGCCGGTGTCGACTGGGAACTCATGCTTCCGGTGCAGCCGTTCAAGGGTAAATGGCAGCGACCCGACCTGCGCAACCACCGCAAGCTGCTCATCGTCGACGGCCTGGTCGGCTTCATGGGGTCGCAGAACATCATCGACCGCACCTACAACATGCGCAAGAACATTCGTCGGGGTCTGAAGTGGAAAGACTTCATGACCCGGCTGGAAGGCCCGATCGTGTCGGGGCTGGGCGCCATCTTCATCACCGACTGGTACAGCGAAACCAATGAGCTGCTCACTCGTGACATTGAGCCGGTGCACCCGCGGCCGGTGACCGATGCCCTCGACTGCCAGGTCGTGCCGAGCGGCCCGGGGTTCAAGGGTGAGAACAACCTGCGCCTGTTTCTCGCGTTGCTGTACTACGCGCAGGACCGCATCATCATCACGAGCCCGTACTTCGTGCCGGACGAATCGATCATGTACGCTATCACGACCGCCGTGCAGCGAGGGCTTCACGTTGAGCTGTTCGTCTCGGAAATCGGCGACCAGGCCGTGGTCTATCACGCCCAGCGCTCGTACTATGAGGAACTGCTGACCGCCGGCGTGCACATCTACATGTACAACGCGCCGTACATTCTGCACGCCAAGCACTTCACGATCGACGATGAGGTCGCCGTCGTCGGCTCGAGCAATATGGACCAGCGTTCCTTCAGCCTCAACATGGAGGTGTCGCTCATGGTGCGCGGCCGGTCGTTCGTGCGCAACCTGCGCGCCATGGAAGACGAGAACCGGCTAAACAGCCGCGAACTCACCCTCGAGGAGTGGCGCAAGCAGCCGCTGCGCTCGACTATCCTCGACAACCTCGCCCGGCTGACCTCTGCGGTGCAGTAGCACCGAAAGAACGGATGCTGCGCGCAGGCCCGTCGCGGAGCATCCGTCACGCTGTACATATAAAAACAAGGCGTGACTGATGCTGCTCCGCAGCATTAGTCACGCCTGCGGCGAACAAACACGCGCGAGGCGCGCAGGCTGGTTATTCTCGATGTAACGGCACCAACTGCCCTGGCGCCAAGGGAGCGATCATATGTTTGAGAGATTTACCGACCGAGCTCGTCGCGTCGTAGTTTTGGCCCAGGAAGAGGCCAAGATGCTCAATCACAACTACATCGGCACCGAGCACATTCTGCTCGGGCTGATTCACGAGGGTGAAGGCGTCGCCGCGAAGGCTCTAGAGAGCCTCGGCATCTCGCTGGATGCCGTGCGCGAGCAGGTACAAGACATCATTGGCCAGGGGCAGCAGCAGCCCACCGGCCACATTCCCTTCACGCCGCGGGCGAAGAAGGTTCTCGAGCTGAGCCTGCGCGAAGCGCTGCAGCTCGGCCACAACTACATCGGCACGGAGCACATCCTGCTCGGCCTCATTCGCGAGGGCGAGGGCGTTGCCGCCCAGGTTCTCGTCAAGCTCGGCGCCGACCTCAACCGCGTGCGCCAGCAGGTCATCCAGCTCCTCTCCGGTTACCAGGGCAAGGAGCAGGTCGCGGTCGGCGCCAACGAGCAGGCGGCCAACACGGCCGGCAGCCAGGTGCTCGACCAGTTCGGCCGCAACCTCACCCAGATGGCCCGCGACAACAAACTCGACCCGGTCATCGGGCGCGAGAAAGAAATCGAGCGGGTCATGCAGATCCTCTCGCGTCGCACCAAGAACAACCCCGTGCTGATCGGTGAGCCCGGCGTCGGCAAGACCGCCGTCGTCGAGGGGCTCGCCCAGGCGATCGTCAAGGGCGATGTGCCCGAGACGCTCAAGGACAAGCAGCTCTACTCGCTCGACCTCGGCTCGCTCATCGCCGGCAGCCGCTACCGCGGTGACTTCGAAGAGCGCCTGAAAAAGGTCACCAAGGAGATCCGCACCCGCGGCGACATTATCGTCTTCATCGACGAGATCCACACCCTGGTTGGTGCGGGCGCCGCCGAGGGTGCCATCGACGCCGCGTCGATCCTCAAGCCGTTGCTCGCCCGCGGTGAGCTGCAGACCATCGGTGCGACCACCCTCGACGAGTACCGCAAGCACTTCGAGAAGGATGCCGCGCTCGAGCGCCGCTTCCAGCCAATCCAGGTGAACGAACCGTCGCTGCCGCACACCATCAACATCCTCAAGGGACTGCGCGACCGCTACGAAGCGCACCACAAGGTGTCCATCACCGACGGTGCCCTCGTAGCCGCGGCGAACCTCGCCGACCGCTACGTCTCCGACCGGTTCCTGCCCGACAAGGCCATCGACCTGATCGACGAGGCCGGCGCTCGCTTGCGCCTGTCGATCCTGTCGAGCCCGCCGGAGCTGCGCGAATTCGACGAGAAGATCGCCGTGGTTCGTGCCGCCAAGGAACTCGCCATTGAGGAGCAGGACTTCGAGAAGGCCGCCGGCCTGCGCGACGAGGAGAAGAACCTCCTCGGCGAGCGTCTGCGCCTCGAGAAGAAGTGGAAGTCCGGCGACGTCAAGACCACCGCGGTGGTCGACGAAGGCCTGATCGCCGAGGTTCTGGCCCAGGCCACCGGCATTCCGGTGTTCAAGCTCACCGAGGAAGAGTCCTCGCGGCTCGTCTTCATGGAAAAGGCACTGCACCAGCGCGTCATCGGTCAGGAAGAGGCCATCTCGGCGCTCGCCAAGACCATCCGTCGTACCCGTGCCGGCCTGAAGGACCCGAAGCGTCCCTCCGGATCCTTCGTCTTCGCCGGTCCCACCGGTGTCGGCAAGACCGAGCTCGCCAAGGCGCTCGCCGAGTTCTTGTTCGACGACGAGGCCGCCATGATCTCGCTCGACATGAGTGAGTACGGCGAGAAGCACACCGTGTCGCGCCTGTTCGGTGCGCCTCCCGGATTCGTCGGCTTCGAAGAGGGCGGCCAGCTCACCGAGAAGGTGCGGCGCAAGCCGTTCTCCGTGGTGCTGTTCGACGAGATCGAGAAGGCTCACCCCGACATCTTCAACTCCCTGCTCCAGATTCTGGAAGAGGGCCGGTTGACGGATGGTCAGGGTCGCGTCGTCGACTTCAAGAACACCGTCATCATCATGACTACCAACCTCGGCACCAAGGACATCTCGGGTGGACCGGTCGGCTTCCAGCTGGAAGGCGACACCACCACCGGGTACGAGCGCATGGCCGGCAAGGTCAAGGACGAGCTGAAGAAGCACTTCAAGCCCGAGTTCCTCAACCGCGTGGACGAGATCATCGTGTTCCCGCAGCTGACCAAGCCCGAGCTACTGCAGATCGTCGACCTGTTCATCAAGCGTCTCGGCGTGCGTCTGCTCGACCGCGACATGACCGTCGAGGTCACCCTTGCGGCCAAGGAACACCTGATCGAGGTCGGATTCGACCCGACGCTCGGTGCTCGTCCGCTGCGCCGCGCCATCCAGCGCGAGGTGGAGGACCGCCTGTCGGAGAAGATCCTTCAGGGCGAGCTCAACGCCGGAGACCACGTGCACGTGGACTTCGTCGAGGGCAAGCTCGTCTTCACCACGACGACCCGGGCAGATTCGGTCGGCGTCGGAGTGAACACCGCAGCCGCCGTCGGCACCGGTCCGGCCACCCCCGACCTGGCGATCACGAGCGACTAGGTTTCACCCCGCGCTAGTTCAGCGGCAGAAGGCCCGGCAGATTCGTCTGCCGGGCCTTCTGCGTGCCCCCAGCACCGGCTGGCGTGCATAACTCCTGCAATTTCTGTGGCCTCCAGCCAACTCCCGCGTCTTTCCGGGGGTGGCCGGCCGGGGCCGCCACAATTTGCAGGAGTTATGCGCGGGGAGGGGGTGGCTGGGCGGGGCATCCGTTCTGGTGGGGGCGAAAAGTGGGGGCGAATTCAGAAAGGACGGGGGTGGCGGGCGGCGGCGGCGGCGGAATCCCGCGGCACGATCCCTAGACTGGTGGTTTGATCCTGATTTAGCCACGAGAGGGGCCGATAGGCGTGACCGTATTGCAGCAGACCGCACCGGAACAACCCGAACTGGAGTATTCGGTGCGCCGCGCCCGCACGAGTGACGTTCCCGGCATCGAAGCGCTGGTCGAACCGCTCGTGCAGCAGCGCATCCTGCTCGGTAAGGACCGGGTCGTGTTCTACGAGGCGGTGCAGGAATTTCGGGTGGCCGTTGACTCCTCAGGGAAGCTGATCGGCTGCGGCGCCCTGCACGTCATGTGGGAAGACCTCGGCGAGGTGCGCACCCTCGCCGTCGACGCGCACTGGCTCGGCCACGGCGTCGGCTACACCATGATGCAACGCCTCGAAGCGGATGCCCGCGACCTCGGCTTGAGCCGACTGTTCTGTCTGACGTTCGAGGTGGGCTTCTTCACCCGAAACGGCTTCAGCGACATGGGTACCGAAACCGTCGATCCGGCCATCTACGCCGAGCTCGTGCGGTCTCCCGATGAGGGCGTCGCGGAGTTTCTCGACCTGGCACGGGTGAAGCCGAACACGCTCGGCAACACCCGCATGGTGAAGCGCCTGACTCGTTCCTGAAGCGGCGGAATTCTGCGTGACCGGCTCGATCGCGGCTATCTGTGCTGCGTGGCGCCGATTTCAGCTGCGCATACGAGCAGAATGAGCGGAGTTCACCCCCCGGACACGGCCCGTCACTAGGCTGCGAACTATTGCACCGGCCGGAACTACTCCACGGGGAGCAAGACCCTGGGTGCAATGAGACGACCATCGTTCAATGAATGAGGAGATCCATGTCATCCGCCGTTCGCAGCCGTTCGAGGCTGGTTTTCGCCACACTTCTGGGGGTAAGCCTCGCGGCCGCTCCGATCATTGCCATACCGGCCAGCGCCAACACCGCCGGCACCGGAGTCGTCATCAACGAGGCCTACCTGAACGGGGGCAGCTCGGGTGCGACCTACCTGAACAAGTTCGTCGAGCTGTACAACCCGACCAACGCCGACGTCTCGCTCGACGGCACGTCGATTCAGTATCGCGCGTCGGGCTCGACGTCGAATCCGACCTCGGTCCTCGCTTTGACCGGCGCCATCGCCGCCGGAGGCTACTACCTCGTACAGGGCGGCTCGAACGCGACAAATGGCGCGTCGCTCCCAGAAGCGGATGCCGCCTCCGGCATCTCCTTTGCCGCCGGCTCCGGCACGATCTTCTTCGCCAACCAGTCCGAGGCGCTGTCTGCGCCCGCCATCGGCTCGCTCACCGGGCAGCCCGAGATTCTCGACCTGATCGGTTACGGCAGCTCGAACACCTACGAGGGAACGGCCGCAGCCGCGGCATCCGTCACCACTTCGGTGAACCGAACGAACTTCATTGACACCGATGTCAATGCCACCGACTTCAGCTCGGCCGCGCCAACGCCGACAAACACGGCCGGCGAGACCGGCAGCCCGGTCGACCCAGAACCCGACCCTGGCCCAACCCCGGTGCCCGCCGAGCTCACCGCGATCAACGCGATCCAGGGCAGGGCCGCAGTGAGCCCGCTGGCCGGAACGGTCGTCAAGACGTCCGGTGTCGTCACAGCCGCCTACCCGACCGGCGGCTTCAACGGCTTCTACCTGCAGACCGCAGGGACCGGCGGCGATATCGACTTCGCCAGCCACACCGCATCGCACGGCGTCTTCGCGTACTCCAACTCGGCCACCGCCGACGTGAAGATCGGCGACCACGTGCAGGTCGTCGGAACCGTCGTGGAGTTCTTCGGCCTGACCGAAATCACCTTCAGCACCGTTGACGATGTCACCCAGCTTGCGGGCACCGACGTAGCCCTGCCGACACCGGTCACGGTGTCCCTGCCGACCAGCGAGGCGCAGCGGGAAACCCTCGAGGGCATGCTCATCGCGCCCCAGGGTGATTACACCGTCACCAACAACTACACGACTAACCAGTACGCCGAGATCGGCCTCGCCGCCGGAACGACGCCGCTGGTGAACCCGACCGTGACGGCACTGCCCGGCTCGGCCGAGTACACGGCGGCCATCGCGGCCAACGCCGCACGCGCTGTGACCCTCGATGACGGTGCGAGCACGAACTACCTCTCCAACACCAACCAGGGAACCCCGGTTCCTTACCTCACCGTCGCTGACCCGCTGCGCATCGGTGCGGCCGTGACCTTCACCAAGCCCGTGATCTTCGACTACCGCAACTCCGCGTGGAAATTCCAGCCCACCACGGCGCTCACCGCGGCAAACGCCGCCACGGTCCAGCCGGCCACGTTCGCCAATACCCGCACGGAGGCTCCCGAAGACGTGGGAGGGGACATCCGTCTGGCAAGCTTCAACGTCTTGAACTACTTCTCCACCGTCGGTGATTCCCTCGTTGGCTGCTCGTACTACAACGACCGGGCCGGGAACCCGGTAACCGTGCGCAGCGGATGCGACGCCCGCGGCGCCGCAAACATTGTCAACTTCGAACGCCAGCAGGCGAAGATCGTCGCGGCCATCAACGCCCTCGACGCCGACGTTGTCTCGCTCGAGGAGATCGAGAACTCGGCAGCCTTCGGCAAGGACCGCGACGACGCCCTCGCCAACCTGGTGAACGCGCTGAACGCAGCGGTCGGCAGCACGGCCTGGGCCTTCGCGGCCTCGCCCACCGAGCTCCCCGCCAACGAAGACGTCATCCGCACCGCTTTCATCTACAAGGTCGGTACCGTCGAAACCGTGGGTGGGTCCAAAATTCTCACCGGTTCCGCCGCGTTCAGCAATGCCCGCCAGCCGCTCGCCCAGGCGTTCCAGCTGGTCGGTGACACAAACAGCTCGTTCCTCGCCATCGTCAACCACTTCAAGTCGAAGGGCTCCGGAACCGGGGTCGACGCCGACATGAAAGACGGCCAGGGTGCCTCGAACGCTTCCCGGGTGAACCAGGCCACGGCCCTCGTGGCCTTCGCCAATGATCTCACGGCCAGCACCGGTATCGACCGGGTGTTCCTCACGGGCGATTTCAACGCCTACGACCTGGAAGACCCGATCAGGGTGATCACCGACGCCGGGTACATTAACCAGGGCGCCAAGACCGGCGAATACAGCTATGCCTTCGGTGGCACGGTCGGCTCGCTCGACCACGTGTTCGCTTCGCCAGGAGCGGATGCCACGGTCAACGACGTCGACATTTGGAACATTAACTCCGTTGAATCGGTGGCCCTCGAGTACAGCCGGTACAACAACAACGTGACCGACTTCTACGTTGCCGACGCGTACCGCTCCTCCGATCATGACCCGGTCGTGCTCGGACTCAACCTCGCCACGCCCACCTCGGTGGAGCTCAACCTGCTGAACATCAATGACTTCCACGGACGCATCGACGCCAACACCGTCAAGTTCGCGGGAACCATCGAGCAACTGCGGGCCGAGTACGGCGACGCGAATTCGTTGTTCCTCTCGGACGGAGACAATATCGGTGCCTCGCTGTTCGCATCGGCATCGCAGAACGATCAGCCGACGATCGACGTGCTGAACGCCCTCGATCTGGCCGCCTCTGGCGTGGGAAACCACGAGTTCGATCAGGGCTTCGCTGACCTCGGGGCACGAGTGGCCGATGCTGCCAACTTCGACTACCTCGGAGCCAACGTCTACAACGCGGGCACGGAAACGCCCGCGATGCAGGAATACGCCCTCATTGATGTTGCCGGCGTGATGGTTGGCGTTATCGGCGCGGTGACGGAAGAGACCCCCTCCCTCGTCTCGCCGAACGGTATCGCGAGCCTCAGCTTCGGGGACCCTGTTGCCGCAGTCAACCGCGTTGCCGCGCAGCTCACCGACGGCGACCCCGCCAACGGCGAAGCGGATGTCCTGATCGCCGAGTATCACGAGGGTGCCGGCGCCGGAATTCCGGATGGCGCCACGCTCGAGCAGGAACTCGCCGCCGGCGGGGCCTTCGCGAGCATCGTGAATGACACCTTGGCCGAGGTCGACGCGATCTTCACCGGTCACACGCACAAGCAGTACGCCTGGGACGCCCCGGTTCCCGGCGCGGCCGATGGCGCCACGCGCCCGGTGCTGCAGACGGGCAGCTACGGCGAGAACATCGGCCAGGTTGTGCTCAGCTATGACGTGGCCTCCGGCGACACGACCACGGTGAAGAACCGCAACGTGGCCCGCTCGACCGTTGCCGATGCCGACCTCGTGGCCGCGTACCCGCGCGTCGCCGAGGTTCAGGCCATCACCAACGCCGCGTTGGCCGCGGCCGCGATCCAGGGCAACGTGCCCGTGGGTTCGGTCACCGCCGACATCACCCGGGCGTGCCTCGGTGGAGTCGCGCCGTGCGCCGAAAACCGGATGGCGCCATCCACTCTGGGGACGCTCGTGGCCAACTCGCTGCGCGCGTCGCTGGCCGACCCCACCATTGGCGGTGCCGAGATCGGCGTCGTCAACCCCGGTGGAATGCGTGCCGACCTCTCGCTGTCTCCTGGCGGCGTGGTGACCTACGCCGAGGCGAACGCGGTGCTGCCGTTCCTGAACAACCTCTGGACGACGAGCCTGACCGGCGCACAGTTCAAGACCGTTCTCGAGCAGCAGTGGCAGACCAACGCCGATGGCACGATTCCGAGCCGGCCGTTCCTGCAACTCGGCTTGAGCGACAACGTGAACTACACCTTCGACGCGTCACGAGATGCCGGAAGCCGCATCACGGGCATCTGGATCGACGGTGCCCAGATCGACCCGGCGCAGTCCTACCGCATCGGTTCGTTCAACTTCCTGCTCACCGGTGGCGACAACTTCCGAGAGTTCACGAAGGGAACGGATACCCGCGACTCGGGTCTCGTCGACCGCGACGCCTGGATCTCTTACATTCAGGCCAACAGCCCGCTGTCCCCGTCGTTCAAGGCCAGCCAGGCTTCGATCACCGGCGCCCCCACGGCCGCGGTCAGCTCGGGTGACACGATCACCTTCACGGTCGGCAGCCTCAACCTCACCTCGCTCGGCGCCCCGAAAAACACCCAGCTCACGCTGAGCTGGTCGGGCACCGACGTCGGTACGGCATCCGTTGATTCGACGGGCGCAGCCATCGTCACCGTCACGGTGCCGGTCGATGCCGTCGCGAGCAGTGTCCTCGAGATGACCGCGGTTGAATCGGGCACGATCGTACGCCTCGCCGTTGCGGTAACCGTGAGCACCGAACCGGGAGATGCGCCGACCGCAGCCCCAGCGAAGGACCTCACCAAAAAGCTGCGGAACGCGATCGACACCGACCGGAACTCCTATCGGGCCGGTGACACGGTCGCTGTCGAGGTTGGTGCCTCGCACGCCGGCGAGTACGTGTCGGTGTGGGCCTACGACAAGAAGAAGGCCGCCAACCTCGGCGGCTGGTTGCTCGTCAGCGCAGAGGGCACGGTGAGCGTCACACTCGCTGACGGCCTCAAGCACGGCAAGTACAGCGTGTCCGCGCAGAACGCTGACGGTGACGTAATCGGCTGGACCAACGTCACGGTCGACCACGCCAAGAAGGCACCGAAGCCGCCGAAACCAGGGCACCGCTAAGCCATGGTTTGTGCTGGGGCCCGCTCGCACCGTTTCGGTTGCGGGCGGTCCCCTGCCTGTTCCGGCGGCAATTGCTGCCGACACGCACGCCATTACCGCCTTCTGGCGTCGAACATCAATAACCTTGGGGCATGTCGACGATCAAGCAACCGGTCGGCCGCCAGTCCAGCAAGGTGTACCGGCGCCGGCGTTTCGTAGTGGGGCTCGGTCTGCTCGCCGTGCTCATCATTCTGTTTCTCATCATCGTGCAACCAGGGGTGAGCAAGGGCGACGCAGACTCCCCGAACACGCCCGCCGCGGCCACGACCGAGTCGGCGACGCCGGCGGATGCCGCCACCGCGATTCCCGAGGTAGCCACAGCCGTAGACGGCTCGGCCTGCGACCCGTCAGCGGTGCAGGTTGCGGCCATCACCGACGCCACGAATTATGCGGCCGACGTGCTGCCGCAGCTGTCGCTGAGCCTGACCAACATCGGAACCACGGACTGCGTGATCAACGCCGGCAACAAGCAGCAGGTGTTCACCGTGATGAGTGGTGAAGACGTCTACTGGACCTCGACCGACTGCCAGACCAACCCGATCGACGCCGAGGTGACGCTCAAGCCCGGCGTGGTCATGCCGCTCGCAACCCCGATCAGCTGGGATCGCACCCGTTCGGCCGTTGACACCTGCCAGACCGAGTCCCGCACCGCAGTTCCGGCCGGCGGGGCGTCGTACTACCTGCATGTGACCGTGGACGGTATCGAAGCGGCCGACCCGGCCGTGATGATTCTGAACTAGGGCTGGCTGCTCAATCTGACGCCCCGCCCGGTGGTGCCGAACACTATTTCCCGTTGAACTGGGGCGAGTGCGCGGGTCAGGGGTAGCATATTGCTCTTCCAGGGCCGGTCTTAGAGCGACTTGAGACCCCTCACGGAGGCGGGTCTGGCTGGGGCTGGGGTGGAACAGGTGGTCGGCTCGCTGGGGCCTCGGCTGGGGAGCGCGTTCGCTCGTGGCATGCGCTGCCAGCTGGGCGTGTACGGCCGCGCCTGATTGAATGAATGGGTGACCGATACGACTGCCAACACCCGTTCCGAGGCGCTCGCCGCCGCACTGGCGGCGCAAGACGTCGTCGCCGTCGCCTATGCGCTGCGCAACGATTACATGATCGTGCCGCAACTCGTCGTCAACGGGGAGGCGGCGCAGGTGCGGGTCTTCGGCCGCGAAGGCTCCGACAAGCGGATGCTGCTGCTCTTCTCGGCCGCCGAAAACTACGTGCGCGTGGTACCCGACGACCCGAACCCGCAGGTCATGGTCTGCGACGGGCAGTGGCTGCGGGAATTTCTCACCGTGCACGCCGCGACCCTGGAGATGGTGTTCTTCGACATCGCCGGGCCGAACGTGATGCAGGCAGCTCCCGCCGATCTGCTCAAGGCGCTGAGCCCCGAACTTGGCCAGAGCGACGCCGACTGAGTCCTCGCCCGGGCAGCATCGAGCAAGTGCCCGATAAATCGCCGGGTCCAGGCGCAGGCTCGGCGCGCCGGTCAGTGCGCCGAGCGTGCATCCTTTTTTCGGGAAAGCGCTCAGCTACGGCCGAATATGGGACGGGGTGGCGGCGGAGTCTAGAACGCCCGATCGAGTTCGGCGTCGCGGGGGCTGCGGCTGGTTCCGAGCGCGAGAGCAACCGCCGCGTGGATCGACCCGCAGGCGGCGTCGATCTGGGTGGTGAACCCGAGGCGCACGGCCTCGTTCACGCGCTGCTTCGACATGAGTGCCCCGCGCACTTCGCCGGCCAGGCTGATCTCACCGAAGGCGACCACGTTGTGGGCCACCGCCAGCCCGGTGAAGGCCGACGCGATGGCCAGCGCAATCGCGAGGTCGGCGGCCGGTTCGGTCAGACGGATTCCGCCGACCGTCGACACGTAGACATCTTTGGCGGAGAGTTTCATGCCGGCGCGCTCCTGCAGCACCGCGAGCAACATGGCCACACGGGCTGCGTCCACACCGCTCGTGACCCGGCGCGGGTTCGGTGCCTGGGTGTCGGTGACGAGCGCCTGCACCTCGACCGGCATTGCCCGACGGCCTTCAAGGGCGACGGTGACGCAGGTGCCGTCGACCGGTTCAGTGGCCCGGCTTAGGAACAGCCCGCTCGGGTCGGGCACCTCGGCGATGCCGTCGCCGGTCATCTCGAAGCAGCCGACCTCGTCGGTGGGCCCGAATCGGTTCTTGAGCGCGCGAATGAACCGCAGCGAGGTCTGCCGGTCGCCCTCGAACTGGCAGACAACGTCGACCAGGTGCTCCAGCACCCGCGGGCCCGCAATCGAGCCGTCCTTGGTGACGTGGCCGACGAGCAGCACCGGCAGGTTGCGATCTTTGGCCACGCGAATGAGAGTGGATGCAACCTCCCGCACCTGGCTGGGCATCCCCGGCGAGCCGTCGGAGAGCGCACTCGACACCGTCTGCACCGAGTCGATGATGATGAGGTCGGGCTTCACAGCGTCGATCTGCCCGAGGATCACGCCGAGGTCAGTTTCGGCCGCGATATAGAGCTCGGGTTCGAGCGCGTTAGTGCGTTCGGCCCGCAATCGCACCTGGCTCACCGACTCTTCAGCGCTGACATAGAGCACGCGGCTCTTGGCAGCCGCCGCCTTCGACGCGACCTCGAGCAGCAGCGTGGACTTGCCGACGCCGGGCTCACCGCTGAGCAGAATCACCGAGCCGGGCACGATGCCGCCGCCGAGCACCCGGTCGAACTCGTTGATTCCGGTCGGCCAGTGAGCGGCGGCATCCGTTTCAACGTGGGTGATGGGTCGGGCGATACCATCGCCGACGAGCGTGATGGCCTTGAGCTTGCGGGTGATGCCAGCGGTCTGGCCAGCATCGACGACGGTGCCCCACTGCTGGCATTCGCCGCAGCGGCCCGCCCATTTCAAGGTGGTCCAGCCGCATTCGGAGCAGCGGAAAGAGGAGACGGATTTTGCCATGTTTCGAGCCTAGCCGGGGCCGCCGACAGCCGACTCTGCGCGCGGTTCCGGCGCTAGTCGGCGTCCTCCGACACCTGATTGACCGCCGAGAACCGGTGGGCGACATCGGCGCTGATCGCCGGCAGGAACGCCTCGGCCCAGGAGCGGTAGCCGCGGTCGTTGGGGTGGAACAGATCCCGGGCTACGTGGGTCAGAATGCTGCGATAACCAGCCCGCTTCGTCGTTGCGTGCAGCGGAACCACGGTCAGCTCGTGCTCGTCGGCGATCCGGCGAATGATCTCGTTGGCCGCGGCGACCTTGACCTCGTTGTGCGGCAGGTGAAAGCAGGGCAGGTCGGCGACGAGGGCGTGCGGCGGCAGTGCGGCAAAAACGGTTCGGATACCGGCTTCAAACGCCGCCGGGTTCCACGCGGCGATATCGTTGGCGCCGATCGCGACCGTGACCAGGTCGGCCTCCAGCCTGGCGAAGCGGGGAAGCTGGTCGCGCACGGCCAATGCCACGGTCGCGCCAGAGACGCTGAGATTCACAACGCGTACCGTCTGGCCGGTCGCCAGGCGCACATGATCGGCGAGCACGCCGACGTAACTCTTGCTTGGGCTCGACGCCCCGATTCCCTGGGCGGCACTGTCGCCGATCGCGACGTAGAGCAGCTCGCCCGACTGCTTCGCGTGGTCGCGCCACCAGGCCGAGTGCACCGGCAGGGTCTCGTTGAGAATGGCCTTCTGCTGTTCCAGGTCGCGGCGCCACAAGGTCGTGGCCAGCACGACGCCGCCGGCAAAAACGGCGGCTCCGGTAGCGATGGCAGAGCGGATGCGTGGGGTCGGTGAGGTCACCCGCTGAGGGTACTCCGCGGCATCCGTGTGTCTGCTGCATGTTTGCCGATTCGCGTCGGACCTCAGTCTCTACTAGAATCAACGGCGGTACCGTGTCCGAGCGGCCGAAGGTGCGACTCTCGAAAAGTCGTGTGGGGGAGACTCCACCGTGGGTTCAAATCCCACCGGTACCGCCATTTTCGTCCCTGATCAGAGGGATCTTTGCACGCTAAGTCGTTCTGTTTGCCCACAATTCACCCAAATCATGGTGATTGAAGGCCAGCCGTCGGGCCGCGATCCTTCTTCAGTGAGCATCCAGGTGATGGCCATTTGTTGGCACCGCCTGGCTTACGTTCTCGCGGCTCACTTAATCGGTGCGGCGAATCCGTATGCCCTACGCTTCGTCCCGGCATCGTCTCTCACCTGCGAGATCGCAGATGGATGTGTCGACCCCTCGACGATGTCGTAGAGCGTGCCACGGCGATGCCGGCATTGACGCGTTCGACGATGAGTTCGCGTTCATACTCCGTCAGTGTCGCGAGTAAATTCAGCATCAGTCGACCGTTCGTCGTTGCGGGGTCGATCCCATCTGCACGGTGCTGGCCTCCTTGTACGCCGTCAGCCTCAACAAGCGGGCAGGCCAAGCGGGGCACTTTGTTTTGCGACAAGATGAGGGAATGGATTCTGCGTCAAACCACCTGGTCGCAGAGCTCGAGGAACCATCGGGCACGCGTACTCGACGTCTGCGTCGTCGTGCGTTGGCACTGGTTCGCGCACTATGGGGTGACGTTGAGATCGACGCCGACCTCGTCATCCGTCGGCGCGGGAGCGGAGCCGAGATTCTACGCACTGCCGCTGACCTCGGCGACCCCCAGTTCCTTTTGGAGACCGTGCGCCGCGACCTCGAAACCAAAACCGTGGAGGAGTTCGTGCGCGAATGGTGCGTTCTCGACTGAGGCTCAGCCCGCTTGTGTGTGATCAACTCTTTGGAGGCCGTTTCGGCGCTGGATTCCTGCCAAGTTAGTGGCGGGTTTCCTGCCGAAAGAGCGCTAATTATCAGGCCAGGTAATTCCCCGCCACGACGGTGGTTTCGGGGATGCGCAGAGCTTGAGATCACACGGTGGCCGCGGCCCGCTCCAGCGTGTTGGAGACATGGGCCGGCCACCCCTCGATAGGTTCCTTAAGGCGTAGCTACTGCCAAGCGGTCGCGCCGGAAGGAACCAGGAAGCAGATAACGGTACCCATGTCCGTGCAAGAAAATATCAGAACTCTCGACTCCCACGGAATCGCGGGCCGGGAAATCGCCCGCCGATTGGGAGTGAGCCGCGAGGGTGAGCCTAATCGAGCGGGATGACCGGCGCGCCTCAAACCAGCATCTTTCTTGCTTCGCTCAAACATTCCTCGGCTTGCCCAGTTGACGTGAAGCACACTCTCCTGTTGAATTACCACAGAAGGGGAGTAATCCTCGCTTCGCATCGTCAATACGTTCCCGCCGCGGGTTCCGGTGCGCAGGGCCGCAAGGTAGATGAGACCTTCACGAAAATTTCGTGGAGGTCTTTGTCATGACTGTCCCCCTGTGGGCGTGGTTCGCTGTTCTGGGTGTGATCCTGCTGATGCTCGCCGTCGACCTGGTCGCCCACCGCAAAGCTCACGTGATCGGTGTGCGGGAAGCCGCCGTCTGGTCGATCGTGTGGGTGACCCTCGGTGTCGCGTTCGGCGTGCTGGTGTGGATGCTGTGGGGGGCGGAATTCGGGCAGCAGTACTTCGCTGGCTACCTGATTGAGAAATCCCTCGCGGTGGACAACGTGTTCGTCTGGGCGATTATCTTCGCCGCTTTCGCGGTCCCGCGCGAGTACCAGCACCGAGTGCTGTTCCTCGGCGTCCTGGGCGCCCTGATCTTACGCGGGATTTTCATCGCCGCCGGCGCCGCGCTGATCGAGAACTTCTCCTGGATCTTGTACGTATTCGCCGCGTTCCTGATCTACACCGGGTGGCGGATGTTCCACTCCCGTAACGACCACGTCCACCCCGAGAAATCCCCCATCCTCAAGGTGTTTCGTCGGTTCGTGCCGATGACCGACGCATACCACGGGCAGAAGCTCCTGATCCGCAAGGCGGGAATGCTGGTGGCGACCCCGCTGCTGGCCGTGCTGGTGCTGGTGGAAATCACGGACATCATCTTCGCCGTCGACTCGATCCCGGCTATCTTCGCCGTCACTAGCGAACCGTTCCTGGTCTTCACCGCGAACGCGTTTGCCATCCTCGGGCTTCGGGCCATGTACTTTTTGCTCGCGAACATGATCCATCGCTTCATTTACCTCAAGATCGGACTCTCGTTCGTCTTGATCTGGGTGGGTATCAAGATGCTGCTCCTGGATGTCTTCTACATCCCGACCACGATGAGCCTGGCAGTGGTCGTGACCATCATCACGGTGTCCATCGTGGCCAGCCTCCGCGCCACCCGCGGTCAAGGTCGACGCGAAGTGCATACCGAGGCGGCAGGGGTGTTCCGGATCGCCACCGACGAGGAACTTGCTGCGGTCGAGCCGGTCTTCCGCCGCAGTGGACGAGTGCCTGTCGGTGGCGGAAAGGATCGCTCCGATGAGTGACGTGGATCCGTCGGTGGGCATGGCCCCTAATCCCCAGACAGCTTCGAACAGGGGCCGGCTCGGCCGGGCGGACGCCTCGGCCGACTCAGCGGGGCTGCGGGGACGCTCGGGCAGTGAGGCCGCTCCCGTTGTGGACTGGCCTAGCTAGCGATCGCCGGGATGATGGCACCCGAGAAGACTTGCCAGGCCAGCGCGGTCTTCGCCACCAGGCTCAAGGTGATGTAGGTGCGTTCGCCCTGCAGATAACTTTTCCATTTGCCGACCTGCTTGTACTGCAGCCACTGGTTAACAGCGAAGGTATTGAAAAACAGGAACAGCGAAATCACGATGCCGACGACGAAGCCGGGGGCCGCGACGTCACTGACGCTGCCTGGACGCAGGAAGTAGATCAGAATCAGGATCCACGGCACGATGCCGACCATCGACCCGAAGATGAAGGGCAGCAGCCCGCCCGAGCCGGGCTGTTCGTATTTCTCCTGCAGTGCACCGAACAGGATCATGGCCGCGTTGACGGCGAAAACGGCGAACAACGCACCGATGTCGGTGGCCCCGTTGATTGCCAGGATCAGCCAGATCATGATCGACGCGCTGAGGGAGTACTCGACCCATCGAAAGTAGTTGTGGTTGTTCTGCAACCCATTCTTGTAGCGCGCAAAGAACCAGGGACTTGAGATGAGGAAGTGGAAGAAGGCACTGAGGGCCAAGAACGCTACGACGCCGACACCGATGTTCACTTCGAAGAGCGTGACCCGTTCCGGTGGAATCGGAACTCCGGGAGGGCCAGCCAGGTAGTCCGCCGTCACGGCGAACAGAACCTGCGAGCTCAGCATGGTGAGAATCACCGCAAATCCGGCGGCCTGGAGCAGGTGCAGACTTCCGGCGACAACGTTATAGATCCGCAGCCGATCGATCTGCTCGTCGGGTGAGTAGACCCTTTGGGACATGGGACGGCTCCTTCGTTCGTGGGGGCTAGTTCCCTTGAGGACATCTTGGCACCGCCGAATCCACGATCGGGTTCGACGAGTAAAAACCGGGATGAGGCTGGCCATTTCTCCAGCTGTGGCGTGCGTCCTGTCTCGCGAACGATGGGAGTCGGCTCCGATGGTGTACGGCTGCTGTGCCGCCGAGCCGTGCACACTTCTGCGCACGCGTCCAAGATCGCGATCGCTGCAATCCGGCTCACTTGTCGTCCACGACAGCACTCTGCGTGTCACCGCTCCATGAGCGACACGAGTGAGGGTCGCCCGCTCGGCCGGAAGCACCGCAAGAATGCGGAAACGCCTTGGACGAAGCACTACAACATCTACGTCACCCCGGAAGAGTGCGCGCAGTTGCGCGCTCGCACAGTTGTCCGCTGCGCCACCGTCCCGCGTCTGTTGTTCGAGTACGGCCATGGATGCCCAGGTGCAAACGTCGCAAGCCTGCCATCATCGAGTTGTTCGCCGTGCGGAAAGGCGGCGCTGGAATGTCCGGATGGGTGCTTCCTGCGGCTCGTGGACGTGTCAAATCGGTCAGATACTCAGTCGGCGCAGCCGGGTGAGCCGGCGGAGGCTGTCGTTGGGTGAATGGTTTTGGATCGGGTTGACGGCGCTTTCGAGGAAAGTCATGATTGGTCCCCAGCCTCGCAGGCTGCGCCTCGGGCTCGTTCGACGGCAGGGCCGAACACGCTCAGCGTTACCAACGACTCGAACAGCGCATCGAGCATCGGTCCGTCCCGCAGCTCAGCAGGGACTATATCGGCTCTGTTGATGAGTGCGCCAGCTTAAACGCGCGACCGCGCCCGAAGTGGGAAGCCGCTACGGTAACGAACGGGCGCAGCGGCTACCGATGTCGGGCGCGCCGACGTCGCCCACATTGCCGTTTCGGGCGTCCATACTTTACTGTTTCGGGTGGGACGCGCCGCGGTCGGGCGTCACGAGGGCTCTTCCCCGTTTGCCACGGACTCAATCCAGTCGACGTCTTGGTCGGACAGGTAATGGTCCGAGTCCTCACTGTCGCTATCGAGGACGGCCGAACCGCCGGACCGGGTGATCTCGGCGACGACCTGCGGCGGCACGGCATCGCCGTTGTTCTCCATCAGCCACTCCCTCGTCGACGGCGTCAGCTTGGGCCACCACAGTTCGATAGTCATACGGCGCAGTCTGCCATGCTGCCGCCGATGTGCGGTAGGCCGTAGCTGCCGCTGGCAGCATCGGTGAATGGCCACGGACCAGCGACCACGCCCGCGCCTGATCGATAAACTTTGGATATGTCAGACCAGCACTACGAGCAGGATGAAACCCTGCGCCTTCCCACCGTTCAGTTTCGCGTCGTTCTCGATCTGGGCGCCCGGCTCGCTGCAGCGATCACGCTGCCGCCGGAGCTGGCCCATCCCGACCTGTTCGCCGACCGCGACGACCAGGGAGAGGCACTCAACCTGTCGATCGATTACGACAGCGGTCAACTGCACGTGCTGCTCGATGAAGCCGGCCCCAGCTTTCACTATCACGGCACCGCCGACCCGTACGAGAGCCCGTGGCCGGAGGATCAAACCGCCATTCTGCTCGAATGGGCGCTCATTCTGGTGCAGGAGATCGATGGACTCGATGAGCTGCTCGACTCGATCTATGAGGCCGCCGAGTGGTTCGAGCAGGGCTTCACGCTCTATGTTCCCGAGACGGACCCGACTCAGCTCGAACTGATCGAGGTCGACATCATCGGTGAGCTGCTGACCCTGCCGTGGCTGGGGTCCGGGCGGGTCGACCACGAACACATCGACGGCGACAATCACCCGATCGCGCTGCTCTGGAACATGAACAACGCTGACCCCGACGTGCCGATCGCGCGCGCCTGGCTCGACCCGCAAACCGGGGAGCCGCGCACCGCGGCGGAGCCCGGGGTGGATTGGACCGCCGTCGCGATGAGCGAAGACGAGGTGCTGCAGTGGCTGGTCGGCATTTACACCAACCACCACGTGGCCGCGACGCCCGAGGCGCAGATCATGCGCGCGGCGCTCGAGCGCATGGGAGGCATCAGCTGAGTCAGCTCTTTCGCGGCGCGCGGGTCAGCGCGGCGAGCAGACGCTCGAGCGGACCCTGGCCCAGAAGATCGCGCCACAGACTGGCCAGGATGAACGTGAGCAGCAGCATCCAGATCAGCAACGGCCAGCCGGGGTAGTCAACCTCCCGGCCGCCGGCGACCACGATGGCCAGGACCATAATCTGCAGGGTGTAGACGGTCAGCGCCATCGATCCGGTCGCTCCGACCGGCGAGAGGATGCCGCGCAGCATCCGACCCAGCCGGCCACGGTCCACCGCCGTGAGCCAGAGCAGCGCGCCGATCAGTGCGATGGCGAGCCCGCCAGAGCCGATCACTTCGGCGATCGATCCGGAGTGCGCCTCGGCGCTGACCCCGGGGAACACGAGGGCCGCGCCGTAGCCGGCCACCGCCACTGACGCGCCGACACCGACGAGGGCGACCTGGGTTTTCGCACGCCGCAGATCGGACCGTGCGACGATCAGGCCGGCCAGGAGAAACGGCATCCAGATCAGCACCGGGTAGGTGCCGTTGAGAAAGAAATAGTCGACGAAATAGGCGAGCGTGGACTGGTCGACATCCACGTCGGCCTGGGCGGCGCCGAGCATGGGCGCCCCCAGCAGAAACACGACGCCGATCAGGCCGAGCAGCCACCGACGCAGAAACAACAGCGGCAGAAGCAGCAGGAACATCAGGGCGTAGAAGTGCAGAATGATGGCGATGCCGCTGTGCAGGCCGGACAGCACCAGGCCGAGCAGAAACAAAAACAGCGCGCGCACCACGATGCCGCCGACGCGATCCGAACGTTGGCCGCGACCGAGCGGATGCGCCGATCCGGTCATGATTCCAAGCGATACCCCGGCCAGGGTCGCGAACAGAATGGAGGAGCGCCCATCGACGAGCAATTCGGCGTCACCCGCGCGCGGAATGGCATGGGCCACGAACATGCCGATGATCGCCAGCCCGCGGGTGATGTCGATGGCAACGACCCGTTCGCCCCGGTCAGGCCTCGTCTGCATGAGAATAGGCTACGGGTTCTTGCGGCAGCACGCAGTCGGGTTCGCGCTTTCCGGCAGCGCGCCGGTCAGATCAAGTGCGAGCGTCGTCGTCAGGTGCAGCCGGGCGAGGAACGCGTCGTCGTGGCTGACCACGATGAGCGCTCCCCGGTAGCCGAGCAGGGCGTCGACGAGCTGGTCGACGCTCTACCGGTCGAGATTGTTGCTGGGTTCGTCGAGCCGACAGGTCGGTCGAGGTCGGCGGCGCTGAATTCGAGGTCCTCAGAGGTTTTGAAGGCACTAGCACCGGAACCGAAATGGCGAGGGTCAGCGCAGGGACTGCGGCGCGAAAGCAACGAGAATCGTCACTGGTGCAACCTCACGTTGGGAACACGAACGACTCAAGCCTCAGACGCAGCTGTGCGCACACCACGCGTCACCAACCGGCGCTCACATGCGGGAGGGCTAACCTGAAGTTGTACGCAATTGAAGGAGTGATTATGCAGGTCATCGTCAATACCGACAGCAACATCGACGGCACCGAACGGGTCGCTGGCGCGCTCGAAACGATCGTCGAAGAGTCCCTTTCGCGCTACGGCGAACGCCTGACCCGGGTTGAGGTTCACCTCTCCGACGGCAGCGCCGGCCGCAGCAGCGCCGACGACATCAAGTGCACCCTCGAGGCCCGCCCAGCCGGCGGCACGCCCGTCGTCGTCACCGAAAACGCCAACGCCGTGGAGGAAGCCCTGACCGGTGCCCTGCACAAGATGAAGAGCCTGCTCGAGAGCCACTTCGGCAAGCTGGATGCCCGCAAGGGCAACCTCCCGATGGGCGAGGTCGTCTAACTCACCGCGTGGCGGTCGCGGCACCCTTTGTCGCTCGGGGCACCCCGAGCACTGGGTGCCCCGAGCGGCGCAGCGCGGCTGGCAACCTCATGCTAGAAGGTGTGGCACCGTTCGTGCAGCCCAGCGCCGATGGTAACGTCGCCTAGGTCTGCCCAGCGTTTGGCAGCAGTGCCCCTCTGTTTGCTCCTCTGCTAGGAACTCCCTCATGCCCCAACGCCTGAACTTGTCCAAGAACCTACCGCGCAGCCTGGCCGGGTTGTCGCGCGAGATCCTGCAGGACTTGCAGCAGTTGGCGCGCACACCCTCCCTCCTCGTGGCCTGTAACTACGGTGGCACCCTGTCGTATCACGGCGCGTCGGATGTGCCCTCGAAGCTGCTCGTCGAGTCGGCGCTCGCGCTGCGGGCGCTCGCCGCGTTGCCCAACACGCACACGGCCGTAATGAGCGGGCGCACCCTGCGCGACCTCGCCGCTGACTCCCGACTGCCCCGCGAGGTGCACCTGGTCGGCTCGAACGGCGCCGAGTTCGACTCGGAGTTCTTCGACACCGACACCGACACCGACACCGACGACGGTGACGCGACCAGGCAGGATTCCGGCGCGGCCCTCGACCGCTTGCGCTCCCGACTGGGCGTCAGCGCCGCCTTCTTCGCCGGCGACGGTGCGAGCGACGAGATGGCGATGAACACCCTGCACGGCCCCGACCTGGGAATTCGCATCGGCGACGGCGAATCCGTCGCCGCGCACCGGGTCAGCGGCCCAGAGAAGCTCGCGCAACTGCTGGCCCTGCTCTTTGAACTGCGCAAGGACTGGCTGTTCGGCCAGCACGTCGTTGCCATCGAACGCCACTCCATGATCGGCGATGGCACGTCGACCGCCCTCGTGACGCCGGAAGCGCGCATCTGCTGGATGACGCATCCGCTGCCCGATTCTGGCTCGCTGTTCGCGAGCATTCTGGGCAGTGAAGAGGCCGGTCACTTCTCGATCGAACCGGTCAAGAAAAGCCGCGTTCTCGGCCAGCGTTATGTGGACAACACCATGATCGTCGAAACCCGCTGGGCCGACGTCACCGTGACCGACTACATCGAGCCCTCACCGCTCGGCATCACCAACCTCGTGCGCAAACTCACCGGTACCGGTCTGGCCCGCATCGTGTTCGCGCCCCGACCCGACTACGCCGTCGCCCACTTCAACATGCACGCGGCCGACGGGGTCGTCACCATCACCGGAACCCCCGACCCCATCGCGCTGTCGGCGCCGGGCGTCGAATTCACGGTCACCTCCGACGGCCGCAATGAGACCGCCACGGCCATCGTCGACCTGTCTGCCGGCGCCGTCATGCTCAACCTGCGCTGCGGCGACACCGAGCCCTATATTCCGGATGCTGCCGGCGAAGCAGCCAGACGCGGTGCGGTCATGAATGACTCCCGTGCCTGGGTGAACACACTCACCCTGCCGAGCGTCAAGCCGTCGCTCGTGAGCCGCTCCGCGCTCGTGCTGCGTGCCCTCTGCTACGAACCAACCGGTGCGGTGCTCGCCGCATCGACGACGTCCCTGCCCGAGGGCATCGGCGGAACCCGCAACTGGGACTACCGCTACTGCTGGCTGCGCGACGGATCGATGACGGTCAAGGCGCTCGTCGACCTCGGATCGACCGACGAAGCCGACGGTTTTTTGCACTGGCTGGCCGGAGTCGTGGCGGACAGCCCCGGCGCGCAGTGGCTGCATCCGCTCTATTCGGTCACCGGCTCGTCGCTGTCGACGGAGGCGAGCCTCGAATCACTGCCCGGCTACGCCGGATCTCGCCCGGTGCGCATCGGAAACGCCGCCGACAACCAGGTGCAGATCGACGTGTTCGGACCGGTCGCCGAACTCATCGACACGCTCAGCGCCCGGCAGGGAACGCTCTCGGACTTTCAGTGGCACCTGCTCACCGAGATGGTCGAGGCCGTCACGAGTCGCTGGCAGGAACCCGACCACGGCATCTGGGAGGCCCGGCGCTCGCCGCGGCACCACACCTATACCAAGACGATGTGCTGGGTGACGGTGGATCGTGCCATTCGCACCGCAGAACGGCACGGCCGCGAGGTCGGTGCCGGGTGGCACGAGCTCGCCACCACGATTCGCGACGAAGTGCTGCGCGAGGGCTGGAGCGAGGAAGCCCAGTCCTATACCGTCGCCTACGACAGCCCGGATCTGGACGCCGCCGTGCTCCATATCGGGCTGTCCGGCCTGCTCGACGTCAACGACGAGCGCTTTCAGAAGACGGTCAGCGCCGTCGAGCGCGAGCTGCGCGTTGGTCCGACCGTGTTCCGCTACCGCTATGACGACGGGCTGCCCGGGCTCGAGGGTGGCTTTCACATTTGCACGACGTGGCTGATCGAGGCCTACGTCCTGGCTGGGCGTCTCGACGAGGCCGAGGCGCTGTTCAACCAGCTGGTCATCCTCGTGGGCCCGACCGGGCTGCTGTCGGAGGAATTTGACCCGGCCACCGAGAAACACCTCGGCAATCACCCGCAGGCGTACTCACACCTCGGCTTCATCCGCTGCGCGCAGCTCCTCGACGAGCACCGCGGGCGGTAGCGCCGGCCGGTTTCCGCGAGTCCGCCGTGAGGACGCGCCCGGGTCTCGGACACGTGTCCGAAAAGTGCTATAGTAAATGGATGACTTCGTTGACTGACCCCGGCCTCGTGGCCGAGGTGCCGGTCGATGTTATCCCAGAGTTCAAGCTCACGCACGATCCGCGGGCCGAGCGCACCCGGGGGCTCATTCTCACGGCGATCCGTACGCTGATTGCTCAGCCGGCGGCATCCGTTTCAGTGGCCGAAATCGTGCGCCTGGCCGGAATCAGCCGCAGCTCCTTCTACGCGCATTTCGCGAGCCTCGACGTTCTCGCCGCCGAGCTGCTGCAGGCCCAGTTCGCCGACATCGGCTCGGCCGGCCTGGATCTGCGCCCATTAAGAGCGGGCGAGAGCGCTGCCCGATTCGGGTACGGCCGGCTCGTCGCGCATATGGTCGAGAATTTTCCCCTCTACGCGAGCGTGCTCGAGCTGCCGTTGACCCGCAGCGCGCACGACCAGATCATCGAGGCCTACGCCACTCGCATGCTCGAGTCGGTGCTCGTCTTTGACGAGACCGTGAACGCCGAACTGGTGACGACCTATGTGGCTGGCGGTGCGCTCACCCTGATCGGCTCCTGGATGCGCGGCCACCTCGACGTATCCGACGACGAACTTGTCGACCAGCTCGTGGCGCTGCTGCCCGGTTGGCTGCAAGGCCCCCAGACCTCAAGCGCAACGCCCTTACGCGTTGCATCACCCACACAACACTGAAGGCGCATTCCATGAAGATTGAAATCGGCGAAACTCTGGTCTACCCGCACCACGGAGCGGTCACCATCACGGCCCTCGCAACCCGCACCATCAAGGGCGTCGAAAAGCAGTTCATGACCCTCAACGTGCACACCAGCGCGCTGACCATTCAGCTGCCGGTCGACAACGTCGAGCTCGTCGGGGTGCGCGACGTCATCGACGCCGCCGGGGTGAGTGCCGTCTACGAAATTCTGCAGAACGCCTTCACCGAGGAGCCGGGCAACTGGTCACGCCGCTACAAGGCCAACCAGGAAAAGATGGCCAGCGGCAGCGTCTACCGGGTCAGCGAGGTCGTACGCGACCTGTGGCGTCGCGACCAGGACAAGGGCGTTTCGGCCGGCGAAAAGCGGATGCTCGAAAAGGCTCGTCAGATCCTCGTCTCCGAGCTCGCTCTGGCCCAGGGCCTGACCGACCAGGAAGCCGGCGACCTGCTGCTCATCGAGATTCAGAACTACGTCGTCAGCGACGAGCCGGTTGAAGTAGCCGTCTAGTCTGCCTGACCGTGCACCCTCGCTCGCCGCGCGAACGAGGGTGCACACCTGTTTAACCCAGCCGCGCCGGGCGTCCGCATGAGCGCGCCCGGTACTGGCGCGCGCTACGGTAACGAGCGTAGCGGCCACCAGTATCGGGCGCGCTCGTGCGCCGGTGGGGCAGGGGACCGCGCACTGGCGTTCGCCCCGCGCATCGTCCAGGCGCTAGACCAAGGCGGCACACAGCAGCAGGGCCGGCCACGATGCGACGAGCACGACAGTCAGATAGACCAGATTGCGGCGGGTGAGCGCAACGCTATCGATGCTGTAGCGCGAGCTGAGCAGCATGGTCAGCCCGGTGATCGGTCCCACGGCGGTCGAGACTCCCCAGCCGATGCAGGCGGCCAGCACAAACAGGGTCGGGTCGGGTCCCAGCGGCTGCACGAGGGCCGCGACCACCGCGACCGACACGACCGGGTGCACGCCCACGAGCGCGACCAGAATCATCGCCAGCATCATGGCCCAGGCGACGGGAACGGTGAATTCGCTGACCGGAAGCGGCAGCTCGAACAGGGGAAACAGCATCCGCAGACCGACCGCGAGCACCCCGGCTGAGGCGAAGAGCGTGACCTCACCCCGCAGTTGCGGCAGGTCGTGTTTGGCATGCCGGGCCAGCGAGCGCACCGCACCGCGACCGTTGACGATGAGCAAGCCGAGCAGCGTCACGCCGAGGCCGGCGATCAGCACAATGCGCGGCACCGGCACGGCCGAAAAGAGTTGGTGGGCGATGATCACGAGAGCGACCAGGGCGAGCGGAACCCGCACGAGCGCCCAGCTCAGCGAGTAGCCGGTATAGGCCGGCAGGTCGCGGCCCCAGAGCCGAAAAATGTCCCAGACACTCAGCCCGATCGCCGCGAGCGCGAGGCCCAAGCCGACGAGCAACAACACGAGCGAGTTGGCACCGGGCACGAGCGTGGTCGCCGCGGCGGCGGCCGCCCAGAACGGTGACCAGAACGCCGCTGCCGAAAACGACCGGGACAACAGCGCGGCATCGGGTAATCGCAGCGCGGTGCGACCGCGCAGGTGGTCGCCGACGATTCCAACCGCACCGATATTGATGATGGCGCCGAGCGCGTGGGTGGCGAGCGCGGTGCGCAGCACTGCGAGCCGGCCGTGCAAACGGGTGCGGGTCGTCGGTTCGCTGGGTGTGACGAGCCGCAGAAACGACACGGCCGTGAGCATGCCGATGAGGTCTTGATTGACAGAGAGCAGGTCCCGGCCGTTGACTGTGCCTCCGAGTGCAACCCCGATCAGAACGGATGCGATCCCAAGACCGATCAGCAGCATTGCAATGATGCGCTGGGTGCGGTTGACCAGAACCAGCCCGACCGCAGCCGCGGCGATGGTGAGCCCGCCCGCCACGAGCGTCGCGTCTGGCAGCGCGACCGACAGTCCCACAAACAGGATCACCCCGCTCAGGAGCAGCGCATAGAGCAGTCGCACTCGTGGCCTCCCGAACGGTTCGCCCAACTCGTCGGTCGGGCACGTGCTTCCTATCCAACCAGCATCGTGTCCCGGTAGTGCACGGGCGAACCCCCGAGGGTGGCGGCCGCGGTGCCTGGTCGGAGGTCCGCTTGAGCGCGCCCGATCTCGGTGCGCGCTACGGTAACGGGCGTAGCGCGCACCAGTATCGGGCGCGCTCGTGCGCTGACAGGGGCCCGGACCAGTAGCGGGCGAGCTCGGGCGCGGGGCGCGGGGCGCGGGTTGCGGGGCGGCGTGTTCCCGCCCGAGGTTGAGGTGCCGAAGGGCGCGAACCGTGAGGTTCAGCTGCTCGGCAAGACCGGATATTGGCGCGAGTTGGTGCGCTAGACCCCGACGGCCATGCGCACACCGAGGGCGATCATGACCACGGCGATGAAGCCGTCGAGCACCTGCCAGGAGGAGCGCTTGGCGAACAGGGGCCGCAGCATCCGTGCGCCAAAGCCGAGCGAGAAAAACCAGACGAAGCTTCCCGTGATCGCGCCGGCGCCCCACCACCAGCGTTCGTTCGCGCCCTGTTGATTGGCCACCGAGCCGAGAAAAATGAGGGTGTCGAGGTAGACATGCGGGTTGAGCCAGGTCAGCGCGAGGGTCGTCGCGACGGCGGCCCTGGTGCTCACCTGGGTGGTGGCCGCGGCGACGAGCACGCCGGGGCGAAAAGCGCGCACGGCGGCGAACACGCCGTAGCTCAGCAGAAAGCCGACGCCGAGCACTTGCACGACGACGAGCGCGGCCGGGGCGGCCTGAATGAGCACGCCGATTCCGACGATTCCGGCGAAGATGAGCACGGCGTCGGACAGGGAGCAGATCAGCACGGCCGCGAGCACGGTGTGGTTTTTGCCCGCGATGCCGAGCCGCAGAATATACGCGTTCTGGGCGCCGATCGCGATGATCAGGGCGAGTCCGGTGCCGAAGCCGAACAGGGCGGGCAGGAGCGTATCGGCGAGGTTCATTTCCTGCTCAGTTTAGGGCGCACTATTCGGGGGCGACACCGTTGTAGAAGTGCTCGAACACCATGCTCGTGCGGGTTGACGCCACGGCCGGATTGGCGGAGAGATGCTCGAGCACGAAATCGCGTACATCGTCGGTGTCGCGGGCCGCCAGATGAATGATGAAGTCCTCGGAGCCGCCGAGAAAGAACAGCTGGACGACCCGGGGCATCACCCGGATCGAGTCGCGAAATGCCGGAATGTGCGTGCGGGCCCCGGCGCGAATGCTGACACTGATCAGCGCCTGCAGCCCGAGGCCGATCGCCTTGGGATCGACCATGGCCGTGAAATCGGTGACGATTCCGCGGCTGACCAGTGAGCGCACCCGGGAAACACAGGTGGACTCGGCGATTCCGGCCGCCGCAGCCAGACGGCTGTTGGTGGTGCGGGAATCCGCCTGCAGCGCCGCGACCAGAATGCGATCGACCTCGTCAAGGGGTTCGAGCGATCGAATCCTCTTCGCTTCGGCCATGTCGCTTCTCCTCGTCACCGCATAATTCGTGAAATATTCTTGAAGTCTGGCAGATTCCACGAATTTTACCTAGCGGAAACGAATCAATAGCAGTCTTACTCCTATCGAAGCCGATGCGTTCGGCACTGGCGACTGCGAAACGGAGCCCCTATGTTGGTCGGCATTCCCACCGAGATTAAGAACAATGAGAACCGCGTCGCGATCACGCCGGCCGGTGTGAATGAGCTCACCCGTCGCGGTCACGAGGTCATCATCGAACAGGGCGCCGGGCTCGGCTCTGGCATCACCGATGACGCTTTTCGCCTCGCCGGGGCATCCATCGTTGCCACCGCCGCCGACGTCTGGGCGGCGGCCGAATTGCTGCTCAAGGTCAAGGAACCCATCGCGAGCGAGTACCCGCTGATGCGCCAGGGGCAGGTGCTGTTCACCTACCTGCACCTGGCGGCATCCGCTGCCTGCACCGAAGCACTGATCGAGTCGGGCACCACCGCGATCGCCTACGAGACCGTGCAGCTGAGCGACCGCACGCTGCCGCTGCTCTCGCCGATGAGCGAGGTGGCCGGCCGGCTCTCGGTGCAGGTTGGCGCCTACCACCTGCTGAGCGCCAACGGCGGCAGCGGCATTCTGCTCGGCGGCGTTCCTGGAACCCCCAAGGCCAAGGTCGTCGTGATCGGCGGCGGCGTCGCCGGCGAGCATGCCGCGGCCAACGCCCTCGGTATGGGCGCCGACGTGACCATCATCGACCTGTCGCTGGCCCGCCTGCGCCAGCTCGAGGCGCGGTTCAACGGCGAAATTCAGACGCGTGCCTCGACCCAGTACGAGATCGCCGAGCAGGTTCGGGAAGCCGACCTCGTGATCGGCTCCGTGCTGATTCCGGGAGCGCAGGCACCCAAGCTCGTCACCGATGCCATGGTCGCCTCGATGAAGCCGGGTTCCGTACTGGTGGATATCGCGATCGATCAGGGCGGCTGCTTCGAGGGCTCGCACGCCACGACGCACGACAACCCCACCTTTGCCGTGCACGACAGCGTCTACTACTGCGTCGCCAACATGCCCGGCGCCGTTCCGGCCACCTCGACCCGTGCGCTGACCAACGCGACCCTGCCCTACGTGATCGCGCTGGCCCAGAAGGGCTGGAAGAAGGCCATTGCCGAAGACGCCGCCCTCGCCCAGGGCCTCAATGTGCACAACGGGCGCATCACCAACGCGCACGTCGCGTCGGCGTTTCAGGCCGAGCTGCTGACGGTCGCCGACGCGATCGCCTGAGCGGTCGCGGGCTGGTCAGTACACTAAGAGTTGTGACACACGGTAAGGACTCCCAGCCGCGAATCAAGGGACCCGGCGGAATGACGGCCTGGCTCAACGGTCGTCTGTTTCCCATTCTGGGACCGCCGCCGGTCGGATTGAACGGGTCGGATCTGTTGCCCGCCGCTCCCGCGCCGGTTCGGGGCTGCCCGGTCTGCGCCCAGCCGATGGATCAGCACGAGATCGATCGCAGCGGCGAGCGTACCCAGCTGCACTGCCCCGTCGTCGCCCCCTGAACTGCAGCACTAGGCTGGTCGGCAATCAGGGGAGATCAATGACGGTGGATCAGGCTGGGCTCGACCTCTCCATCGCAGCGCTGGCACGGGGGAGCGAGGGGTGGGCGGCGACCACCCTAGCGGCGCGAGCCGATCTGCTGGCGAGAGTCGCAGCATCCGTCGGCGCCGAAGCCGAGCGCTGGGTGCTCGCTGCCGCGCACGCCAAGGGGCTCGACCAGGCGTCGCCGCTGATCGGGGAGGAATGGCTGACCGGGCCGTACGGCGTGCTCACGTCGTTGACCGCGCTGCAGCGCACACTTCGGGTGCTCGACGCGGGACACAGCCCGCTCGCCGGCCGGCGGCTGGGGCGGGCGCCGGGCGGTCGGGTCACGGTTCCCGTGCTTCCACACAACGCCTGGGACGGGCTCCTGCTGCACGGATTCACCGCCCAGGCGTGGCTGCGACCAGGCGTCACAGCGGCGCAGGCCCGATCCCGGGCCGGACTGGGGCAGCACGTTTCCGGCAGGGCACCCAGGGAGGACTCTGGGCCCAGGCCCGACCGTGGAATAGGCCTCGTACTCGGCGCCGGAAACATCAGTTCGATCGCGCCGCTCGACGTGCTCTACGAACTCGTGGCACACAATCGGGTCTCCATCCTCAAGCTCAACCCCACCTTCGACGGCCTGCTGCCGGTCTATCGCGCGGCGCTCGCCCCACTCATCGAGGCCGGCCTGCTTTGCATCGTCACCGGCGGCGCCGATGTGGGCGACTACCTCGCGCACCACGCCGGCATCGGCCACGTGCACATCACCGGCAGCGCGGCCACCCACGACGCCATCGTGTTCGCCGGCTCGAAAACGGATGCCCCGCGCCTCACCAAACCGATCACCAGCGAACTCGGCGGTGTCTCACCGATCATCGTACTGCCGGGCCGGTGGAGCACCCGCGACCTGCGCTATCAGGCCGAACACGTCGCAACCATGCGGCTGCACAACGGCGGCTACAACTGCATAGCCGGACAGGTGCTCGTACTCAGCGCCGCCTGGCCACAGAAGCGCGCGTTTCTGGACGCGGTCGCGGCGGCCCTCGCGTCCGCACCGCCTCGGCCAGCCTGGTACCCCGGCAGCGATGAGCGGATGCGCGCGGCCCGCGCCGCCTACCCGGCCGCGCGTTCGATTCCCGGCGGGCGCCTGCTCGTGGCAGCCGGGGCGAGTCGTGAAGCGCCGCAAACGGGCGGTGTGGACTCGCCCGAGGCGTGGGCATCCGCTGTGCCGGAAGATATGCTCAGAACGGAATACTTCGCGCCGGTGCTCGGCGTCGTCGAACTTCCCGGCACCGGCCTGGCGTTTCTCGACGCAGCCGTCGAGACGGTAAACCGCGACTTTCTCGGCACGCTCGGCGCGAATATTCTCGGAGTGCCGAGCATGATCCGCCGGCTCGGTGCCGGGTTCGAGCAGGCAGTGGCGCGCCTGCGCTATGGAACCATCGCAATCAACGCCTGGACCGGCGTCGGGTTTCTCTCAGCGGCGTCGCCGTGGGGCGCGTTCCCGGGGCATGCCCTCAGCGACGTGCAGAGCGGCATCGGCGTGGTGCACAACGCCCTGCTGCTCGACGACGTGGAGCGCACCGTCGTGCGGGGGCCCTTTCGGCCGTTTCCGCGCTCGATCGTGCACGGGGAGTGGGCGCTGCTGCCGAAGCCTCCGTGGTTCGTCTCGGCCCGAAGTGGCGCCCTGACCGCTCGCCTGCTGACCGAATTCGCCGCGCGTCCCTCGGTGCGCAGGCTGCCGGGCATCCTTGCCGCCGCCTTTCGCGCCTGACCCGATTCCTTCGGCCACTTCGTGACTGCAGTCCGGGTGCTTGGCGCGCATAACTCCTGCAATTTGGAATCGGCGAATAAAAGTTGGGCGTATTTTCGGGCTTTGGAGGAATTGCTGAGACAGATTGCAGGAGTTACGCGCGGACGGTTCCGGAGAGATGCCGGGCACCTCGCCGGGAGGGGGCAGGGGAGCGGGTGCAATAGTGTGGCAGCACACCCAACAATGCGAGGTTCACGATGACTGGCTGGCGACTGCGCGATTTTCACTCCGACGATCTGGACGGCATTCTGCGCCTGTGGGACGAGATCAAGGCCGCCGACACCGAGCCGGTTTACGGCCTGTCCGAGGTGCTCACCTCCTGCCAGAAGGACCATGCCGTCGTGGCCCTGCACGGAGATGAGGTGATCGGTGCCGCCGTCGGCCGCGCCGCGCACGCTCAGGGCTGGATCGTCTTTCTGGCGACCGCGGAAAAGTGGCAGAGTCAGGGCATCGGTACGGCAATGCTCGCCGCGCTCGAGGCCCGCATGGCCCCGCACGGCATGACCAAGCTGTCGGCGCTCATGCCCGAATCCGAGACCAAGGTCGACGCTTTTATCAACCGCGGCTTCGAGGTCAAGAAGAACCTGCGCTACTTCGAACGGCACATTCCCGTGCAGCGCGAGGAACTCAAGCTGCTCGGCGAACTCGGCGGCCGGGTGCTGCCGCGCGACCTCTGGCAGAAGGTTGGCGGCATGGCGCGCGAGAAGGAACTGCTCGAACGCCGCCTGGTTATGCCCCTGGCCAAGCCGGAACTGGCCGAGCAGTACGGTGTTTCTCCGCCCAAGGCGGTCGTGCTGTTCGGCCCTCCCGGCACGGGAAAGACCACCTTCGCCAAGGCGATCGCTTCTCGCCTGGAATGGTCATTCATCGAGGTGTTCCCGTCGCGCCTGGCTGCCGACCCGCAAGGTCTGGCCGGGGCGCTGCGCGAAACCTTCCTCAAGATTTCCGAATTGGAACACGCGGTGGTGTTCATTGACGAGGTCGAAGAGATCGCGTCCCAGCGCTCGGGCGAACCGCCGTCGGCGATGCAGGGCGTGACCAACGAACTGCTCAAGATCATCCCGGCGTTCCGTGACCAGCCCGGGCGCCTGCTGGTCTGTGCGACCAACTTTATTCGCGCGCTCGACTCCGCCTTTCTCCGCCACGGCCGCTTCGACTACGTCGTGCCGATCGGGCTGCCGGATGTTGCCGCTCGCCAGGCCATCTGGGAGCGGTACATTCCGCAAGGCGTGACGGACGAGGTCGACCTCGCGGTGCTGGTCGAAAAGAGCGAGGGATTCTCGCCCGCTGACGTTGAGTATGCCGCGCATCGGGCGTCCCAGCATGCCCTGGAAAAGGCGTTGTACTCGGCCGACGATGGTCCGGTCATTAATGGTCCGAGCACCGCGGACTACGTCAGGGCTATCTCGGAAACTCGCATGACCGTCTCCGCCGAGGTCGCCGCCGAGTTCCTCGAAGACATCGAGCGTCTTGCCCGGCTCTAGCCGAGCGGACACCCGGAACCATTGAACGCGGGCCCAGTTTTTAGACTGGGCCCGCGTTCGGGGATGGGCCGGGGGCGGAGTACGAGCCCTGGACGGCTGCGAAACGAGGCGTTCAGCGTGCCCGGCGGTGGTAAACCAGAGCGGCGACGAGCGCTTGCCAGATGGCGAAAAACTCGACGACGAGTGACAGCAGACCGAGCGGTTCCAGCCAGTTTCCGATATCGCCCATGGCCATCGGCATGCCGACGGTGCGATTGATGACGAAGCCGACGATGACGGCCGCAGACAGCGCAGCAGCGCCGAGGAAGTCGATTCTCGATCCGACGACGAGAACGCGTTCGATCAATACGGCCACAGCGATGATGATGCCGATGTACGCGAAGGCCAGATAGGGAGTCTCGGCGAATTTGCCGGGGAGGTCGAGGATGTGAATCGCCCCGATGACGGCGAGCGACAATGCAACGGTGATGCGGCGTGTGAGCAGGTGCTGGTCGATGAGGCGCGCGGCCGTGCTGCCCGGATGTGCAGCAGGGGGCTGCATCGGTTCGTCAGGCGATCGCGTGGCGGTCGTAGTCATATATACCTCTCCATGGAGTGTTTCCCCGTATGAACAGTGACAGGCATGTGACGCGCACGGGCGATTCATCGGCAGTGCACAGCACACTCCGTGTTCGCTGCCAGCCACGTTCCTGAGATCTTCAGAGCAGGGAGCCGATCGGGTCTTCCAATGCCGGGAGACACCGCGGGTATGGCCCTATCGGGGCATGAAGCGAACCGCATCAGTGAATTTGCAGCCCGAAGCTCTCGACCCCGCCCGGTGCGTACTGTCGGTGGCGGTTACCGACGGCAACGATGTGGGTGAGACCGACCTGGGAACCTGAGCCGTGTTTATAAGCCGGGCCCGCGTTCCGGGCCGGGCCCTGCCCAAGATTGGGCGGGCGGTTGTCGATGTCGGAGGGGGTTACTAGCATGGCATCGAACCTGATTGCACCACCCGAATCGGCAAGGAATTCCCGTGATCATTGAGGCCCAGGGCCTGACCAAGACCTACCAGTCCAAGAGCGGTCCGGTGCGCGCGCTCGCCGGGCTCGACCTGCAGGTTCCGCGCGGTACGGTCAAGGCGCTCCTCGGCCCGAACGGCGCCGGAAAGACCACCGTCGTCAAAATGCTGACAACATTGATTCGACCGGATGCCGGCACGGCCGTTATCGACGGAATCGACGTCGTTCGCCACCCCAAATCGGTGCGGCGCATCATCGGGGTGTCCGGCCAGTACGCCGCCGTCGACGAGAACCTCACCGGGTTCGAAAACCTGGAAATGGTCGGCCGGCTGTATCACCTGGGCGGCGCGGCGGCCCGCAAACGGGCGCAGGAGCTGATCGACCTGTTCGAGCTCACCGCCGCCGGCAATAGGCCGGTCAAGGGGTTTTCCGGCGGCATGCGGCGCCGCATCGACCTCGCGGGGGCGCTCGTGATCAACCCCAAGGTGCTCTTTCTCGACGAACCGACGACCGGGCTCGACCCGCGCAGTCGCATCGCCCTGTGGGACGTGATCAAACGCCTCGTCGCCGACGGCACAACCGTGCTGCTGACCACGCAGTACCTCGAAGAGGCCGACCAACTCGCTGATGACATCGTCGTGATCGACGACGGCCGGGTCATCGCCGAGGGCACCTCCGATCAACTCAAGGCTCAGATCGGCGGGCACCGCGTGGTGGTCGCCCTCGTCGATGCCGCCGACGGTGCGGCCGCCCGCGACATTCTCGCCCGGCACGGATCGGGTGTCCCCTCGATCTCCACCGATGGTCGGGGAGTCGAAGTCGCCGTCACCGACGGCCCCACCGCCCTGCAGAACATGCTCGCCGACCTGCGCGCCGCAGAGGTCACTCTGCACGATGCCGGCATGCGCCGCCCCACCCTGGACGACGTCTTCCTCAAGCTCACCGGTCACAAGGCCGACCTCAGCACGGCCGACGATGACGATTCCAGCGGGCCCAAGCTCTCCAAACGGGCGCAGGCCAAACGCGACCAGGCGCTGGCAGCGGATGCCTCAGCTGCAGATTTGGAGAGCGTCAAATGAATGCGCGCCACGCCGATACCCCGGCTCAGCCCGCCCCGTCTGCGACCACTCCCACCGCGTTTGCGATCGCGGACTCTGCCACGACGGAAGTCGCACCGGCCGTGGCCGACGCAAACGGTGAGCGGGCCAGCGCTCGGGTGGCCACCCTGCCCCCGCTCCCCACCTGGAACCCGTTTTCCCTGTGGTACTCCGACGGCTGGACCGTCACCAAGCGCAACATGATCAAGATCAAGCGCTCGCCGGACATGCTCGTGTTCGCCGTGATCCAGCCGATCATGTTCGTGTTGCTGTTCAGCCAGGTCTATGGCGGGGCCATTGCGGTTGCGGGCAGCGACTATACCCAGTTCCTGATGGCCGGCATCTTCGCGCAGACCGTCGTGTTCGGCGCCACCTTCTCGGGTGCTGCAATGGCGCTCGACCTGAAAGAGGGCATTATCGACCGCTTTCGGAGCTTGCCGATGAACGCATCCGCTGTGCTGATTGGGCGCACCAACGGCGACCTGGTGCTGAATACCATCTCCATGGTGATCATGATGGCCACCGGGCTCGCGGTCGGCTGGCGGGTCAACACCTCCCCGCCCGAATTTCTGGCGGGAGTCGGGCTGCTGCTGCTGTTCGGCTACGCGTTCAGCTGGGTGATGGCGCTGCTCGGCATGAGCGTGAAGAGCCCTGAGGTCATCAACAATGCGTCGTTTCTGATTCTGTTCCCGCTGACCTTCGTCTCGAACGCGTTCGTGCCGAGTGAAACCCTGCCGACCGCGCTGCGCGTCTTCGCCGAGTGGAACCCGGTGTCCTCGCTCGTGCAGGCCGTGCGGCAGCTGTTCGGCAACCTCGGCACGGCGCCGGTTCCCGATATCTGGACCATGCAAAACCCGGTGCTGACCGTGTTGATCGGCATTACCGTGATGCTGCTCGTGTTCGTGCCCCTGTGCATCCGCAAGTTCGCGTCGATCAGCTCCCGCTGACCCGGCGAAACCCGCACCACTCTAGAGGGAGTTACCCATGACCGAACATGCCGTAGGTATTGTCGCCGGCTTCAGTGGATTCGCGGTCGAAGATCTCGACGCCGCGCGAACCTTCTACGCCGAGACGCTGGGCCTCGAGGTCACGGTGGGCGAGATGGGGATGCTGCGCATTTTACTGCCCGATGGCGCCACCGTGATCGTGTACCCCAAGCCCGATTTTGTGCCGGCCACGTACACGATTCTGAACTTCGCGGTGACCGACCTCGATGCCACCGTCGATGAGCTCACCGAGCGCGGCGTGGAGTTTCTCCGCTACGACGGCTTCGAGCAGAACGACAAGGGAATTGCCGCTGGCGGCGGGCAGGGACCGGATATCGCCTGGTTCACCGACCCGTCCGGCAATATTTTGTCGGTGTTGAAGAACCCGTAGCAGCGAGGTCGCGCCCAACGCAACCGGTCTCTGGGTATCCGTTCTAGTGCCCGCGGCCCTTGCCCTTGTTGGGGTTCTTGGTCGGACGGGTGCGGCCGGGGGCGCTCTCGGTTCTCTTGCGCACGGCCGGTTTGGCTTTCGCTGCGGCGACCCGGATGGCTTTGGCGGCGGCCTTGGCTTTGTCGGTCTTCTTGGGTTTGCGTGGCGGCTTGGCCGGGCGCCCGTCGCTGCGAAGCTCGGGCGGCGCTTCGTCTGCGAGAGCGGCCGCGTCTGCGGCGCCGGCATCGGTTCGTGAACTCGCCTTGGAACGACCACGCACGATGCCGATGAATTCCTCGATGTCCTCGGTGGTTTCGCGGGTGATCCAGGCGAGGGCGATCTGGGTGTCTGGGACGCCGGTGACCGGGCGGGAGACGACGTCTTTGCGGCCGTATAGCCGGGCGATCGAGTGCGGCACAATGATGATGCCGACGCCGGCGGCAACCTGCTCCATGGTTTCGTCGAGGTCGCGCATCGGCGGCAGGGGCCGGCGGGTGCCGTCGCGCACTTCATCGGCGAGGTCGCGCCACTCGGGCACGTCGTCGGGGTTCTGCAGCAAATGCTCCCCGGCCAGATCAGCGAGCAGCACGGTCTCGGCCTGCTCGATCGTGTGATCCTTCGACGCGACTACGACCGGGATCTCGTTGTACAGGTTGATGACGCTCAGATTGGTTTCATCGATGGGCAGGCGCACCAGGCTGACCTCGGCCCGACCGTCGTGCAGCACCGAAATTTGCTCGTCAGTTTCGGTGCGAAACACGGTGAGGGGCACGTCGGGGCGGCGGTCGCCCCAGATCCGGGTCCATTTGGTGGGGGTGACACCGGCGACGAAGGCGATGGAAAAGCTCACCGGCATCCTTTCTCGTAGTCGTTGAGGGGCTATTTGCCCAAATGAGGGCCCTCTCAGGCTATACGCTTGAACAATGAGTTCCGAGAAGAAGCCCCAGACCATGAAGCCCGCCACGGCGGCCCAGAAACTCGGGATTCTGCTCGACGCGGCACCGGCCGAGTTCCAGACCGAATTTGTCAGCCGCACCGAGCTCACCGAGCTCATGGCGAACCCGCCGGAGTGGCTGGCGCTGCTGCGCACCAACGGTCCGCACCCGCGCCAGGTCGTCGCCGCCAAGCTCGGCGTCTCGATTTCCGGCCTGGCCCGCAGCGAGATCACCGAACCGCTGACCACCGCTGAGATTTCCGCCCTGCTGCAGCAGCCGCCGGCCTGGCTCGTGCTGGAGCGTTCCACTCAGGCTGGCGTGCGCGCCGACCAGATCGCGGTGAAAGACCGCGACGCCCACCGCGCGGCTAAGAAAGCGCACGTCGAGCGCCAGGCTTCGCAGGAGCAGGCCAAGCGCGACCGCTCATAGCGCTTGAGCGTTGGGGGGCGTAAATCGTCCGGTCGGGGACGGTTGTAGGACGATCTGCGATTCCTCACCCGGGCTTCCGCATCGGCTGGCGTCTGGCACGTCCGCTCCTTTCGGTACGGGCGCGGCGCGGCGGTGACCGCCTTCTGTCGTGACTGAGAGTGGATGCCGCGCTGCGGCATCCACTCGGCTGAGCGTTTCTAGGCGGCCGGCCTGGACGCGGCGTCGGAGTACTGTGTGCGCAGAAAGTTGACGACGTCGCCGAGCTCGGCCTGCGAGATCGAGTGCGGCAGACCCTCGTAGATGCGCTCGGTGAGGGTGCTGTGCCCGGGCAGCCAGGCCTGGGTGCGTTCGATCGCGCTGGTCGGAATCACGGTGTCGGCGGTGCCGCGACCCCAGAACACGGGAACCGGCCGCTCGGCCAGCTCGGCGTCGCTGTGCTGCGGTCCGCTGGCGACGAATCCGGAGAGGTTCACCGCGAAGCTGAAGCGGTCGGGCGCGGCGCGCAGCAGCTCGAGCGCCATTGCTCCCCCCTGCGAGAACCCGAGCAGGCCGATCGACGGCGGCTGCTGCGGCAGGGCGTCGAGCCAGTCGAGCACCGCGGTTACGGCCGCCGCGACGGGGGCCGGGTCGGGGCTGCCCGGCTCCGCGATCGGAAACCAGGCCCAGCCGGCGGTGACCGGCGCCGGTGCCTGCAGGGGCGCGCGCAGGGCCGCGATCACCGGCTCAAGCGGCAGGTGCGGTGCGAGGGAGAACAAATCGCCCTCGTGCGAGCCGTAGCCGTGCAGGATGAGCAATAAGGGGCGGTCAGTCCGGTCGGCGCCGGTGGCCGACCAGAGAACGGCGGCGTTGTCGATGGTGGTCATAGCTTCCTCCAAATAGCTCGCGACTCGTGGACGCCGCGCACTCCCATACTTCCATTGCCGTGCCGTCCAGACGTGCCGCGTCGATGATCATCTCGAACTATGTCAGCGGTTGCTCGGCATAACTCCTGCAGAAAATTGACGTGCGCGACCCGATGGCAGCAAATCATTGGAGAGGTGGCCGAGCACCGCGCGAATTGCAGGAGTTGTGCGCGTGGTGAGGGAGGGGACCGGCCCACGGCAGTCCGGGCGGAGCGGCTCGCGAGTGCGCGCGCGGTGCCCACGTAGGACAGAATGGCATCATGAGCGTGCGAACCCCTGACCCAGACCCGGACTGGACGCCGAAGCCCCCCGTGGGAGCCCCGAACACGAATCCGGGCTGGCTGAAAGACGTTGAACTGGCCGAGATTCGCCGCCGCCTGCCGATTCTCTACATTGAGGCCGTGCCCGTGCGGGTTGATGGTCTCGGCCAGGTCGTCGAGGTCGGTGTGCTGCTCCGTGCCCGTTCAACCGGTGAGATGACCCGCACCCTCGTCTCCGGCAGGGTGCTCTATGGCGAGACCTTGCGCGATGCGCTTTTTCGTCACCTCGAGAAGGACCTCGGCCCGATGGCCTTCCCGCAGCTTCCGGTCAGCCCGGTGCCGTTCACCGTTGCGGAGTACTTTCCGCTGCCGGGCATTACCGCCTACACGGATGACCGCCAGCACGCCGTCTCGCTGGCCTACGTCGTTCCCGTCACCGGTACCTGCGACCCGCGACAGGATGCCCTCGAACTCACCTGGATGACGCCGACCGAGGCCGTGTCACCGGGAGTCTCGGCCGAGATGGAAGGCGGTCGGGGCGCCCTGCTGCGCGCCGCGATGGCGTCGGTCGGCCTGCTGTACTGAGCCGGCGGCAGCATCCGCTCACCGCTAGGCGGGCTGCGGCAGCGCCGAACCAAGCCCGAGCGTATCGAGGAACAGGCGCACGTACCGGTCGACATCGACGTCGAGCGCGACCTCCGCGGCCTCCCAGTCGCCGGCCAGGCCGTGCAGGATGTCTTCCCCCGGATGCGTGCGCTTGTCGACCAGGGTCTGCCCGCGCCCGTAACCGGCGAGTTGCACGCGCAGGGGCAGCATCTGGGTGGTCAATCCGCACGGATCGACGAGGGCGCAGAGGGCCCCGGCATCACCGATCAGACCGGTGTATTCGGCGTTGCGCCCCGAGCCGAGGGCGATCCGGTTGCTCAGCAGGAGGCCGACGACGTGGGCCAGATTCGACTCGCTGCGCACGAGTTCACGAGCGACCTGCTCGCCGATCGCGACCTGATTGAACACGTCGAGCCCATACATGAAGGTGGGCACGCCGGAATCGAGCACGATGGCCGCGGCCTCCGGGTCGTGCCAGACGTTGAACTCGGCGACCGCGGTCGCGTTTCCGACCGTCGTGGAACCGCCCATGAAGACGATGCGCTCAATATTTTTGACCAGATCGGGGTACTGGCGCAGCAGCAGGGCAAGGTTTGTCTGCGGAGCGAGCCCGACCAGGGTGACCGGGCGGGGGCTGTCCAAAATCAGCCGGCGCATGAGCTCGATCGAGCTGATGGACTCGGCCGTGCGGTCGGTCGGCGGCAGCTGCAGTGTGCCGAGGCCGCTCTCGCCGTGCACGTGCGCGGCCGATCTGGCCGGTTCCAGTAGGGGGCGGCGGGCGCCGGCCGCGACCGGAATGGACGGCGCGTCGGCGACGTCGAGCACGCGCAGGGTGTTCTCGACGACGCGGTCGAGTGAGGCATTTCCGGCCACGCAACTGATGCCGAGCACGTTGATGCCGGGGTGCTTGACCGCGAACAGGATGGCCAGGGCGTCGTCTACGCCGGTGTCAACGTCGAGGATGACGGGGATTGCCGCCGTGGAATTAGTCATCAGATCACCCTATTGGGTCTGGTGTGCCCCAGACCCCAGCAGGTGGGTTTGCGCCCCTTATCGGCTCATTCTGCACTTCTGAGCAGACCTTCAGCGAACCAGACGCACCTCGTGCAGCATTTCGCCGAGAACCTCTTCGGTCTTCTCCCGACCGTCAGCCGTGTAGCCGTTGCGCGCGTAGAAAGCGTGGGCGCGCGGGTTGTCGGCGGCCACCCAGAGCACCGACGGGCCGGCATCGACGACAGCGTCGAACAGCAGTCGGCCGACGCCGACGCCGTGGTGCGCATTGAGCAGGTACATGACCTTCAATTCGCGAGTGGATGCCGGCAGGTCGTCTTCCTGACCCGGGGCGCTCGCAGCGAAACCGATGATCTCGCCGCTGCCGTCGACGGCGACGACCTGTCGGTACTCGTGACCGAGCTTGGTGATTCCGTGCCACATCGTGGCGAGACGCTCCGGTCGCAGGTGGGACAACGCGGCCTGGCTGAGCAGGTGATCATAGGTTTCATGCCAGCAGGCGGCGTGTACGCGGCCCAGGCTTTCGGCATCCGCTTCTTCTACGGGTCGAACGACAACTGTGGTGTTCATGATTCGACACTATCCGTCTTTGCGGGCGATCCCGGACACACGAATGGGCCGGCCTCCGAAGAGACCGGCCCAATTGTTTCAAGCGGATGCTGCTGGCTGTTTAGCCCTGCGAGCGGCGGGGAGCCGAGCGGCCTGCTCCACCCGAGCCGGGTCCGCGAACAAGTCCGCCGACCTGGAGGCTTCCGACGCGAGCGCCGCCCGAGCGGCCAGCGGCCGAACCCGAGCGGGGAGCGCTGGAGGCAGCGCCGGCCGGACGGCCGGTGCGCTCGCGACGAGCGCCACCGGCGGGAGCCGAGTCGCGGCTGCGGCCGCCGTCGTTACGTTCGGTGCGGGCACCGCCCTGGCTTGCGCCGGAGCGGCCGGCGCCGGCATCGCGGCCGCCCTCTGAACGGCCACCCTGTGAGCGACCGCCTTCAGAGCGACCGCCCTGTGAACGTCCGCCCTGCGAGCGTCCGCCCTGCGAACGACCACCCTGCGACTGGCGCTGCTGCTGCGGCGCTTCGACGCGGGGAGCCGGCTTGACATAAGCAGCAACATCGCCGACGAGGGCGTCGACGGCGGGGGAGGAAGCATCCACGCGCTGCGGGGTCACCTTGATGGCGGCCTTGCGCAGCAGAGCGTCGGTGTCGCGCTTCTGCTCGGGCAGCACGACGGTGACGACGTCACCGGCGCTGCCGGCGCGGGCGGTACGGCCCGAACGGTGCAGGTACGCCTTGTGCTCGGCCGGCGGGTCGACGTGGATGACGAGTTCGATGTCGTCGACGTGCACGCCGCGAGCGGCGACATCCGTTGCGACGAGAACCTTGACCGTGCCGGCGCTGAACGCGGCGAGGTTGCGGTCACGGGCCACCTGCGAGAGGTTTCCGTGCAGGTCGACGGACGGGATGCCAGCGTCGGTGAGGCTCTTGGCGAGCTTCTTGGCCTGGTGCTTGGTGCGCATGAAGAGGATGCGACGGCCAGAGCCGCTCGCCAGCTTCTGCACGAGGTCCTTCTTGGCATCGACGCCGGCGACCTCGAACACGTGGTGGGTCATGGCCGAGACGTGGCTGTTAGCCTCGTCGACGGAGTGCATCACCGGGTCGTGCAGGAAGCGCTTGACGATCTTGTCCACGCCGTTATCGAGGGTGGCGGAGAACAGCATGCGCTGGCCGTTGCCGGGAGTCTTGTCGAGGATGCGGGTGACGACGGGCAGAAAGCCGAGGTCGGCCATGTGGTCGGCCTCGTCGAGCACGGTGATCTCAACCGAGTCGAGGTTCACGAAGCCCTGCTTCATGAGGTCTTCGAGGCGACCGGGGCAGGCCACGACGATGTCGACGCCGGCCTTGAGCGCGGTGACCTGGCGGCCCTGCGAGACGCCACCGAAGATCGTGGTGGTGTTGAGGCCGTAGGCCTCGGCGAGCGGGGTGATGGCGTTGGTGATCTGCGTGGCGAGCTCGCGGGTCGGCGCGAGGATCAGGCCGAGCGGGCGACCCGGGCGACGCTTGCCGCCGGCGAGGTTGCCGCCGAGGCGGGACACCATCGGAATGGAGAAGGCCAGGGTCTTGCCCGAGCCGGTCTTGCCGCGGCCGAGCACGTCGCGGCCGTTCAGGGTGTCCGGAAGGGTGTCGACCTGAATCGGGAAGGCGGTGTCGATTCCCTGGGAAGAGAGGACCTTGACCAGGGGTGCCGGCACGCCGAGCGTGCCAAAGGGTGTGGGCACAGTGGTTGTAGATAAAGCTGTAGACAAAATGGTGCCTTTCGGGCATCAGTCTCCTCGCCCGTTCGAAGTATCGCGCAGCGATACGCAAACCAGGAGGATTCACATGGCGAAGGTGCCGAGGGGCACATCCGTTCGCCGTAAGAATGTTTCATTCGAAAAATCAGGTCAGCCCTGGTGGGCCGCCAGATAGAGAAGAGGGCGTTCTACGACGCAGCAAGCGCAACTACGCACTCGCAAGTACCACTACTCTAGCGGATGCTGTCAAATCGCAGCTCGCGCGCACCGAGAGTGACCTTGGTATCCGGGGCGCTGTGCCGAATCTTTCGAGATTCGGGGCATCCCACGCGCGGAGCGGGCGAATCGACGAAATTCTCCGCAGGTGTGAACGGGCACCCGGGTAGCTACGAGTGGTCGCCGTGGTAGAGCTCGCCGACGGGCACGTCGACGTCGATGATATTGCCGCTCTGCGGCAGTGGGCAGGCCCACATCGGGTCGTACGCGCAGGAGGGGTTGTAAGCAAAGTTGAAATCGAGAATGAGGGTGTCGTCGTCGACCCCCGGGCCGAGATCGGCACCCTTGATGGTGTCGAGCAGGTACCGTCCGCCGCCGTAAGTTCCGCCGCTTTTGCCGGCCAGGGCATCTTTCAGCGGCAGGAACAGGCCGCCGCCGTAGCTTGCGAGCCGCCACACGTCGAGCGAACCAAGGTAGGGCAGGCGCACGGTGCCGACCAGGTCGAAGGGCACGGTGCCGTCCGTGCCGGTTTCCACGTTCATGCGATAGGACTGCTCGGAGCGGTGCACCTCGACTTCAAACCGCCAGTCCGGGTCGTACGCGGCAATGGGAAGCCCGGTGAAGGCCGAACGGTCGTCGGGCAATAACGGCGACGACGGATGCCCCGCAAACAGTTCATCCCGCCCCGACCGCCACAATTCATGGCCGCTTTTCGGGCTGCTCACGCTGAGCTGGCGCACCCCCGCGTACAAACCGGTCACACGCCGACGCCAGTCCGCGATCTGCAAGGCCCCCAGGGAAGAACTCATGGTGGCTACGCTACCGCTGGCGGGCCCGGTGCATAGGAGATGGCGCGGGGAAACTGCGGAAGCGCTAGTTGCCGTCGTCGGACTCCCGCTGCGACAGCGGCACAAAGTTGGGGTCGTCGATGCCCACGTCGTGCTGCCAGGTGGGGGCGAGAACTTTGAGGCGCAGCATCCGCCACTGCCAGAACGCCCAAAACGTCGGCCAGAGGGCGATCGTGGCCGGGCGGCCGCGAAAAATGAGCTGGTCCCGGTAGAGGGTTTTGCCGGTGCCGGCCGGGTCGGGCGCGATCGCCATGCGGTGATCCCAGAGCGTGACCGCACTCAGCGCGCCGGAGACGCCGCGACCGGTATCGCGCAGAATGCGCACGCCGTCGGGCCGGTGCGTGGAGTTGGCAAGGCGAATGATCTGGGTTCCCATCGGCACCAGGCCGAGCATAGAGAACACGGCGGGGTGTTCGCCCGGTTCCCACCGGGTGGGAAACCCGTCGGGTTCGAGAGACTCGACCGCCATGAACGGGCTGCTCACCTCGCGAAAGACGGCGGGGCTGTGGATGGCGTGCCAGGCAGCATCCGGTGTGCAGTCCAGAATCTCTTTCAGGAGTACTCGCATCTGCCTAGTTTGGTGTGTGCGTGGCATGCGGTACAACTAGGAATGTGGCAATTCGGTTCTGGCTCGGCGTTGTGCACCGCGAGCACGTGCTGCGCGGTGTCGATTTGGGCATCGCCCGCGCCAATCGCGGCGCCGGGGACCTGATCGCGCAGATGGGCGAGGCCGACGGCATCGTCTACTACTCCCCGAAAACTGCGATCGAGGGCGATCCGCTCAAGGAATTCACGGCCATCGGCCGAATAGCGGATGCCTATGCCTACCAGGTGGGCGACCCCGCGAACGAGTTTCGGCCCTGGCGACGCCGGGCCGACTACGATCTGGATGCCTGGCCGACCAGCATCCGCCCGCTGTTGCCCGTGCTACAGCTCACCCGCGGAAACCCGGACTGGGGCTTCCAGCTGCGCCGCGGCGTGCTCGAGATTTCGCGGCACGACTTCGAGATGATTCGGCAGCAGATGCGGCGGCCCTCTGCCGACGATCGGTAGCGCCCAGTAACCCTCATTAGACTCACGGCTATGAATGGCGATCTCTGGTGGGTACCCTCGGTCATCGTTATCGGCCTCGTGTTGGCCGGAGTCTGGGCGCTGGTGGCAGCCTCGCGGCGGCGCACCCGGGCTCGGATCGGGCAGGTGAACGCTGAGGCGGCAGTTCTCGCCCGCAGCGCGGCGATCAGCCTGGTTCGCGCCGACGATCTGGTGCAAGACGCGACCGACGAGCTCGGCTTCGCCATCGCCCAGTTCGGCGAGTCTTCGACGCGGGAGTTCGCCACGGCGCTCAGCACGTCGAAACGCCAGCTCAGCGATGCTTTCGCGCTGCAGCAAAAGCTCGACGACGCCGTGCCGGACACCGCTGCCGAACGCACCCGCTGGAACCAGCAGATCATCCAGCTCGCGGACGAGGCCACCGGTCGGCTGACCGGTCAGGCGCGTAATTTCACCGCCAGGCGCGGCGTGGAACGCAACGCCCCGCAGCAACTCGACGAACTGCGCCGACGCCTCGATCGCGTGTCCGACCGGGTCGCCGGCGGAGCGAGCACGCTCGCCCGGCTCGGTTTGAGTTATTCGCCGCCGGCGCTCGCTTCGATCAGCGGCAACGTTTTGCGGGCGCAAACCGCACTCGACCTGGCCGCGGCCGCCGCCGATGCTGCCGCTGCGCGCCTCGAGGCCGCGTCGTCCGAACCGGTGGGGGAGCAGCTGCAGTCCGCCGAGCACTCCCTGTTTCAGGCGACACAACTGCTCGACGCGATTGAAACCGGCGAGGACTTGCTGCACCGCGGTTTCGCGAACTTGCAGCAGGCACTGGATGCTGCCGGCTCGGAACTCGCGCAGGCGCGAGCCCTGCGCGATGGTCACGAAGAATCCGATACGAGCGCGTCCCTGAACCTCGTCATCACCGAGGCGGCAGCCGTGCAGGCGCAATTGCGGGAGCCCGGGAGGCTCAGCGACCCATCCTCGGATGTCGTGAAGCTGGAGGCGGCGATGAACGGGCTGGACAGCATCCGTTCGGAGGCACGCAATCGGCAGTTGCGGCTCGAGAACGCCCGCACCGCCCTAGCCGGCGCGCTGCTCACCGCCCGCAGCCAGATTACGATCACCCGCGACTTCGTGTCCGCCCATCGCGGTCGGGTGCAGGCCGCCGCGCGCACCCGTTTGGCCGAGGCTGAACGGCAGCTCGCGCTCGCCGTGGCCGAGGCCGACCCGGTGACCGCGCTGGATACCGCTCGTCGAGCGATGATGCACGCCACGGATGCCGACGCCCTCGCCCGCTACGACGTGCACTGAACGCGTGCGCGCCGACCTGGTGCGCCCTGAACGTCTGGGTGCTGAACGTTTGGGCGCTGACCCCGGGCCCTGAACTCAGCCGACCGGCGGGAGCCGAGGGCCGGCCGAGGCCGCGGCCCGACGCCGGATCGCCGGCGTGATTTCGCGGCGTAACCAGCTGATGGCGTGGGCCTGATCGAATCGGCGGGCGCAGAGTCCACAGGCCAGCGGCCGGGTGGGCTGCCGATACCGAAAATGGGTGTGGCCGGCGGGGCAGGTGCCCACCCAGGGGGCGAGTTCGTCGGCGATCTCGCCGTCGTGGGTGCGCTTGCCGTCGTAGCCAAGGTCGAAGGCCACCTTCTTCCAGCGCGGACCATGCCCGGCACGCGGCCCGGCCAGGGCGTGCGCGAATTCGTGCAGCAGGATCTGGTGCACGTCGTCGTCGGCATAGCGGGAGGCGAGGTAGCGCGACACCGTGATGTGCTTCGCGCTGAAATTGCACAGGCCGGCACGTTTTTTCGCGTTGTCGAAGCCGAAGGTCCAGCTGGGGTCGAGGTGCAGAACGATGAGCGCGTCGGCCCAGCGTCGCACCTGGGCGAGATCGGCCATCAGGAGGCCGCCGTTTCCGCGAGGCAAGCGGGGGTCTGAGCGAGATCAGACGTCGGGAAAGACATCAGGGCGCCACCGCCACTTGCAGGAGCCGGTCGTCTTCAGCCGCCGGGGAGCCCCGGCCATCCGTGTTATTACTCACAAACCACAGTGTGCCAGCCGGCCCTGACACCACGTCGCGCAACCGGCCGTATCCGTTGACAAACCACTCGGTGGGGGTGTCGGTGGAGGACGTGCTCAGAATCGGGATGCTCCACAACCGTTGCCCGCGCAGGCTCGCCATGAAGATGGTGTCGTTCACGATGGCGATGCCGCTCGGGCTCGCTACGTCCGTCGACCACTGACGTTCCGGGTCGAGATACGCCGGGTCGCCGGCCTGGCCCTCGACCAGCGGCCAGCCGTAGTTGCCGCCGGGAACGATGCGGTTGAGTTCGTCCCAGGTGTTCTGCCCGAACTCGCTCGCCCACAGCTGGCCGCGCGAATCCCAGGCCAGGCCCTGTGGGTTCCGATGCCCGAATGAGTACACCAGTGTGCCGAACGGGTTGTCCGCTGGCGCGGCACCGGTCGGTGTCATTCGCAAAATCTTGCCGCCGAGCGAGTCCAGGTCCTGGGAATTGGCGGTGTCTCCGGCGTCCCCGACCGTGGCGTAGAGCAGTCCGTCGGGGCCGAACGCGAGGCGTCCACCGTTGTGATTGCCGGCTCGGGGGATGGAGTCGAGCACGAGGGTGGGTGCCCCGAGGGTGTGGCTACCGGGGGAGCCGGCCAGCGGCATCCGTTCGATGCGGTTGTCGGCCGCCGTTGAGTAGTAGGCGTACACCCAGCCAGTGCCGCCCGGGGCCGCCCGGTCGGCGAGAAAGGCGAGGCCGAGCAGCCCGCCCTCACCGCTCGGGCGCGCCGCCGCGACGGTGCCGGCGTCGCGCAGGCTGCCGTCGGCCAGCAGCTCGCGAAGCCGGGTGGTGTCGCGTTCGCTGATGAGCGTGGCGCCGTCGGGCAGTCGCAGAATCGACCACGGAGCCTGAAGCCCCGACGCGATCACGACCGGTTCGCCGACCGGATGCACCGGTGCGAGCGGGTCAGCACCGGCATCCGTTGCGCTCGGCGTCGGTTGGGCCGGTGTCGTGGTCGTCGGAGTGGCGCGCGGGTCCGCAGCGCTGCACGCGGTCAGGGTGAGAATCACGAGCACGGCCGTGCCCACCGCACGCCGCCGCTCGGTCGGATCGGTCACCGGTCACCTCGCCTTCGTCGTGAACACAGCATGCCGCTTAACGCGTGCGGCGGCCAGTAGCTGGCCCCGGGCCCGTCCACTCGCGGCGGGACTGCAGGTCAGGTCAGGCCTGGGCGCTGCGAGCAGCAATGTGCTGCTCGACGACGGCAACGGCCAGCAACGAGCTGTCGAGTTCGTCGGCGTCGGCGCCGTCTTTCTCGCGCAGAAACACGGCAGCGGTGAAGTCGGCGAGGGCTCCTTCGAGGTTGTCCTGGTCGAAGTACACCTTGCCGCGGTGCTGGCGGGCATAGGCGGCGAGGCGGCTCCACTCGTGCACCTCGGAGTCGAGTATGCAATGCGTCAACTCGCTCGCGGCCTCGACGAGCTTGCCCTGAAATTGCAGGACCTGCGCCCGACGGATGCGACTGGCCACCGCCTGCTCCCGGTTGCCGGTGAAGCGCGACTGGCGCACGGCCTCGTTGGCCACTTCCCAGGCTTCATCGAGCCGGCCGACGAGGCGCAGCAGGGCAACCTTTTCGTTCAGCGCGGCCAGGCTGCGCAGGGTGCCGAGTTCTTCAAGCCGCTCACCGGCGGCCTGAAGGTCTACTTTTTCGCGCAGGGTGATGGGGTCGTAACCGATGATGAAACTCAGGGTGTGTTCCTGTAATGACGAAGGCGGACGCGGCCGCGCGGAGAAATGACGGGTGTCCCCAGAGTACCGCCGCCCGCGGGCATCCGGTCGCCGGCTAGTGCCCGATCTGGAAGACCGTGCGGCCGGGCAGCGGCGACTGCGTCGACGTCTCGTCGGTCGCCACGAGCGAACCGGCCATGAACTGCTTGAGTTCGGTTCCCTCGATCACCTTTGCCGGGTGCGGACCGTTGGCCAGCAGCCGCGGAATCCAATTGAGGTCGATCGGCGTGTGCGCTGCGATGAACACGATGTTGCCGAACCGGCGCCCCTTGAGCACCTGCGTCTCGGCGAATCCGATCACGTGCGGAAACACCGCCGAGAGGGTTGCGGCCTGGCCGCGCGCGAACGCGAGGCCGGGGCCATCCGCTACGTTGACGGCGAGTACGCCGCGTGACGACAGCAGCGGGGCGGCGAGCGCGAAAAACTCGCGGCTCGTGACGTGCTTCGGGGTGCGTGCCCCGGAGAAAATGTCGACCACGACGAGGTCAACCGCGCCCTGCAGCCCGGCGGGAAGCTTGCCGAGCACCTCGCGGGCATCGCCATGGCGCACGCGCAGCTGGGCGCGTTTGTCCCACGGCAGCACCTCCCGAACCAGGTCGATCAAATCGCTCTCGATCTCGACCACCTGCTGGCGCGAGCCCGGCCGGGTCGCCTCGACGTAGCGTGGCAAGGTGAGCGCGCCGGCCCCGAGGTGGACGGCGGTGATCGGCTCGTGCGGGTCGCCGAGCAGGTCGATGACGTGCCCGATGCGCTGGATGTACTCGAAGAACAGCTCATCCGGGTGATCGATGTTCACGTGCGACTGCGGGGTACCGTCGACCACGAGCTGAAAGCTGCCGGGGGTGAAACGGTCGGGTTCGATCACCGCAGTGTGTCCGCTCAACTTCAACACGACAGACGGATGCCCCTCCGTCACCTCACCCTTACGCCCAGTACTCATCGTCCTAGTCTGCGCCCTGTCTGCGTGCCCGCGCCGCAGCATCCGCTTTCGCGAGAAGCGGCGCGGGAGCGGTGCCGGATGTGAGAAGGGTGTTATACCTGAGAGTTTGCAGATTTGCAACAATTAGGTGGACATGACGCGAATGGGGGCATATAGTTGATCCTTGCGCTCCCAGACAAACTATGCCTTCATATTGCGGTCGGCTTTGCGTGTTCAAGCCACCTTGAGGCACACCTCTTATGAGGGTCTGCGGAGTCATCACCAATAACAGTAACTAGACCTGACGGGGTCCACGGAGGTTATTTCCTTGGCTGCTGCGCGCAACGCAACCACCAACTCACCCAAGAACGGCCGCTCGCACGAGCGTCTGTCGTTCGCAAAGATCAGCGACCACTTGAACGTTCCGGATCTGCTTGCTTTGCAGACCGAGAGCTTCGACTGGCTCGTCGGCAACGACATCTGGAAGGCTCGCGTCGCCGAAGCCCAGGCTGCCGGACGCCAGGACCTGCCGAATCGCACCGGGCTCGATGAGATCTTCGAGGAGATCTCTCCCATCGAGGACCTCGGCGAAACGATGCAGCTGTCCTTCACCAACCCGGAGCTCGAGCCGGAGAAGTACACCATTGACGAGTGCAAGGAAAAGGGTAAGACCTACTCCGCACCCCTCTATGTGAACGCTGAGTTCATGAACCACCTCACCGGTGAGATCAAGACTCAGACCGTGTTCATGGGTGACTTCCCGTTGATGACCCCCAAGGGCACCTTCGTGATCAACGGCACCGAGCGTGTCGTCGTGTCGCAGCTGGTGCGCTCCCCGGGCGTGTATTTTAACCGCGAGCAGGAGAAGACGTCTGACAAGGACATCTACTCCGCCCGTGTCATCCCGAGCCGTGGTGCCTGGCTTGAATTCGAGATCGACAAGCGCGACCAGGTTGGCGTGCGCATCGACCGCAAGCGCAAGCAGTCCGTGACCGTGTTCCTGAAGGCCCTCGGCCTCACCAGCGAGCAGATCCTCGAAGAGTTCAAGGGCTACGCGTCCATCGAGCTCACCCTCGAGAAGGACAACATCCTCACCAAGGAAGAAGCCCTCAAGGACATCTATCGCAAGCTTCGCCCCGGCGAGCAGGTTGCCGCCGAGGCTGCGCGCGCGCTCCTCGACAACTTCTTCTTCAACTCCAAGCGCTACGACCTGGCCAAGGTTGGTCGTTACAAGATCAACCGCAAGCTCGGCCTCGAAGCTCCGCTGAGTGACTCCGTACTGACGCTGGCGGACATCCTGGCCACCATCAAGTACCTCGTCGCCCTGCACGACAACCAGACCACCCTTCCGGGTCTGCGCGACGGCAAGATGACCGACATCAACATCGACATCGACGACATCGACCACTTCGGTAACCGTCGTATCCGTGCCGTCGGCGAGCTCATCCAGAACCAGGTGCGCACCGGCCTGTCCCGCATGGAGCGCGTTGTTCGCGAGCGCATGACCACGCAGGACATCGAAGCGATCACCCCGCAGACCCTGATCAACGTGCGCCCTGTCGTCGCCGCGATCAAGGAGTTCTTCGGTACGTCGCAGTTGTCGCAGTTCATGGACCAGAACAACCCGCTCGCCGGACTGACGCACAAGCGTCGCCTGTCCGCGCTGGGCCCGGGTGGTCTGTCCCGTGACCGCGCCGGCGTCGAGGTGCGAGACGTTCACCCCTCGCACTACGGCCGCATGTGCCCCATTGAGACCCCTGAGGGCCCGAACATCGGCCTGATCGGTTCGCTCGCCTCGTTCGCGCAGATCAATGCGTTCGGTTTCATTGAGACGCCGTACCGTCGGGTGCTGAACAACAAGGTCACCGAGACGATTGACTACCTCACCGCGAGCGAAGAGGACGACTTCATCGTCGCCCAGGCCAACGCGCCGCTCACCAAGGACTCGCACTTCGCCGAGACCCGCGTGCTCGCCCGTAAGAAGGGTGGCGAGGTCGACCTCGTTCCCGCTGAAGACATCGGCTACATGGATGTCTCGCCGCGCCAGATGGTGTCGGTCGCGACCAGCCTCATCCCGTTCCTCGAGCACGACGATGCAAACCGCGCACTCATGGGTGCCAACATGCAGCGTCAGGCGGTGCCGCTGCTGCTCAGCGACAGCCCGCTCGTCGGAACCGGCATGGAGGTCTACACAGCCATCGACGCCGGTGACGTGCTCACCGCGCTGAAGCCCGGTGTGGTCTCCGAGGTGTCGGCTGATGTCGTCACCATCCAGCTCGATGAGGGCGGCACGCAGGACTACTACCTGCGCAAGTTCTCGCGCTCCAACCAGGGCACGAGCTTCAACCACCGCGTGATCGTCAACGCCGGTGAGCGGATCGAAGCCGGCGAGGTTATCGCCGACGGACCCGCCACCGACCAGGGAGAACTCGCCCTCGGAAAGAACCTGCTCGTGGCATTCATGCCGTGGGAAGGCTACAACTTCGAGGACGCGATCATCCTGAGCCAGAACCTGGTCAAGGACGACACCCTCTCCTCGATTCACATCGAAGAGTACGAAGTGGATGCCCGCGACACCAAGCTGGGTAAGGAAGAGATCACTCGCGACCTTCCCAACGTGTCGCCGGACTTCCTCGCCGACCTCGACGAGCGTGGCATCATTCGCATCGGAGCCGAGGTTCGCCCCGGCGATATCCTCGTCGGCAAGGTCACGCCCAAGGGCGAGACCGAGCTGTCTGCCGAGGAGCGCCTGCTGCGCGCCATCTTCAACGAGAAGAGCCGCGAAGTTCGCGACACCTCGCTCAAGGTTCCCCACGGTGAGCGCGGCACCATCATCGGTGTCAAGGTGTTCGACTCGCAGGACGGCGACGACGAGCTCGGAAGTGGCGTCAATCAGCGCGTGGTCGTGTTCATCGCCCAGAAGCGCAAGATCACCGAGGGTGACAAGCTCGCCGGCCGTCACGGCAACAAGGGTGTTATCTCCCGCATTCTGCCGATCGAGGACATGCCGTTCCTCGCCGACGGAACCCCGGTTGACATCATCCTCAACCCGCTCGGTATCCCCGGTCGCATGAACTTCGGCCAGGTGCTCGAAACGCACCTCGGCTGGATTGCGAAGCAGGGCTGGAACGTCGAGGGCAAGCCGAAATGGGCTGCTCGTCTTCCGGAGCACGCCTTCAGCGCCGCGCCCGGCACGAAGGTCGCCACCCCGGTATTCGACGGTGCGCTCGAGATCGAGATCGAGGGTCTTCTGGACTCCACGACCCTGACCCGCGACGGCGAACGCCTCATCGGTTCCTCGGGCAAGACCCAGCTCTTCGACGGCCGCTCCGGCGAACCGTTCCCGATGCCGGTGTCCGTTGGATACATGTACATCCTGAAGCTCCACCACCTCGTCGACGACAAGATCCACGCTCGCTCGACCGGCCCGTACTCCATGATCACGCAGCAGCCGCTGGGTGGTAAGGCGCAGTTCGGTGGACAGCGTTTTGGTGAGATGGAGGTGTGGGCGCTCGAAGCATATGGAGCCGCTTACGCCCTGCAGGAACTCCTGACCATCAAGAGCGACGACATCCTCGGCCGCGTCAAGGTGTACGAGGCCATCGTCAAGGGTGAGAACATCCAGGAACCCGGCATTCCCGAGAGCTTCAAGGTTCTTATCAAGGAAATGCAGTCGCTCTGCCTGAACGTCGAAGTGCTTTCGGCCGATGGCACCGCAGTCAGCCTGCGCGACACGGATGACGAGGTGTTCCGTGCTGCGGAAGAACTCGGCATCAACATTTCCACCCGGTTTGAGTCGTCGTCCATCGACGACATCTGAGCTTGTTAAGGCAGGGCCCGCCCCGCAATCTTCGAAAACTTTCCAAGGAGAGAAATTGCTCGACGTAACAACATTTGACGAGCTTCGTATTGGCCTGGCTACCGCAGACGACATCCGTCGTTGGTCGCACGGTGAGGTCAAGAAGCCCGAAACCATCAACTACCGCACGCTCAAGCCGGAAAAAGACGGCCTGTTCGGCGAGCAGATCTTCGGACCCTCACGGGACTGGGAATGCTCATGTGGCAAGTACAAGCGTGTTCGCTTCAAAGGCATCGTCTGCGAGCGTTGCGGTGTAGAGGTCACGAAGTCGTCGGTGCGCCGTGAGCGCATGGGCCACATCGAACTCGCTGCCCCGGTCACGCACATCTGGTACTTCAAAGGTGTGCCCTCGCGTCTCGGTTACCTGCTGGACATGGCTCCGAAGGACCTCGAAAAGGTCATTTACTTCGCCGCCTACATGGTCATCACGGTGGACGAAGACGGTCGCCACCAGGACATGCCCGGCCTCGAGAACGAGCTGCGTCTCGAACTCAAGACCATTGAGTCCAGCCGCGACTCGCGCATCGCCGATCGCCTGCAGCGCCTCGAAACCGACCTCGCAGCGCTGGAGGCCGAAGGCGCCAAGAGCGACCAGAAGAAGCGCACCAAGGACGCCGCCGAAAAGGAAATGGGCCAGATTCGCAAGTCTCTGGACGAGCAGGTTGCTCACCTCGAGCGCGTGTGGGAAGACTTCCGCACCCTCAAGGTCGGCGACCTGAAGCCGGAAGACTCCGTCTTCCACGAGCTCCAGGACCGTTTCGGCATGTACTTCGAGGCCTACATGGGCGCCGAAGCCATCAAGAAGCGCCTTGAGGCCTTCGACCTGGTCACCGAAAGCGAAAACCTGCACCTGCAGATCGCTGAGGGCAAGGGTCAGAAGAAGATCCGCGCCATTAAGCGTCTGCGCGTGGTCAACGCGTTCATCATGACCGGCAACTCGCCGGCCGGAATGGTGCTCGACGTCGTTCCGGTGCTCCCGCCGGAACTCCGCCCGATGGTGCAGCTCGACGGTGGCCGCTTCGCGACCAGCGACCTCAACGACCTCTACCGTCGTGTGATCAACCGCAACAACCGCCTGCGTCGTCTGCTTGACCTCGGTGCTCCCGAGATCATTGTCAACAACGAGAAGCGGATGCTGCAGGAGGCCGTCGACGCACTGTTCGACAACGGTCGCCGTGGTCGCCCGGTCACCGGAACCGGTAACCGTGCCCTGAAGTCCCTGAGCGACATGCTCAAGGGAAAGCAGGGTCGTTTCCGCCAGAACCTGCTCGGCAAGCGCGTGGACTACTCCGGCCGTTCGGTCATCGTGGTCGGCCCGCAGCTCAAGCTGCACCAGTGTGGTCTGCCCAAGCAGATGGCACTCGAGCTGTTCAAGCCGTTCGTGATCAAGCGCCTGATCGACCTGAGCCACGCTCAGAACATCAAGGCTGCTAAGCGCATGGTCGAGCGTTCGCGTCCGCAGGTCTGGGACGTGCTCGAGGAGATTATCCGCGAGCGCCCCGTCATGCTCAACCGTGCACCCACCCTGCACCGCCTCGGCATCCAGGCCTTCGAGCCTCAGCTCGTTGAAGGTAAGGCAATCCAGCTGCACCCGCTCGTTTGCGCGGCGTTCAACGCCGACTTCGACGGTGACCAGATGGCCGTGCACCTGCCGCTGTCGGTTGAGGCCCAGGCCGAGGCTCGCATCCTGATGCTCGCCTCGAACAATATCCTCAAGCCGTCCGACGGCCGCCCGGTGACCCTGCCCACCCAGGACATGATCATCGGTCTGCACCACCTCACCACGATGAAGGAAGGTGTGGTCGGAGAAGGCCGCGCATTCTCCACCGTGTCAGAGGCGATTCTCGCGTTCGACCAGAAGACGCTCGACCTGAACGCCAAGGTGCGCATTCGCTTGACCGACAAGTACTTCACCGAGGGCACCCAGCCCGAAGGCGTCGAGCTCGTCAACGGTCAGGCTGTCGGCACCGTTCTCGTCACGACGAGCCTCGGTCGCGCCATCTTCAACGAGGCGCTTCCGGCCGACTATCCGTACTTCGAAGACGTTGCCAACAAGGTCACCATGTCGACCATTGTCAACGACCTCGCGGAGCGGTACGTCAAGGTTGAGGTTGCTGCAACCCTCGACCGGATCAAGGATGCCGGTTTCTACTGGGCAACCCGAAGCGGCGTGACCGTAGCGCTCAGCGACATTCTGACGCCTCCGAACAAAAAGGAGATCGTCGCTGGCTACGAGAAGCAGGCTGCCAAGGTTCAGGGCCAGTTCGACAAGGGTCTGACGACCGACCTCGAGCGTCGCCAGGAGCTCATCCAGATCTGGACTCGTGCCACGGAAGATGTCGCCGCAGCGATGCAGGCGAACTTCCCGGCCGACAACACCATCAACCGCATGGTGACCTCTGGTGCTCGTGGTAACTGGCTGCAGGTGCGTAACATCGCCGGCATGCGAGGCCTCGTGAACAACCCGAAGGGTGAGATCATCCCTCGCCCGATCATCTCGAGCTACCGCGAAGGCCTGTCCGTCGCCGAGTACTTTATTGCTACTCACGGTGCTCGTAAGGGTCTGGCCGACACGGCTCTGCGTACCGCCGACTCGGGGTACCTCACCCGTCGTCTGGTGGACGTCTCGCAGGACGTCATCATCCGTGAAGACGACTGTGGAACGACGAAGGGCCTTGACCTGCCCATTGCCGGAACGGATGCCACGACCGGTGCGCTCCTGCGGGGCGACGACGGCGGCCTCCTGGTCGACTTCAACGTCGAGAACGCGGTCTACGCTCGCAGCCTGGCCGCAGCCGCGGTCAACGCTGCCGGTGAGGTCATCGCCGACGCCGGAGACGACGTCGGAGACGTGCTCATCGCCAAGCTCATCGCCGGTGGGGTCGAAACCATCAAGGTGCGTTCCGTGCTGACCTGTGAGTCTGCCGTCGGTGTCTGTGCGGTCTGCTATGGCCGGTCGCTCGCCACGGGCCAGCTCGTCGACATCGGTGAGGCCGTCGGTATCATCGCTGCGCAGTCCATCGGTGAGCCCGGCACCCAGCTGACCATGCGTACCTTCCACACGGGTGGGTCGGCATCCGCTGACGACATCACCCAGGGTCTGCCGCGTGTTCAGGAGCTGTTCGAAGCGCGTACCCCCAAGGGTGCGTCGCCCATCGTCGACTCCGCCGGACGCATCACCATCGAGGATTCGGACAAGGGCCGCAAGGTCATCCTGACCCCCGACAGTGGCGACGAAGCAATCGCCTACCCCGTGCTCAAGCGTTCAACCCTCCTTGTTGAGGACGGCCAGCACGTTGAGCTGGGGCAGCAGATCATCATCGGCGCCGTCGACCCGAAGGAAGTTCTTCGCGTCAAGGGTGTTCGCGCGGTGCAGAAGCACCTCGTTTCCGGTGTGCAGGAGGTCTACCGTTCGCAGGGTGTACCGATTCACGACAAGCACATCGAGGTCATCGTTCGTCAGATGCTTCGCAAGGTGACCGTCGTCGAACACGGCGACACCGGACTGCTTCCGGGCGAGCTCGTTGACCGGTTGAAGTACAACGACCTCAACCGCACGGCGCTGACCGAGGGCAAGAAGACGGCATCCGCTCGCCAGGAGGTCATGGGTATTACCAAGGCTTCCCTGGCGACCGAGTCCTGGCTGTCGGCAGCTTCCTTCCAGGAGACCACCCGGGTTCTGACCCAGGCGGCCATGGAAGGCAAGAGCGACCCGCTGATGGGCCTCAAGGAGAACGTCATCATCGGTAAGTTGATCCCCGCCGGCACCGGCCTTCCCCGCTACCGCGACGTCACCGTCGAGGCAACGGAAGAAGCCAAGGCTGAGCGTTACCCGAACCGCATCTTCACCGAAGATGCCACGTTCAACGAGGGTGACCTCAGCTTCGTTGACTTCGACAGCTTCTCGTCGGACGACCTGACACCGGGCACGTACAACTAGTACCCGGCAGCTCTAAACGGATGGCCCCTGCTTCGGCAGGGGCCATCCGTCGTTAACGTGCAAGACCAGACAAATGGATGCCGTGGGCTGGCCGCGGCGCCACCAAGTCCACCTTGTGACTCCGGGCTCAGTCTGTAAACTGGGCCCGCGTTCCGGGCCCGGGCCCCGAACAGGAAGAAGGGGGCTACCTGTAAGGTAACGGGATTCTGGGGTGGGGACGTATACTCGGGGTCTAGACTAGAAGTAACCACTTCGGGGGAGGTTCGTGTGGCAACCTTGACCGAAATTCTGATTCTCCACGGGCTGCTCCCTATCGAAGTGCTTGACACGCTCATGGCCGGGGACCCGGCCGATGAGAGCGCGGTCCGGGCGCTGGTCGAGCGCGGCGTCATCACCGAGCTCCAGTTCGCCAAGGCTCGGGCCGAGCAGGCCAACCTGCCGTTCGTTGAACTTCTTGATTACCCGGTTGATCGCTTGGCGGTTGCGCTCGTCACCCCGTCGATCTGCCGACGCCATGATGTGCTGCCGATCGCGATTATCGAGGGCCGTCTCCTACTCGCGATGGTCGACCCCGGTAACGTCTTTGCCCTCGACGATGTGCGTGATGCTTCACGGATGCAGGTCAAGCAGGTCGTCGCGGAACGTGCGGATTTGCTTGCCGCCATTGGCCGTTACCACCGAGCCGACGACGAGCTCACCAATCTGACGACGACCCTCGAGGAGGAGAACGCGCCCACGGAGTCCGCAGCGTTCGGTGTCTCGGATTCCCTCGATGATGACGCCCCAATTGTTCGTTTCGTCAACCTGCTCGTCAGCCAGGCCATCCAGGATCGGGCATCGGATATCCACATCGAACCCGCAGAGCACAGCCTCGGCGTGCGGTACCGCATCGACGGAGTGCTGCACGCGATGCAGCGTGCACCCAAAAGCATCCAGAACGGTGTTATCTCCCGGCTCAAGATCATGAGCGACATTGATATCTCGGAGCGCCGCAAACCGCAGGACGGGCGCATGTCCGTGAGCCATGGCGGCCGCAAGATCGACCTGCGGGTTGCCACGCTCCCCACGGTCTGGGGCGAGAAGATCGTCATGCGAATTCTCGACAACTCCAGCACCAAGCTGAGCCTGCGCGACCTTAACCTGCTCGAGGGAAACTTCAACGCCTATAAGACGGCATACTCCAAGCCCTACGGCATGATCCTCGTAACCGGGCCGACCGGTTCAGGCAAGTCCACCACGCTGTACACGACCCTTAATTCTGTCGCCCGCACCGAGATCAACGTGATCACCGTCGAAGACCCGGTCGAATACCGGATGGAGGGCATCAACCAGGTGCAGGTGAACCCAAAAGCCGGGCTCACCTTCGCCAGTGCGCTGCGGTCCATCCTGCGCTCCGACCCCGACGTCGTTCTGATCGGTGAGATCCGGGACCACGAGACCGCGCTTATCGCGATCGAGGCGGCACTCACCGGCCACCTCGTGTTATCGACCCTGCATACCAATAGTGCGCCGAGTGCGATCACGCGGCTCACCGAGATGGGCATTGAGCCGTTCCTTGTCGGTTCCGCACTGGATTGTGTCGTCGCCCAGCGGCTCGCGCGCAGGCTGTGTGACCGCTGCAAGCTGCCCGACAACCGCGAGGTGGAAGAGCTGGTGTTGCTGAACTTCGCCGTCGATCCTGATTTGCCGGCACCGGTGATATTCCGGCCCGTCGGCTGTGCCAGTTGTTCCAAGACGGGGTACCGGGGGCGCATTGCCGTTCACGAGGTCATGACGGTGTCCGAAGAGATCGAACGACTCACTGTGGGCCGTGCATCGAGCGCGGAGATCTTAAGAGAGGCGAAAGAGCAGGGCATGATCACCCTGCGAGAAGACGGTTGGGCCAAGGTTTTGCTGGGCCTCACGTCGATTGAGGAAATTCTCCGAGTGGTGGCTTAGAACGTAAAGGACAGGCAGCATGAACAATCCGATCTATGAGATTCCGGTGGCGGCTCCCGGCTTTGGTCCAACGGCAATGAGCCGAGCGGATGCCGATCAGCCCGCTGGCACCCCTGGTCCCGCTGGCTTGGCCGAGCCGGACTACCTGACCGCTCCGATCGTGTCCACCGAGGGAGTCTTTGTTGACGCCGGTGATTCCGCCGTGCTCACGCGCGGGGCAGCAGGGCAGGAACCCGATCCGGATCTCCTGAACGCGCTCAGGACCGTGCTCGACCTCAATGCCTCCGACCTACACGTCACGGTGGGGGCGCAGCCGTGCATTCGCGTCGATGGCGGGCTACGCCCGGTCGCAGGCTCTACAAAGTGGTTGCGGGACAAGGTGACGTCCGCGCTCTTCAGCCTGCTGACGCCAACGCAGCGCGAAGAGTTCGATCGGGAGCTTGAACTCGACTTCGCCTTCACGGCGAGCGGCGCGAGATTTCGGGTGAATTACTACCAGCAGCGCAATTCGGTGGGAGGGGCCTTCCGCCTCATTCCGCGGGAAATTAAGCAGCTGTCCGAACTTGGGGTGCCCGAGTCGGTCGCGAAGTTCGCTCAGTTGCCGCGCGGACTCGTGCTCGTGACCGGACCGACCGGATCCGGCAAATCCACGACGCTCGCCGCCCTGATCGACCTCGTCAATCGCACGCGTGCCGACCACATCGTCACGGTCGAAGACCCGATCGAGTTTCTGCACCGGCACCAAAAGTCGCTCGTGAATCAGCGCGAAGTCGGTCACGACACGCACAGCTTCGCCGCCGCGCTCAAGCATGTACTGAGGCAGGACCCAGACGTGATCCTGATCGGAGAACTGCGTGACCTGGAAACCGTGTCGGTCGCCCTGACGGCGGCCGAGACGGGGCACCTCGTGTTTGCAACGCTGCACACGCAGGACGCCGCGCAGACCATCGACCGGGTGATCGACGTCTTCCCGCCCTATCAGCAAGGACAGGTGCGGGCCCAGCTCGCGGCCACCCTGCAGGGAGTCATCTGCCAGACCCTCGTAAAAAAGGTCGGTGGTGGTCGCGTGGTGGCCACGGAGGTGCTCGTGGCGACCTCAGCCATCGCAAACCTCATTCGGGAGGGCAAGACCTACCAGATCTCCTCTGCCATGCAGGCAGGGCGGGCGCTCGGTATGCACACGATGGACCAGCACCTGGCCGACCTCGTCAATGCCGGCAGCATTACCCGGCAGTCCGCGGAAGAAAAAGCCCAGGACTTCGAGGGCCTGGCTCAGCTCATCGCGCATTCCGGTGGCGGCAGCAATTCGCTCGATACGACCATGTCGGCCGGGGGAATCGACTTCGGCGACTCGTTCTCACCCCGAAAGAAGTAGCGCCATGCCCACCACCCTCGCGTATGCCTACAAGGGGCGTAACGCTGCCGGAAAGGTCGTGAAGGGGCGACTCGATGCCGCTTCTGAAAGCGTCGCCATTACTCGCTTGCGCAACATGGGAGTCGCCCCGATCTCCGTCGCCGAGGTCGTGGTCGGTACCGGACTGAGTCGAGAGATCAGTATTCCCGGGTTCGCCAAGCATCCGGGGCTCAAAGACCTTGCCGTGATGAGCCGCCAGATGGCCACCATGACCTCCGCCGGGCTTTCCCTGCTGCGCACTCTCAATATCTTGTCGATGCAGACCGAGAACAAGGAACTCGCAAAGATCCTCACGAGCGTTCGTAACGATGTGGAAACGGGCGTCTCCCTGTCGGAAGCCATGATCAAACACGCGAACGTGTTCCCGCCCATCATGATCAATCTGATCAGGGCGGGAGAGACCGGTGGATTCCTTGAAAATTCCCTCAACTCGGTAGCAGAAAACTTTGAATCGGAGGGCAAGCTGCGCGACACGATTAAGTCGGCGATGGCCTACCCCACGATCGTGCTCATTATGGCGGTCGTGGCCGTTATCGGCATGCTCACCTTCATCGTGCCGGTGTTCGAGAAGATGTTCGCCGGGTTCGGTGGCCAGCTTCCCCTTCCGACCCAGATTCTCGTCGTGCTCTCCCAAGTCATGGTGTGGCTGCTGCCGCTGCTCGTCGTGGGGGGAATCGTCTTTTCGGTGTGGTGGCGCAAGAACAAAAACACCGAGACCGTGCGCAAAATTATTGACCCGATCAAGCTCAAGGTGCCTGTTTTCGGGCCGCTCATGACCAAACTCGCGATCGCACGCTTCAGTCGCAACTTCTCGACCATGATCGGCGCCGGCGTGCCCATTCTGCAGTCGCTGAATATCGTGGGGGAAACCTCCGGCAACTGGGTGGTGGAATCGGCGCTCCGTAAGGTTCAGGAGTCCGTGCGGCAGGGCATGTCGATCGCGGGGCCGCTCTCGCTGGAACCGGTGTTTCCCCCTATGGTCGTGCAGATGATCGCGGTCGGCGAAGATGCCGGAGCCCTGCAGACCATGCTCGGAAAGATCGCGGACTTTTACGACCAAGAAGTGCAGTCCACGGCCGAACAGTTGACGGCACTGATCGAGCCGCTGATGATCGCGTTCATCGGAATTGTGATCGGCGGCATGATCGTGGCGCTGTACATGCCCATGTTTTCGATTTTTGAATATATCAAGTGACATTTCGCCCCTGAATTGGGGATTGATAATTCAGATTTTTTACTTTTTTTTGTGCAATCCCCGTAGGCTCAAATCAAGCTTGCGAAGGTCTTCCTCGCCAGCGCCCAGACAAGGACCCATCATGATCAACAGCCTTACCGGACCACTTGCCCGCAAGCGAGCAGCCCTGAACAAAGAAGACCACGGGTTCACCCTCATCGAACTCCTCGTGGTCGTCATCATCATCGGAATTCTGGCCGCAATCGCCATTCCGATCTTTCTGAGCCAGCAGAACCAGGCCAAGGATTCCGCCGCCAAATCAGACCTTGGCAATGCCAAAGTTGCCTACGTGAGTTTGTTGATCGATATTCCGGGAGGAACGACATCGATCGGTGCCTTGTCCCCTTACGGCTTTGTGCCGACCGCCGGCGACACTGTCACAATTGTGAGAGGTTCGACGAACTTCTGCATCCAGGCGGTCAGCGCGGCCACCAACACCTTCAGTATCACCAATGCCGGTGGTGTCGTCGCAGGTGCCTGCGCCCCCTAGGGTCCAACGGAGTGCCGCCGAGCTGTTGCCCCGGCCGAAGTCGAGTACGGTGGTGGCGCCAAGAACGGTGGGGCATCGCGAACGCGACGCCCCACCGTTTCATTCTCCGATCTCTGACACGTCGTTCCAAAGGAGGGGCCATGAACGACCGCCAGCGGGAGACTCCCCGGGCAACGGAAGCGGGTTTCGGCCTCATCGAGATTGCTGTCTCCATGTTCCTGCTCGGCCTACTGGCCGTGGCCCTGTTGCCGTTCCTGGTGCAGGGCGTCACCCAGTCAGCGGCCAACGGAACGCTCGCGGCGGCCACCCAACTCCTGAACAAGGAGATGGAGAACGCGCGGGCCCAAACCACCTGCACCGCCCTGACCGCAGCTACCTTCTCCGTGGTCGATCCGCGTGGCGTGACTCTTCAGGTAGCTCGGACGGTCGGCGGTGCCTGTCCTACCTCGGCGTCGTCGTACCCGATAACGGTTCCCATGGCTGTCACGGTCGTGCGAACCGATACGGGTGCCGTGCTGGCGTCGGCCAAGACCTTGATTTTTGTGGCGGTGAAATGACATGTTCCTCGAACAAGACGACGATCCGGAGCGGGGCTACACGCTCGTCGAGCTGATCGTCTACAGCAGTCTGCTGATCATCGTCGTCGCCGTCGTCGCCGGACTGTTCGTCAGCGGTCTGACCGCAACTGAGCGCGTGCAAACCGTGACGGCTGCGACCACATCGGGGCAAGTGGTGGCGGATTCAATCGAGACCAACGTGCGCAATTCCACCGATTTTCTCTTGACGACCCCGGCGGGTACCGATCAATTCCTCGTCGCCCGCACCGTGAATCGAGACTCAACCCTGTCGTGGTATTGCGTCGCCTGGTATTACTCGGCGGCTGGCAATGGCAGCATCCGCTTCAAGCGATCCAGTGTTGCCATTCTCCTGCCTACGCCGATTGAACTCCAGGATTGGACGCTCGTGCAGGAAGGGATCGCACCCGTGGCTGGGACAAATATTTTTTCTGCCAGCGGACAGCAGCTCACCGTGAATTTCACGAGCCTCGCCGGTGACCACCCGCCGGTCGTGATCTCAAGCTCCGCAACCAGTCGGGCCGGAGCATCGGGGGGCCTGACATGTTTCTAGATCGCGGCGTCGTCTCGCTGCGCGGCTGTCCGGAGCGCGGGGCTGCGCTGGCCTCCGTGCTGGGTGTGATGGCGGTTGGTTTGCTGTTCGCCTCGCTCATCACGGCCGCTGTTGTGGGCGCCTATGGAGTGAGTTCGTCTACTCGGTCCGGGGTTCAGTCCGGTGCGGCAGCGGATGCTGGCGTTGCGGCGGCACGCCAGGGTCTCTACGTCGTCGGCAACTGCGCCGGGCAAGCCGTTCCGGGAACTTACGCTTCTGCGGTGGCTCCCCGGTACAGCGCGAAAATCGAGTATTTCGGGGGCAGCACCTGGATTGCGGGGTGTCCGCCCGTGACGGCAACCGAGGTGCGGATTACCTCGCTCGGAACGGCCCAAACTGCGGGCGTCAACGGTGCCACGGAAGGCAACGCGACGAAGGTCGAGGCGATCCTGAAGTACCTCGTGCCCGGGATCGAGCCGAGCGGCGTTGCGCTCTACCTGTATCGGGGCGGCACCGTGGAGTCCAACTCGAGCTTCGATTTGACGGAATCACCCGGGGCCGGCCTCATGGTCAAAAACGGCAACTTTGATTGCGCGAAGAACAACACCGTGATCAACGGGAGTGTTCTCGTGACGGGAAACCTGACGTTCACGGGATCATGCACGGTTAACGGGACTGCCTGGGTGTCGGGCGCGGCGACTCTCGGCTCGGGGAGGATCAGCGACAACCTGACGGCTGGCACAGTGAGTCCCAACCCGCCCGGGACTCGCGTCGGCGGCACGTTCACTCACTCCGCGATCATTCCCGAGGTGCCGCCGTGGACAGAAGTGGCGTACGCCCCCGCCGCCTGGGTGGATTCCACCGGCACACCCTATGAGGTGAGAACTCTGGGCGCCTGCGCTCTGCCCAACGGAAACCTCGGCGGAACCAGTGCGGGCAAGCCGGTTATCATCAACGCGCTCGACTGTGCGCTGGGACCGACGGCGTCCCACAACACCACCGTCACGCTCACCAGCGATGTGGTGATTTTCGCGAACAAGTTCGATTTCTCCGGGGTCAACGCGCTGCAGTTTTCCTCGTCGACGAGTGCCGTGCACAAGATCTGGTTCATCACGCCGGATCAGCTGTCCAACGAACAACCCACCTGCACGGCGCCGACACAGGGAAACTTCACCGTGAAGAACGGTTTCTCGATCAACAGTCCGGTCGAGGCGCTACTCTACACGCCGTGCGCCTTCGACGGTGCCAATGGCTTCAGCTGGCGCGGGCAAGTGATCGCGGGAAACTACAGCTCGGCCAAGAACAACCCCACCTTCACCTTTGTGCCGCTCGGTCTGCCGGGAGTGGACCTCGAAACCGGCAGCGCGACACCCACCATCACGAACCCGCAACCGGGATCGGTCGTATCGAACAGGGAAGTGACCGACTGATGAACACGGCAGCGATAAACAAGGCAGCGATAGACACGGCAGCGATAGGCACAGGAGCCCAGCCATGACGGACAGCGTCGTCGGAATCGATATCGGCACGTCCGGCTTGCGCGGCGTGGAGGTGCGCGACGCCGACAAGGCCCGTCCCGTGCTCATGCGTTACCACCAGATTGCACTGCCGGCGGGAGCAGTGAACCGCGGAGAGGTAGCTGAGCCAAATACCGTAGCGGCCGCGCTGAAGACCCTGTGGTCGGCGGGCGGTTTTAAGAGCAAGAATGTGGTGCTCGGAATCGGTAATCATCGCGCGCTCGCGCGGGACCTCGCGGTGCCCAAGACAAGTATGAAACGCATCCGCGAAACCCTGCCCTTCCTCGTTGCAGACATGTTGCCCGTGCCCGTAGCGGAGGCCCTGCTCGATTTCTACCCGATCAACGAGAGTGCGGGTGAGAACGGACCCGAGATCAACGGCCTGTTGATCGTTGCGGTCAAGGAGGGGGTGCAGGGCAATATCGCCGCCGTGCAACTGGCCGGCCTGACCGCAGTCGAGGTCGACCTCATCCCCTTCGCGGTCAGCCGAGCCGTGTGTCGGGGGACAACGTTCGACGGTGCGGTTGCCCTCATCGATGTCGGTCAGGCAACCACGAGCATTGTGATCACGCTCGCCGGAGTTCCGCAGTTTGTGCGGCTCATCCCAGCGGGCGGGGGAGACCTCACCCAGGCACTGGTGCTGGGCTTGTCCGTCGACGCGCCCACAGCAGAGTTAGTGAAACGCGAGCACGGACTTGCCGGGGTATCCACGACGAACCACGCTGTCGAGGCGACCATCATTTCCGAGGCAACGAGCGACCTGCTCAACAGCCTCCGCAATACCGTCAACTACTTTTCACATACCAGGCCGCACATCCCCGTGACTGCAATTGTGCTCTTGGGAGGTGGCTCCCAACTGGACGGATTCGCGCAGGCGCTCAGTGCGCTGACTCGACTGCCCATCCTGCCGGCAGATCCGTTCGCGTCGGTTGCGCTTGCCAGAGGCATAGATGCCGCAGCCCTGCAGCTCACGGATGGTGCCTTTACCGTGGCACTCGGCCTCGCGCTGGGGAGCACAGCATGACCAGCAAGAAGCCGACGGATGAACTCGTTCTCGGGGCGGAACCCCGCATGGACCTGCTTCCGCCCGAAGTTCGTCTGCTCAAGAAGGTCAAGGCTACCCGGCGACGCCTCGGAGGCCTCTTGCTGGCGGTGCTGGTACTCGTTGGGGCGGGGGTCGGCGCATCCAGCTGGTACGCCCTGCAGAGCCAGGCCGAACTTGCCGCTGCGCGGGAACGCACCACGGAGCTGCTGGCCAGCCAATCGAAGTATTCCGAGGTTCAGAAGGTGCAGGCCGCTCTCGACACAACACTGGTCGCGCGGCAATTCGGCGCATCCACTGAAATTGATTGGAAGGCCTACCTCGCCCAGGTGCTGGCACTCGTGCCGAGCACCGTGACCGTTGACACGCTTTCGATCGACTCAGCATCGCCCCTGGTTCCCTACGAGCAGGCGGCGTCCCCCCTGCTGAACGCCCGGGTGGCGACGATCAGGATACTTTTCAGGAGCCCCGATGCCACGAGCGTGCCGGCGTGGCTGGAGCGCATGTCGACGCTGCCCGGCTATGCGGATTCCCTGCCGGCCGCGATCACCCGGACGGATGCCGGTCTCTACACCGTTGACTTCGTGCTGCACGTCAATGAGGGCGCGTTTTCGGGACGCTTCGCCACTGCGGAGGGGAAGTGATCATGGACAAGAACAGGCTCTGGGTGATCGGTGCCCTGCTGGTGATCGGCGCGATCGTGGGCCTCGGGTGGCTTCTCGGGATTTCGCCCAAACTGAGCGAGGTTCGGGTGGCGGAGGCCGATCGTGACACGACGCTGGCGCAAAATGCCGCTTATGAGCTACAGGTGATTGCCCTCAAGAAGCAGTTCGAGAACATCGACGAGCTCACGGACGACCTGTCCGCAATTCAACTGGCCGTTCCCAGCTCCGCCGAGATTCCAGCCCTGATTGACGAGTTCAATTCGATCGCCGCGAGCAGCCAGGTCGTGATCTCCGCGTTCAGGCAGAACGACGCGCAGGCATTTGACCCGGCGTTGCTCGTCGTGGCGGCACCCACAGCAGCGGCGCCCCCGTCGGCGCCCGCCTCGGAGGCAACGCCGAGTCCGGCGCCGAGCGAAGCTGCCGACGCTGCCACCGAGGCGGCGACTGCTGCCGGCGCGGTTCCAGCCGCAGGGGTTGACCCCCGCCTCACTCCGGCGAATTTCATTGCGATCCCGCTCAGCATCACCGTTACCGGTCGATACGACAGTGTGCTCGATTTCGTTTCGGGCATTCAGCACGGCCGGAGGCTCGTCCTGATCAACGCCCTCTCCACGGTGCCGACCCTCGACGTCGCGGTAGTGAGCGGCACAGTCACGGGCACGATTACCGCCCTTGTCTACGTTCTCCTCGATCCGAACACGGAGACGCAGACAGCCCAATAATCGGATTTCCCTACCCCAACCCCAATTCGCCGCCCTCAGTCGTGCGAAACCAGGGCGGGCTGGGCCGCGAGAGGTAGTAGCCCTGGCCGTAGTGGCAACCCATCTCGCAGAGCAGGTCGCGTTGACCGGCCGTCTCGATCCCCTCGGCGATAACGTCGAGGTGCATCACGTCGGCGAGGCGCACCCCGAGCTGTCGTAGCTCGGCAAACGTCGCGGCGGCCGGGCCAATGGCATCGTGCAGTGCGCTTTCGGTCAATTCCAGGCAGCGTTGCGCTGGCGAAAGCCCCGATACCTGCAGGGCTTGCCGCACCGTGGCACCAAAATCGTCGCGGGCGAACTGACGGGCCGACACGTTGACGCTGACAGTCACCTGGTTGAGGGTCATTGCCGCGAGGGAAGCCTGGTAGAGCAGGCCGGTGACCCGGGTATCCTCGTGGATCTCGGCGACGCTGACGTTGACACAGTTCTCGCCGATGCCACGCAGCGCCCGCTCTGAGCGCTGGTGCGTGTACTCGTCAGCCGACGGGCTGACGTTTGCACCGTGATCCGCTGACTTGCCCGGCTTGAAAATATTCTCGATGGGCCGGTTGAGCGCTCCGTGGGCCGGCCCGGCCAGCTCGAACGGCCATTGTGACCCTCCACGACGTAACCGTTGAGGGTCACAATGGCCGTTCCCAGGGGAGACGACTCGAAAGCCGCCTCAAACCGGGCATGGGTAGCGGATGCTTCCTGCTCGGCTACGCGCACGGCCCGCACGGCCCGCTCGGCCGTCAACCGCTCCATGTCGTCGGGATGGATGGTGACGGCCCAGCCCGAACCCCGGGAATGGTCAAGTCGCAGGCCGCTGAGCGCGTGAAATTGGTCGTTCGCCGTCAGCAGATCGCCGCTGGCGTCGAGCTCGACGATGCCAACGGGGGCGAGTCGCACGAGCGCGTAGAGCTGCGTGGCGGTGTTAGTCAATTCGCGGGTTCGCTCCGTCGCGTTTGATTGCGTGAGGTCGTCAGTGGAGCGATCGCGGAGTCGGTCGAGGTTGCGCAACCGCACTGCCGCGGCCCAGCTCATTCCGCAGCCGAGAATCATCATGGTTATAACGAGGAGCGCAACACCGACGTTAGTGTCGTTCGAGCGCGGACGGCTCATGTGGACCCGACGGCCCGAGCACTGGTCCTTCCCCGGTGAGACCCTAACGGATGTCGCGGTCGAGTCGGTCGACTCCGCCACGACCCTGCACTTCGCGCGCCGCCTGGCCCCAGTCATCGACGCCGGTGCGCTCATCGCTGACTCGAGCGACCTGCCGAGCTCGGTGTCGATGGTCACCCTGCTCGGCCATGAACTGGAGAGCGTCGCCCTGCGCACCCTGGCGATCGCGGCCAGCCGCACGAGCGCCGGCGGGCCCGTCGCGGTTTATGGCCTCGACTTCGCCGCCGGCAGCCTCCGCATGCTCGAACCGCTGCCGCACGTGGGCAGCATGATCGGCGGCGGCGGCGACGACATTGAACGCATCATTCGCCTGTTCCGGCTGCTCCAGGCCGAACTTGAAGCGCGCGGCAACCGCTTTGCCGAGGCCACCGCGTCAACCATCGCCGAGTACCGCGCGCTGGCGAACCGCCCCAACGAACCGCCCGAACGAGCCGCGCATCCTGCTGCTCATCGACGGGTTCGCGGCCTTTCGGGAAGACTGGGAGGTCGCGAGCGGCCGGTCGAACTGGTACGACGTGTTCCGCAGCATCCTCTCGGATGGTCGTCAGCTGGGCATCCACGTGGCTTTTACCGCCTACCTGGCCAGCCCGCGCGTGGCGCTCGTCGTCGAAAACCTCCCGGACTTTCTGCAGACCCCGGCCGATGCCGCGCTGGTTGAGCTCATCAAACAGGTCAAGCGCAGTGACCAGTTTCTGATCGCCGATGGTGAAACCGCGTCGTGGAACTCGTCCTGGCCACTGTTCGCCGAGATGAAGAACTCCAGGCGCGGCCTGCTGCTGCAGCCCGACACCATCGCGGGCGACATTCTGCTCAAGACTCCGCTGCCGCGACTGAACCGGGCCGATTTTCCGCCCGGCCGCGGCATGATGGTGGCCGGCGGCAAGGTTCTGCGGGTGCAGCTTCCGCTCGTGGAATAGCGGCAAGTGCCTTCCCGGGGTCTCTGGCTGCTGTATTGACCATCAGTATTGACAATCATCCCGCGCCACTCCTCCTCCGGGGACTGGCTGCTAGAACGGTTGGGGGTTGGGGTCGTCGGTGTTCCGCGCGGTGTTCCAGGGGGTGTTCCAGGGGTCACTCAGGGGTTCGTCTGGTGGGGATGGTGCCGGTGGTGGTGTTTCGGTTTGCTGCAAGTGCGGACTGATGCGGGTGGCGGGGTCGGTGGCGTAGNTGATGCGGGTGGCGGGGTCGGTGGCGTAGTGTTTGCCGGCGGGGCTGGTCCAGTGGACGGTGCCGTCGGGGTCGGCGACGGCTTTCCAGGCGGAGAAGTGTTTGAGGTTGTGGTGGGCGGGCGAGAGGAAGTGGAGGTTGGTGGCGGTGGTGGGGCCGCCGAATTGTTTATCTAGGGTGTGGTCGAGGTCGCTGTGGCCGGCGGAGCGGTTGCAGCCGGGGAAGCGGCAGGTTCCATCGCGTAGGCGGAGGTATTTCTTCAGCGCCGCGGGCACGCGGAACGGGGTGGAGCTGACGTCGAGGACGATGCCGGTGTGCGGGTGGGTGAGGATGCGCAGAAAACTCGTCGCGGTCCCAGCGAGGCGGCGGGCGGTCTCGGGGTCGATCGG